>JBKOXJ010000090.1:0-8724 GCA_046724905.1 Actinomycetota bacterium | reverse complement strand
GCGAAGTGCACGTGCCGGAGAGTGTCGACGTCGACGTCGTCGAGACCGACCGGGGCGGCAAGTCGACCTACCACGGGCCCGGTCAGCTCGTGTGCTACCCGATCCTCGACCTCAACCGCCACGGCCGCGACGTCAAGAAGTACTGCCGCGACCTCGAGGAAGCGCTGATCAAAACGCTCGCCGCCTTCGAGATCGAAGGGCGCCGGATGGAGGGCCTCACCGGCGTCTGGCTCCATCCGCCGCCGCGGAAGATCGCGTCGATCGGCGTCCACATCTCCCGCTGGATCACGACGCACGGCTACGCGCTCAACGTCGACCTCGACCCGGCGCCGTTCACCGACTGGATCACCGCGTGCGGGCTCGAGGACGCGGCGTTCACGACGATGGCGCGTGAGGCAGGCCGGCCGCTGAGCCTCGACGATGTCCGCCCTGCTGCCGCCGGCGCGATCGCGGGGGTCTTCTCCCTCGAGCTCGAGGACCTGCCCGCGGACGACAGCATCGGCCTCTGGCCCCAGCCGGTCCACGCGCAGCTTTCGTCGCGGTGAGCGTCGACGTCGCGCCGGTCCCGCGGCCGGAGTGGACCCCGCTGCCGTACGAGGGATGCGTGAGCGTCGAGGGCAAGGTGCTCGTCCGCGAGGACGACTTCTTCGTCGCGATGCTGCGCTTCGGGCCCGACGCGACGATCCACGAGCATCCCGGGCCGAACGACACGCTCGTGGTCTGCATCGAGGGCGAAGGGCTCACCTCCGTGGGCGACGAGACGCATTCGCTGCGCGAGAGCGAGCGAGCCTTCTGGCCGGCCGACGTCCCGCATCGGCTGTGGACCGACGGCACGACGATGACGACCCTGATGATCGAACGGCCCGGCGGCGGCTTTCCGGCCCGCGGGCTGGCCGAGTACTCCGCATAGACTCCGTCCCGTGGAACGCTCACTGCCCGTCGCCGACCGCCCACGCCGCCCGGAGTGGATGAAGGTGCGCGCGCCGAGCGCGGACTCGCGGTACTTCGACGTCCGCAAGCTGATCCACGGCGCGAGCCTGCACACGATCTGCGAGGAGGCGCGGTGCCCGAACATCGCCGAGTGCTGGGGACGCGGCACGGCGACCTTCCAGATCCTCGGCGACACATGCACGAGGGCTTGCCGCTACTGCTATGTCCACTCCGGGAAGCCCGACGGCCCGCCGGACCCGCTCGAGCCGCTGCGGCTCGCCCAGACGGCTGCGCAGATGGGGCTGAAGCACGTCGTCGTCACCTCGGTCGACCGCGACGACCTTCCCGACAAAGGTGCGGGCCACTACGCGGCGACGATTCGCGCGCTCAAGCGCAAGCTCCCCGGCGTCTCGGTCGAGGTGCTGACGCCGGACTTCCTCGGCTACGAGGAGGAGGGGCTCCAGGTCGTGCTCGCCGAGCAGCCGGACGTCTTCAACCACAACATCGAGACGGTCCGCCGCCTGCACAAGCGTATGCGCGGCGCAAAGGTCGAGTACGACACGGCGCTGCGGCTGCTCCGGCGCGCGAAGGAGGTCGCCGACTACCCGGTGCTGACGAAGTCCGGGATCATCGTCGGCCTCGGCGAGACGAACGACGAAGTCGTCGACACGCTGCGCGATCTCCGTGCGAACGGCGTCGACGTCGTCACGATCGGGCAGTACCTGCAGCCGAGCGCGAAGCACGCGCCGATCGACCGCTGGGTGCATCCGGACGAGTTCCGCTGGTTCCGCGAGCAGGGCGAGGCGATGGGGTTTGGCTCGGTGTTCTCGGGCCCGCTCGTTCGCTCGAGTTACAGGGCAGATGAGCAGCAGCACGCGGCCGCTACCGGCCGCGGCGCAGTCGCCTACTGAATCAGGCGAATCGTTACCTCGCGGTAACGGCCTTGAGGGCGTCGACGATGCCCTTGCCGTAGAAGCCGTTCTTGCCCGAACCGCCCGCGCAGGTAGCGAGCTCGGGCAGCCCGAGCAGCGGCGCGAACGGGTAGTCGACGGTCGCCGGGTCCGGACAGTCCTGGTTGTTCGCCGTCTGTGCGAGTCGCGACTCGACCGCCCCCACGCTCATGCGCTTGTTGCCGCCGTCCTGCGAGATGATCAGCGCCGCGACGCCGGCGACGTTGGGAGCGGCCATCGACGTTCCCTGCATCCACGCGTAGTAGAAGCACCCGCCGGGGCCGCACTGCACCTCGCGGTTCGCAGGCGCGATCCGTGCGATCCCGATAGCCGCCCACGCCCCGAGCACCCGCCCGCGCCCGTGGTACGGAGACGGCGCGATCTGCGTGAACGAAACGCCGCCGGGAGCCGCGACGCCGACCGCGCCCGAGCCGTAGTTCGAGTAGAACGCCTTCTGGTTCAGATAGCCGGTCGCGGAGACGCCGACGACGCCGGGGGCCTCGCCCGGAACCAACAGCGTGTCTCGGAGCAGCGAGCCGTCACCGAGGTCGAGGTTCGAGTTGCCGAGCGCCGCGATCGGCACCACGTCGTTGCGCCGCGCGAACTTCAGCGCGCGCTTGAAGAGCTCCCAGTCGGCCTGGTTCGTCGACTTGTCGAGCAGGACGCCCCAGCTCATCGAGACGACGTCGAAGTGCTGCTCGCCGGCGTAGATCAGGGCCTGGTCGGCCTGGAGCAGCGTGCCCTGCTGGTTGCCGTTGAAGATCTTGAGGGCGACGAGCGTCACGTCCGGGGCGACGCCGGAGATGCCGAAGCCGTTGATCGGCGCGCCGGCGGCGCTCAGGCACCAGGTCCCGTGGCCGTTGAAGTCCTCGATCGTCGGCTCTGCGGCAACGAACGACCGGCTCCGCGCGAGGTCGAGGTGGGGGGCGATGTCAGGGTGCGTCGTCTGGGCGCCGGTATCGAGCACGGCGACGGTGACGCTCGACCGGCCGCGCTGCACCGCGTACGAGCCGGTGCCCGACACGTTCATCCGCATCTTGTCCCACTGCTGCGAGAACAGCGGCTCGGTTCCGGGCTGAGGATCGACCCCGGGAGCAGACTCCTGTGAGCTCGTCTCCGAGGCTGTGAGCTCCGGATCGAGCGCGAAGTCGCCCACGAACTTCTGGCTCACCGCGAGCACCTGGGTCTTGGTGCTCATTGCTTCGGCGAAGCCCGGGTTCGTGGAGGACACGGCGACGCCGCCGATCTCCGGCAGCCGCGCCGTGATCGTGCCCCCGGCCGCGGTCACGAGCTGGTCGACGTCGGCTGGAAGACCTTCCTCGTTCGCAAATGCGATCACGTACTGCGTCGTGTCGCCGGACCCCGCCATGGCCGCGCCGCCGCCGGCGAGCGCAAAGAACGCCGCGACGGGCAGGAGCACCGCAGAGAGCTTCCTCATCCCTCACCCTTTCGATTTTCATGGCGCCGTGACGCCTGGCGCCGGTGAGCGCACTGTACGGAGGCCCAATTGTGCGCGAATCCCCCTTTAAGGGGCTGGCCGGATCGGAGGAGCCAAATCCCTCGGATGAGCGAAGCGCCGCCCGGAGCCGGCTTCAAGGACATACCTCTCGCCCTCCTGTAGGGACGTACCTGTCGACTAGGTTTGGAGACCCTGTCCTCCGCCGTCGTGCGCGGAGGCGCGAGCACTCTAGCGCCTAAATCTCGAAACGTCTACTAAGGATGCTGGAGCGGTGCGGGACACTCGACGATCAGCTTCGCGGTGGCGCGACTGCCCTGGTTTCCGCGGGCAGTGATCGTGTAGCCCTCGCACGAGCCGAGCCGGACGGTGCGGTAGCGCACGGTGAAGACACCGCGCGTCGTCGCCCGCACCAGACGTTCATGGCGGCCGTCGGCCCACGCGACCACCGTGACTACTTCCCGAGGTTGGAAGCGGATGCCGCGAACCGTGAACGGCTCGGTCGTGGTGATGAACACGCGGGGCTTCTGCGCCTGCCCGGAAGCCGCCCGGCCGGCCAGCGGCGCGACCAGCAGCAGCGGGAGCAGAACCGCTACGAGCAGACCCCTCCGCACGGCGCCCAGTATGCCAGTTGGATTCGGAGCGGCGGTCGTGCTCTGGGCCCACTCGTAGTCGAAGGGCCGTCCGGCGGCGGCCGTTTCCACGCTCCTTCCTCGGAGTCGCGGTCCTCGTCTCCCGGATCGGCCGGTTGGAAACTAGGTCTCGTGCGGCTTGGCCATGGCGCGGTAGTCGAGCGCCTTGTCGAGCGTCTCCTCGTCCACGCCCGCGTCGCGCGCGACCTCACGCAGGGAGCGGCCGGAGCGGACAGCCTCCTGGACGATCTCCGTCGCCTTGTCGTAGCCGATGTAGGGGTTGAGCGCGGTCGCCGCCGAGAGCGTCAGCTCGGCGTAGCGCTCGCAGACCTCCCGGTTCGCTTCGATCCCTTCGACGCACTTCTCGGCGAACAGGTGAGACGCCGACGCGAGCAACCGGATCGAGTCGAGGACGTTGCGCGACAGCAACGGCACGAAGACGTTGAGCTCGAAATGGCCCTGCATCCCGCCGACCGCGATCGCCTGGTCGTTGCCGATCACCTGCGCGGCGACCTGCGTCACGACCTCGGGGATCACGGGGTTGACCTTGCCCGGCATGATCGAGCTCCCCTTCTGGAGCTCGGGCAGGAACAGCTCGCCGAGCCCGGCGCGCGGGCCGGAGCCCATCAACCGGATGTCGTTCGCGATCTTCGTCAGCGACACGGCCACGGTCTTGAGGGCGCCGGAGGCCTCGACGATCGCGTCGCGCGCGGCCTGCGCCTCGAACGCGTCGGCCGGTGCGGAGATCTGGAGCCCCGTCTCGTCGGCCAGCCGCGCGCGGACGCGCGCGGCAAACTCGGGGTGCGTGTTCAGGCCGGTTCCGACCGCCGTGCCCCCGAGCGGGATCTGGCCGAGGCGCTCGAGCGTCCCCCCCACGCGGTCGTAGCCCTGCCGGACCTGCGCGGCGTACCCGCCGAACTCCTGGCCGAGCATGACCGGGACCGCGTCCATCAGGTGCGTGCGGCCGGACTTGACGACGTCGTCGAACTCCGCCGCCTTCGCCTGGAGCGCGTCGGCGAGCTGCTGCAGCGCGGGCAGTAAGTCGCGGACGATCTGCTCGAGAGCCGCGAGCTGTACGGCCGACGGGAAGACGTCGTTCGAGGAGTGGCCCATGTTGACGTCGTCGTTCGGGTGCACATCGTCTCCGGCCAGCGCCGCGATCACCTCGTTCGCGTTCATGTTCGAGCTTGTGCCGGAGCCGGTCTGGAAGACGTCGATCGGGAACTGGTCGTCGAGCTCGCCGGAGGCGACGCGGTCGGCGGCCGCGGCGATCCGGTCGGCCTTCTCCGCATCGAGCAGCTCGAGCTCCGCGTTCACGCGCGCCGCGGCGGCCTTGATCCGGCCGAGCCAGCGGGCAACCGGCGCCGGGATCGGCTCGCCGGAGACGGGGAAGTTCTCGACGGCCTTACGCGTCTCGGCGCCCCACAACTCCTCGCCGGGAATGCTGCGCATCCCCTGCGAGTCTAGTTATGCGACGCGCAGCAGCCTGCGGTGTTCAGGCGGACGCTCACGCAGCAGTCGGCGCAGCGCCTCGGACAGCTCGGCGCTCCGAGCCCACCCGAGGTAGCCGCAGCGGCCGCATTCACCGACGCGAAGGAAGGGCACAGGCTCCACCAGGCGTGTCTCGCCGCAGCGGAGGCACTCGACCGTGAGCATCTCGATCGGCCTCACCGTCGATGGATACCCCGGATCGGCGCCTGCGGCGTCCCTCGGACGAGTGATCGCGAGACGGCGATCGGCCACTTCAGTCGAACCGCGCGGCGGCAAGCAGCTCGTCCCAGGTGGCGAGCTTGATGCGCGGACGGCCATGTGGCTCGCCGGCGGCCCTTTCGACTCGGTCGATCTCCTCCCAGCCGGCGTACAGCACGGGCCGGCCGTCGCGCTCGGCGATGACGTCCAAGAGATCCGCATCCTCGCGAGGCGAAAGCCGGCCCGCCTGCGCGTCTTCGAGAAGCAGCGCGACAGTCTCGTTCGCGTCCTTCTTGTTCGTCCCGATCACGCCCGTGGGGCCGCGCTTGATCCAGCCCGCGCAGTACACCCCTCGAAGGGGCGAGCCGTCCTCGCCGAGAACCCGCCCGCCGTCGTTCGGGAGGGTCCCGCGACTCTCGTCGAACGGCAGGTCCGGAAGCGGCACCCCGTGGTAGCCGATGCTCCGAAAGACCAGTCCGGTCGGAAGCGTCTCCCGCTCGTCCGTCGCGACCGCACGCCGGTCGACGAGCTCGTTGCGGACGAGTTCGATCGCCTCTACGCGTTCGTCGCCGAGGATCGCAACCGGCGACCGAAGGAAACGAAGGCGAATCGCGCGCGGCTTCCCCTCCGGTTCCCTCGACGCGTAGTCGCGCAGGTTGTCCATGTTTCGCTTCACCGTCGCCGGCGCTGCTTCGAGCTCGGCGGCGCTCGCCTCGTCGAGCTCCAGCTCGGCCGCGTCGACGAGGATGTCCGCGCCGGCGAGGTCGCCGAGCTCACCGAGCTCGACGGGCGTCCAGGCCGCCTGCACAGGGCCTCGGCGTCCCACCACGACGACCTCGCGAACCCCGGCCCCGTTGATCGCCTCGATCGCCGCATCGGTCGCGTCGGTCGGCGCAAGCTCCTCCGGCGTCAGCACGAGCATCCGCGCGACGTCGAGGGCCACGTTGCCGTTTCCGATCACGATCGCCCGCTCGGGCGAGAGGTCGAACTCAAGGTCCTGGAAGTCGGGGTGGCCGTTGTACCAGGCGACGAATTGCGTCGCGGCCCACGAGCCCGGGAGATCCTCGCCGGGGATACCGAGCCGCCGGTCCGTCTGCGCGCCGACCGCGTAGATGACAGCGTCGTAGAGCCGCATCAGGTCTTCGTGGTCGATCGTCCGCCCGAGCGCCACGTTGCCGAAGAAGCGGAACCCCGGCAGTTGAGCCGTGCGCTCGTACGCGCGCGAGACCTCCTTCAGCTTGGGGTGGTCGGGGGCGACGCCGAGACGGACGAGACCCCACGGCGTGGGCAGCCGCTCGATCATGTCGACCTCGGCCGGCGGGTCGGCCGACAAGAGCGCGGCGGCCGCGTAGAAGCCGGCGGGGCCGGATCCGACGACGGCGACTCGGAGGGGGCGGGACACGCGTCGGATGCTAGGAGACGAGTTCGCTCGCGGCGTGCGTCAGCCGCGGAGCCTGCGACCACACCGCATGCGGCGCGTCCACTGCCCCTACTTGCTCAGCTCGGGCTCAGTGCCCGCAGCCCGGACCGCACTCTGCGGCTGTGTGACCGGGATCCGCGGCCTCGTCCACCTGGAACGAGTGCCCGCAGCCGCATGAGGCGACCGCGTTCGGGTTGTCGATCTTGAACCCCGACTCATCGAGCCCGTCGAGGAAGTCGATCGTCGACCCGGCGAGGTACGGAGCGCTGAACGGATCGATCACGACCCGCACGCCGTGAAGGTCGAGTTCCTCGTCGCCCTCCTGGGCGCCGCGGTCGAAGCCGAGCCCGTACTGGAAGCCGGAACAGCCGCCGCCCTCGATCGCAACCCGCAGCACCTCGGCCTCGCCTTCTGGTTCGAGGGCCTGCAGGTCCCTGATCTTCGAGGCCGCTCGCTCGGTCAGCGAGACGAGCGTGACTGGGCGTTCCGTGATCTCCACGAACTCAGTGTACCAACGCCCTCGGGGGCCTTAAACGGCGCGTAAACGGGTCGACTTTGTGACACCCGTTGCAGGCGTGGTTGAGCCGTTTTTGCCGTCGCTCGTGCGCAGGGTCGATCCGGTAAGGTTCGCCCCCGGACGCGAGCGGTGGTGGGCAATGCTCGATAGGTGGTTGCCGTTCCTGATCTACGGAGCATTCGCCCTCGCGATCCCCGCGTCGATGATCGCGTTCTCGTTCATGTTCGCGACGCGACCGCGCCGCCGGATGCGCGCGCGGACAATCCCGTTCGAGTCCGGAGTGTCCACGGGACCGCCTCGCCAGCAGCGCTTCACGATCAGCTTCTACCTGACGGCGATGCTCTTCATCGTCTTCGACATCGAGATCGTCTTCCTCTACCCGCTCGCTGTCGTGCTCGACAAGCTCGCGTGGTTCGGCCTCGTCGAGTTCCTGTTCTTCATCGCGATCCTCGCCGTCGCCTACGTCTACGTCTGGCGGAAGGGGGCGTTCGAGTGGCTGTGAAGCGCCTGGCCGACTACGGCCTCCACTCCGAGCGGGTCATGTGGCGCGGCAAGGGCCCGGGCGCGTTCGAGAGCGAGCTCGGCGACCTCGAGGACCGCCTGATGCTGACGACGGTCGAGAAGGCCGTCGCGTGGGCGCAGGGAAGCTCGATCTGGCCCGATACGTTCGGGCTCGCCTGCTGCGCGATCGAGATGATGTCGATCGTCTCGGCGCGGTACGACATCGCGCGTTTCGGCGCCGAGGTCTTCCGCTCGTCGCCGCGGCAGGCCGACCTCCTGATCGTCTCGGGGCGAGTCGTCCACAAGATGGCCGGCCCGCTGCGCCAGATCTACGACCAGATGCTCGAGCCAAAGTGGGTGATCGCGATGGGCGCCTGCGCGAGCTCGGGCGGGATGTTCAACAACTACACGGTGCTCCAGGGCGTCGACAAGATCGTCGCCGTCGACATCCACGTCCCCGGCTGCCCGCCGCGCCCCGAGGCGCTCGTCGAGGGGATCGTGCGACTCCAGGAGAAGATCAAGGCCGGCGTTCCACCCGCGTATGAGATCCGGGGGGTGGCAAGCTGACGGCCCCTCGGGTTCCTGGGGCGGCGCTGACGGTGCGAGCCATCCGCGCGCGGCCCGAGGAC
>JBKOXJ010000104.1:0-5666 GCA_046724905.1 Actinomycetota bacterium | reverse complement strand
GCGAGGGTGGAATCTTCTACCGCAGCGAGATCGAGTACGGCCGCTTCCACCGCGAGCTCGAGCTCGGCGTCGACGTCGACCTCGAGAACGCGACGGCGACGTACGAGCGCGGCCTCGTCCGGATCGTGCTGCCAGTCGCGGAGAAGCCGCGCGGCCCGGTCAAGGTCCCGATCGCGCTGAGGCGGTCGCCGTGAGCGAGACGACGATCGAGTTCGAGCCGGAGCAGGACGTCGAGATCCCGGAGGCTCTGCCCGTTCTCCCGCTCAAGGAGACGGTGGTCTTCCCCGACTCGTGGACACCGCTGGCGATCGGCCAGGAGCGCTCGGTGCAGCTCGTCGACCACGTCGTCGCGGGCAACCGCCTCCTCGCACTCGTGACCGCGCGCGACTCCACAGTCGAGGAGCCCGGCTTCGACGACCTCTACGAGATCGGAACCGCCGCCGTCGTCCAGAAGATGATGCGCGTCCCCGATGGGACGCTGCGCGTCCTCGTCCAGGGCCTGCGCCGGATCCGGATCAAGCGCCCGGTGCACGAAGAGCCCTACCTCGTGGCCGAGGTCGAAGAGGTGCCGGACGTGCTCAACGAGTCGCGCGAGGTGGAGGCGCTGACGCGCAACGTCCAGAGCCTGTTCGGCCGGATCATCTCGCTCGTCCCCTACCTCCCCGAGGAGCTGCAGCTCGCTGCCGCCAACGTCGAGGACCCGAGCGCGCTCTGCAACCTCGTCGCCTCGACATTGCGCCTCAAGACCGACGAGAAGCAGCGGTTGCTCGAGCTTGCCGACGTCGAGGCGCGCCTGCGCGAGGTCTCGCTGATCCTCAACCGCGAGCTCGAGGTATTCGAGTTGGGATCCAAGATTCAGAGCCAGGTCCAGTCGGAGATCGACAAGGGCCAGCGCGAGTTCTTCCTGCGCCAGCAGCTGAAGGCGATTCAGGACGAGCTGGGCGAGGGCGACGCGGAGCAGGCCGAGATCAACGAGCTGCGCGAGCGCGTCGCCGCCGCGGACCTGCCCGAGGAGGTACGCAAGGCGGTCGACCGCGAGCTGGCTCGACTCGAGAAGCTGCCGTCGGCCTCGGCGGAGTACGGCGTCATCCGCACGTACCTCGACTGGATCTTGTCGCTGCCCTGGAACGCAACGACACCCGACAACCTCGACCTCGACCGGGCGCGGCAGGTCCTCGACGAGGACCACTACGACCTCGAGAAGGTCAAGGAGCGCATCATCGAGTACCTCGCCGTCTCGAAGCTGAAGAACGACCTCTCGGGGCCGATCCTCTGCTTCGTCGGGCCTCCGGGCGTCGGCAAGACGTCGCTCGGGCAGTCGATCGCGCGCACGCTCGGGCGCAAGTTCGTGCGCATCTCGGTCGGCGGTGTCCGAGACGAGGCCGAGATCCGGGGCCACCGGCGCACGTACATCGGCGCGATGCCCGGCACGATCATCCGCGCGATCCGCGACGCCGAGACGAAGAACCCGGTCTTCCTGATCGACGAGATCGACAAGATGGGCATGGACTTCCGCGGCGACCCGGCGAGCGCGATGCTCGAGGTGCTCGACCCCGAGCAGCACTCGACCTTCCGCGACCACTACCTCGACCTCCCCTTCGACCTCTCGAAGGTGCTGTTCATCTGCACGGCCAACCAGATCGAGACGATTCCGGGGCCGCTGCTCGACCGGATGGACGTGATCCAGCTCTCGGGCTACACCGAGGACGAGAAGTTCGGCATCGCGCGGAAGTACCTCGTCCCCAAGCAGCTCCGCGAGCACGGCCTCGACCCCGGGCACCTCTCGATCACCGACAAGGCGATCCGCCTCGTCATCCGCGAGTACACGCGCGAGGCGGGAGTGCGCAACCTCGAGCGGCAGCTCGCGGCGCTCTGCCGCAAGGCGGCGCGCGAGATCGCGGAGGGGCGCAAGACGAAGATCCGGGCCGACGAGCGCAAGGCACGGAGCTGGCTGGGCCCCCGCCGCTTCTCCGCTGACGTGCGCAAGCGGACCTCCGATCCGGGCGTAGCGACCGGGCTCGCCGTCACCGCCGTCGGCGGCGACGTGCTCTTCATCGAGGCGACGGCCTACCCGGGCAAGGGACGGCTGACGATCACGGGTCAGCTCGGCGACGTGATGCAGGAGTCCGCCCGAGCCGCGCTCTCGTGGGTACGCGCCCACGCCCTCGAGCTCGGGCTCGACCCGGAGTGGTTCGGACGGAACGACGTGCACGTGCACGTCCCCGCCGGTGCGGTCCCGAAAGACGGGCCTTCCGCCGGTGTAGCGATCGCGACGGCAATCGTCTCGCTCGCCAGCGGCCGCCCCGTCTCCGAGCACGTCGGCATGACGGGTGAGGTCACGCTGACGGGGCAGGTGCTGCCGATCGGCGGCGTGCGCGAGAAGGTGCTGGCCGCGCAGCGTACGGGCCTGTCGCGCGTGATCCTGCCGCAGGAGAACGAACCCGATCTCGAAGAGCTGCCGAAGGAGACCAATGAGACGCTCGAGTTCGTCCTCGCCGACTCGATGGAGACGGTGCTCGAGGCCGCCTTCGACGGCGCCGCCGTGAGGCCCGTCGAGCCGCCGCGCCCGCGTGAACGACAAGCGGCGATGCCAGCTTGACGCGGAAGGCGTCGATTCGTTCCTGTTCCCACGCGGTGTGTTAGACGGCCACGCCGGCAAAGCCGACATGGCCTCTCTGGTCGGCGCCGCCGCGGTCGGCGCCTCAGGCCAGCCTGAAAGACCGGAAGAGAAGCTGGCAGGCCGACTTGCCTCCTGCGGGATCGGCCTCGTCCCAGCGGCAGCCGAGCTCGTACTCGCGCAGGCCCGAGAGCACGAACCCGAAGCGCTCGACACGGCGCCCGCCGTCACGCGCGTAGACGATGTCGTAGACGCGCACCAGGTGCCCGCCGATCAGCTCGGTGCGCCCCGGGGACAGCGCGGCGGACGGGTCGAGCTCGCGCGCGAGCCGCGCCGCGACCCCGTCGAGCTGCCGAACCGCCTGCGGCCACAGTCGCGGCACGAACCGCCGGGCGAGCTTGAAGTTCGTAACGGAGACGCGCTCGACCGACGTCTTATCCGGCGCGGCCGTGACGTTTCGGAGCCCCGAACGGACCTCCCAGTCGCCCGGGACGACGACCGTGAACCCGTTCCCGACCACGGTTCGCTCCTCCGGCGGGCTGCCGCCACCGCAGCCCGCGAGAAACAGCGCGACGGCCGCCAGTGCCGTTACCAACTGTTTGCCTCGCCCTCCGCAGGGTAGAAATCGCTCACACACAGCGACGGAAAGGACAGTTTCGGCATGGCCAAGACGACGGAGAAGGTCTCGGACGCGGCGGGGACGGTGCGCCCGTACGTGGAGCGCGCCCTGCGTGACGAGGATCTGCGCGAGAACGTGAAGGACGCCTTCGAGGCGGCGCGGGAGGTTTACAACGAGCTGATCGGCCGCCGCGGCTTGGTGCCGATCGCGACGCGTGTCGCCACCGACGAGGAGATCCAGGAGACGCTTCGGGCCGCGATCGACGACCTGCGCAGAGCGGCCGACCGGATCCGGGGGAAGGAGGATCACACGGCCCGCAACACGATGCTCCTGCTGACCGGCATCACGCTCGGGATCCTTTTCAACCCGGTCACCGGCCCCGCGACGCGCAACTGGCTGAAGGAGCGGCTGTTCGGGACGGGCGAGGACTTCACCTACCAGAGCGGGAACTCGTCCCCCTCAACCACACCAACCACAGCCTAGGGGCGAACAGGATGCGGGCCGGCGGGCGGCCGGGCCTGGAGCCCGACCAGCCGCCCGTCGCCCTCGGCTGAGATCGGCGCCGCGAAGGCGCGCCTGAGTGACCCCGGCCGCAGGCCGCTCGCCGTCGAGATGTCGGACACCGACAGCAGGATCGCGCCCGGCTTGGGCGCGTTCGCCCCGGCCGCCGCGGGAGGCGCCCAGCCTGCGGCGCTGCCGATGCGGATGTCCTGGAGCCGCTTCCAGGCGAGCAGGTACGTGTAGGGATTCACGGCTCCGTCGTAGCCGAGGCTCAAAAGGCCGACCGGGTGGATCTCGAAGTGGAGGTGGTACGGCGTGCCTTCCGCGTCTCCGGAGTTGCCGACGAACCCGAGGACGGCGCCGGCGTCGACGTGCGCGCCGTTGACGGCGAGCCTCGTGTACGCCGAGAGGTGGGCGTAGTAGAACTGGTTTCCCTGCCGGTCGCGGAGCCAGAGCCGGTACCCGCCGACGTCGTTCCACCCAACCGAGAACACCGTGCCCTTGGCGACCGCGAGGATCGGCGCGCCGAGCGACGCGAAGATGTCGTTGCCGTGGTGCCAGCCCGTATCGGCGCGCGGCGAGCCCCAGTCGTTGGTGAACGAGGATGGGCCGTAGACGGGGAAGACGTAGCCGCCGCCCGTCAACTTCGGCGTTACGCCTATAGGCGTGCCGCGGACGATGGGCTTCGGGATCGCCGACCGCTTCGGCTCGGGCGGCTTCAGCTTGCGTGCCTTCTTGCCGCCCTTTGCGGTGGGGTTCCCGGGCGGCGCGGTCACGGGCGGCAGCTCGGGCGCCTCGACGGCTACCTCGGCGTAGCCGACGAGGATCTGCGTCCCGGCGGGGAGCCCGCCGTGGTCGACCGTGAGCCGGATGCTGAGGGCCGTGATGCTCCCGCGCCAGCCGCGCTCGGTCGGAGCGGGGGCGGCGGCCGAGGCCGTGAGCGAGCCCCAGTCCGCGAGCGCGATCGTCCCCGAGCTGACGCTCTGACCGAGCGCAACGAGGTCGGTCACGCCGCTCCCCTTGAAGTCACCCGACGCGCCGTTGCCGTTCGCGCGTGCCTGGGCCTTGGCGTGCACCGACGTCGCCGTGATCTCGCCGCCGAAGATCGAGAGACCCGTCACCTCGCTCGACGCTCCGGCCAGCGGCGCGTCGCCGGCGTGGGCGGAGGCGCTGGCGGTCGAGGACGTGATCGTGACGCCGTTCGCGTCGGGATACGCGAGCGCGCCGCCGAAGACGACGGCGTCGGTCGGAGCCGAGACTGTCGGCGTCGACGCGCCCTGGCCGTTCGGGAGCAGGATCCGGATCGCATACGCGCGGGCCGAGGCGCCGCCGCTCCGCTCGGAGGGCGTGGCCGCCGCGGAGCCGGCGAGCAGCACCCCCGCCAGCGATGCCCAAACGAGAGCGTGAACGACTGAGCCGCGTCTCACCACAAGCGCCCCATTATCAGCAATCACAGCGACGCATTGACGGGCTAGTCGGACGCGAGCCGCTTGCGGGCGAACTCGCGGAACCGCTCGCGGACGGCCTCGTCAGGGCCGACGGGCTCGTCGGTGGCGTACCGCGGGTCGGCGGCGATCTCTTCCGCCACCGCGCGAACTTCCCGCTCGAGCGCGGCCGCGTGCTCCGGATTGCGCATGAGCGCGTCGATCCATGTCTCGGAGCCGTCGTACGGCTCGACGTCGCTGTCGAAGAGGAGCTGGCCCAGCAGCAAGCCGACGCGGATGTACGCAAACGTGCGGAAAGCGAGCACTCGGTGCGGCGAGCTCACCATCGCGTCGATCTCGGGATGCTCGCGCTGGATTCGCTCGACGATCCCGCCGATCGGCTCGTCCACGAGCGGGATCCAGATGTCCTCCGGGCCCGTCACGAGCTAAGGCGCCGCTCATCGGCGCCGACCAGAGAGGCCATGCCGGCTCGGCCGGCATGGCC
>JBKOXJ010000071.1:0-4054 GCA_046724905.1 Actinomycetota bacterium | reverse complement strand
CAGGCCGTGCGGGCTTTGCCCGTGCGGCCGTCTGAACTGACCCGTCGACACGCTGGAACCTCGGAGGTTCGGCTATGAGCAAGGTGGCTTTCTGCTTCCCGGGCCAGGGCTCGCAGGAGCCGGGCATGGGACGTGACATCGCCGAGGCGGTGCCGGAGGCGATGGACGTGTTTCGGCGCGCGAGCGACGCATCCGGGCTCGATCTCGTCCGGCTGTGCTTCGAGGCTCCGGCCGACGAGCTCATCGACACGGAACTTCAGCAGCCTGCGCTCGTGGCCACCTCTCTGGCTGTCCTCTCCGCGCTCCGCGCGCGGGGCATCGAGCCGGACGCGGTGATCGGCCACTCTGTCGGCGAGTTCTCGGCGCTGGCGGCGGCCGAGTCGCTCGACGTCGAGGAGACGATCGCGCTCGTACGCGAGCGCGGGCTCGCGATGGCCGAGGCGGCGCGGCAGCATCCCGGCTCGATGGCGGCGATCCTCGGCCTCGAGGACGATGTCGTCGAGCGGCTCTGCCGGAAGATCGTCGGCGTGTGGCCGGCCAACTACAACTGCCCGGGCCAGATCGTCGTGTCCGGCGAGGACGGTGCCGTCGACGAGTGCTGCAGCGAGGCCGAGCGCGAGGGGGCGCGCCGGACCGTGAAGCTCCGTGTCTCCGGTGCGTTCCACAGCCCGCTTGTCGCGCGCGCCGCGGACCGGCTTCGCCCGGCGGTCGAGCGTGTGCGCTTCAGCGAGCCGGTGGCGCCGTTCATGTCGACCGTGACCGCGAAGATCGAGCAGGCCGAGCGCATGGGCACGCTCCTCGTCGACCAGCTGACCGCCCCGGTCCGGTTCACGCAGGCCGCGTCGGAGCTGATCAAGGACGGGGCGCGCACGTTCGTAGAGGTCGGGCCCGGCACGGTGCTCTCCGGTCTCGTCAAGCGGATCGACCGCACGGTGAAGACGGTCTCGGTGAACAGCCTTGCCGCCCTCGAGCAGGTAGAGAAAGCCGTCAAGGCCACTTAGTGGCCGGCTTCTGCTCCCTCGAGGGCAAGGCGGCGCTCGTCACCGGCGCGTCCAGAGGGATCGGGCGCGCGATTGCGCTGGAGCTTGCGCGGGCGGGCGCGTCGGTGGTGGTCGGCTACCACTCAGGCCCTGACGAGGCTGAGGCCGTGGCGAAGGAGGCCAGCGGGCGCGCGGTTCAAGCGGACGTCTCCAATCCCGACGACGCCCAACGTCTCGTCGAGGAATCCGGCGACCTCGACATCCTCGTCAACAACGCCGGGGTGACCCGCGACGGCGTCCTCGCGCGCATGTCGGACGACGACTGGCGGACCGTGCTCGAGACGAACCTCTCGGGCGTCTTCTACACCTGCCGTGCCGCGACGCGAGGGATGATGCGGCGCCGCGCGGGCTCGATCGTGAACGTCTCGAGTATCGTCGGCCTGCACGGCAACTGGGGCCAGACGAACTACGGCGCCGCGAAGGCGGGGATCGTCGGCTTCACGAAGTCGCTCGCGCGTGAGCTCGGCAGCCGCGGCGTCAGGGCGAACGTGGTTGCGCCGGGCTACGTCAAGTCACGCCTCACCGACGCGATCCCCGAGGACGCTCGGGAGACGATGCTCGCCAACACGCCGCTCGGCCGGCTCGGCGATCCGGAGGACGTGGCCGGGGCGGTACGCTTCCTCTGCTCCGACGAGGCCGCGTTCATCACGGGCGAGGTGTTGCTCGTCGACGGCGGGCTGGGAATGTAGATGAGCGTGAACGGAAGACGCCGCGTCGTGATCACCGGCATGGGCTGCGTGACGCCGCTCGGCAACGACGTCGAGACGACGTGGCAGAACCTCGTCGGCGGCGAGTCCGGCGCCGGTCCGATCACGCACTTCGACCCAAGCGACTACCCCACGCACTTCGCCTGCGAGCTGAAGGACTTCGACCCGAAGGTCTGGATCGAGCACAAGCAGGCGCGGCGCATGGACCGGTTCGCGCAGATGATCCTCGCCGCCGCGCGCCAGGCCGAGGCGGACTCCGGGATCGATATCGCCGCGGAGACCGAGCGCGTCGGTGTCTCGGTGGCAACGGGGATCGGCGGGCTGAAGTCGTACCAGGACTGCTACGACACGCTGCGCGATCGGGGCCCCGACCGGGTCAACCCGTTCTCGATCCCGGCGATCATCCCGAACATGGGCGCCGCGTGGGTCTCGATGGAGCTCGGGACGCGGGGGCCCCTGTCCTCGCAATGCACCGCCTGTGCCGCCTCGAACATGGCGATCGGCGAGAGCCTCGACGCGATCCGGCTCGGCCGTGCCGACGTGATGCTCTGCGGCGGGACGGAGGCGCCTGTGACGGAGATCGGGATTGCCGGCTTCGGCGCCATGCGTGCGCTCTCGCGCCGGAACGACGACCCGAAACGGGCGAGTAGGCCGTTCGACGCGGCGCGCGACGGGTTCGTGATGGGCGAAGCTGGGGCGATCCTCGTCCTCGAAGAGCTCGAGCACGCCCGCGCGCGCGGGGCGGAGATCTACGCCGAGCTGCTCGGCTACGGCCTCTCGTCCGACGCGACACATATCACGGAGCCCGATCCGACCGGCGAGAATCCGGCCCGCGCGATGAAGATGGCGTTCCGGGACGCCGACATCGAGCCGTCAGAGGTCGGCTACATCAACGCGCACGGCACCTCGACGCCGCTCGGGGACGCCAGCGAGACGCGGGTGATCAAGATCGCGGTCGGGGAGGAGCACGCCGAGAAGGTGCCGATCTCGTCCACGAAGGGCGCGACCGGCCACTGCCTCGGCGCGGCCGGTGCCGTCGAGGGGATCTTCACCACGCTCGCCGTGACGCGCGGCGTCCTGCCGCCGACGATCAACTACGAGTCGCCCGACCCCGAGTGCGACCTCGACTACATCCCGAACGAGTCGCGTGAGGCCGAGATCCGGATCGGCGTCTCGAACTCGTTTGGCTTCGGCGGGCACAACGCGTCGATCGTCATCGGCGCGTTCGACGAAAGCTAGAACTCGTCCGCGAAGTCCCAGGCGCGGAGCTCGCCCGGCTCGAGCCGGATCAGCGTGTCGTCAGCGGCCCGCTCCGCGTACGCAGCGCCTCCGGCCTGGCCGAGATAGCGGCGTGCGAGCCGCTCCACGGCCTCGCCGACGCCTGTGGTGAGCAGACGCGCCCGCGTGCGCACCTCGACGCCGCGGTAGGGCGGCCTGTCATCGCAGACGACGAGGCTCGCGCGGGGGTCACGCCGCAGGTGGAGCGCCTTGACGTCCTTGTGATGCGTGACGACGTCGAATCCGCACTCGTGCCACTCGTGCCAGACGGGCGAGAGCAGCACGCTTCCGTCGCGCCGATACGTGGCGAGGACGGCGACCAGTGGCAGCTCGAGCAGGTCACCGAGGTCCTCGACGGCGAGGTTCCTCCGCACCGGAGGCCGATTGTAGGCTGCTCCCCGTATGGCTGAGGAACGCTGGGCGACCTTCGACTGCTACGGCACGCTGATCGACTGGAACGGCGGAATCCGCGCCGAGCTCGAGCGGCTCTTCGGGGCCGAGCACGCCGACCGGCTGGTCGAGCGCTACCACGAGCTGGAGCCGCGCGTCCAGGCCGAGGACCAAGCCCGTAGCTACCGCGAGGTGCTGACGCTGACGCTCGAGCGGCTGGCCGAGGCCGAGAGCGTCTCGATTCCCGAGGGTGAGACGAACGCGCTCGCCGCGTCGCTTCCCTCGTGGCGGCCGTTCCCCGAGGTGCGCGCGGCGCTCGAAGGTGCGCGCGAGCGCGGCTGGAGGCTCTGCATCCTCTCGAACACGGACCTCGACCTGATCGCGGCGTCGAAGGCTCAACTCGGCGTTCCGTTCCAGGAGACCGTGGTCGCGGAGGAGATCGGCTCGTACAAGCCGGGGCACCGCCACTGGGAGGAGTTCTTCGCCCGCACCGGGGCCGATCGCGACCGCCACGTCCACGTTGCGGCGAGCCTCTTCCACGACATCGCGCCTGCGAACGAGCTCGGGCTGCGATCGGTGTGGGTGAACAGGCTCGGAGGGCGTGCGGACCCAGAGCCGACGCGGGAGGTCGCCGACCTG
>JBKOXJ010000106.1:0-7917 GCA_046724905.1 Actinomycetota bacterium | reverse complement strand
GGACGCGCGGCGCGCTCGAACGGCTGCGACTTCTCTTGGCGGTTCGGGCGAGCGGCGCAGACGGACGCGCGGATGAACCGCGCGTCCTGAAGGAGGGCGTCGCACGCGACGCCCTCGGCGCGTCCGTCTGAACCGACCGGTCGACACGTTTGAGCTCAAATCGAAACCGCTCTCAGAGCCAACCCTTCCGGCGGAAGTACACCACCTGGGCGATCGTGGTCAGCACGATCAGCCCCCACGACCAGGCGTAGCCGAAGCCCCAGTGGAGCTCGGGGATCCGGCGGAAGTTCTGGCCGTACACGCCGACGATGAAGGTCGGCACGAGCAGGATCGAGGCGATCGCGGTCAGCTTCTTCATCACCTCGTTCTGGTCGTTGGCGATCTTCGACTGGTGGTAGTCGCGTACGGATCCGAGCAGATCGCGCGCGTACTCGAGCGACTCGCTGGCCCGGAGCAGCTTGTCGTAGACGTCGGCGAAGTGCAGCTCCACCTCGCGCGAGAAGACCTCCCGGCGGAAGAGCGGCCGGCCCTCGATGTCGACGCGGCCGTCGACGATGCCCCGAACGGCGTCGCGCGTCGGCGCGAGCGTCCGGCGGATCTGAAGGAGGTCGTGGCGAAGGTCCGAGAGCCGCTCGCGGATCCGGCGCCCGGGCCAGGACTCGACGCCCTCCTCGACCTCGTCGATCTCGTCCTCGAGGTCGTCGAGCAGGTCGAGGTACCGCTCGGCGACGTCGTCGACGAGATGGAAGGTGACGACCCCGGTGGTGAGCCGCTCCTTCTGAGCGCAGACCTCCTGAACCTCCTTGAGGTCATACGGCTCGCCGTCCGGCGGCGTCTTGCGCACGGTCACCAGGTGGTCGGCCATCAGGACGAAGTCGACCTCCTGGTAGTAGACGCGGTCCTCGGTCGGAACTGCCACGGCCGCGAGGAGGACGCCGAAGACGTAGTCGCCGTGACCCTCGATCACCGGGCGCACGTCGTCCGCGTGCGCGGGCCGGAGCAGCTGCTCGAGGGCCCGCGCGTGCACGTCGCCGGGCAGGTGCGGGCGGAGTTTCGGCTCGTCGGGGTCGAGCAGGTCGGTCCAGGGCAGGTCGGCCATCGCGGCCGGGCTCGTGGCGCTAAACCTCGGCGGGCTCGCGGGGCGCAATCAGGGCCGTCCCCTCGTGGCCCTCCTCGGCCGCGAGGAAGCGCTCCGCGTCGAGCGCCGCCATCGAGCCCGAGCCGGCCGCGGTGACGGCCTGGCGATAGACGTGGTCCTGCACGTCGCCCGCGGCAAACACGCCGGGCACGTTGGTCGCGGTCGAGCCGGGCTGCGTGATCAGGTACCCCGCCTCGTCGTGGTCGAGCTGGTCGAGGAACAGGCTCGTGTTCGGATCGTGGCCGATCGCGACGAACAGTCCTTCTGCCTCGACGTCGCGCGTCTCGTCGGTGTTGACGTCGCGGAGCTTCAGGCCGGAGATCTTGCCCTCGTCGCCGAGCACCTCCTCGACCACCGTGTTCAGCTCCCACTCGATCTTCTCGTTCCCGCGGGCGCGGTCGAGCATGATCTGCGAGGCGCGAAACTCCTCGCGGCGGTGGACGATCGTCACCCTGTCGGCGAACTTCGTCAGGAAGATCGCCTCCTCCATCGCGGAGTCGCCGCCGCCGATGACGTAGACGTTCTTCTGCTTGAAGAACGCCGCGTCGCAGACCGCGCAGTACGAGACGCCGCGGCCTTGCAGCGTCCGCTCGGACGGCAGCCCGAGCTGGCGTGCGTTGGCGCCGGTGGCGACGATCACCGCGCGGGCGAGGTACTCGTCGTCGCCGACGTAGATGCGGAACGGGCGCTCGGAGAAGTCGACGCGGGTCACGTCGTCGGTCAGGTACTCCGCGCCGAAGCGCTCGGCCTGGGCGCGGAACTCCTGCATCATCTGCGGGCCCATGATCCCTTCCGGGTAGCCCGGGTAGTTCTCGACGTCGCTCGTGATCATCAGCTGGCCGCCCCACTGGAAGCCTTCGATCACGAGCGGCTCCAGGTTCGCGCGCGCAGCGTAGAGCGCGGCCGTGTAGCCGGCCGGGCCGCCGCCGATGATGATCACGTTGCGTACGTTGTCAGTCACTCGTTGTTCCTCCAAAGGTGGCGGACCCTTGGTGGGGTCCTTCCACTTGTATTAAACGAAACACATCGGTCGGCTGTTCCTCACGCGACCAGGTGGCCACAGAGGTAAAGCTTGCCTTCTCGGGCTTCTGCGTCGTCCGAGAGGCGGTGGTT
Organism: Actinomycetota bacterium; assembly: GCA_046724905.1. Lineage (GTDB taxonomy): Bacteria > Actinomycetota > Thermoleophilia > Gaiellales > Gaiellaceae > JBKOXJ01. Next base: position 5,666 of record JBKOXJ010000106.1, on the reverse strand, counting down.
TTCGCGCTTGCCCGGTCGAATGAGATGGACGACCGTGTGGCCGCGCGCGACGAGCAGCTCCGCGATCAGCCGGCGATGGCAGCGCCACCAGAGCGTCTCGGCGCACATGAGGCACGGCGTCGGCTCCGCGAGCGCCTCCGACAAGGCCGCTTGCCACTCGTCCGAGCCCATGCGCGCGGCGTAGCTACGAAACGCCTGCGTTCGGATGCAGCCGAACCGCTCCTCGCCGGGCTCGCCGGACCGGCGCCCGCCGAGCTCGACGGCGTGCCGGTAGGGGTTGCCGGCGACTGCCAGAGTGCGTTCGAGCGACGCCTGGCCGAACTGCGGATTGCGCCGCGAGCCGGGGAAGCGCCGGACATCGACGAGCGTCTCGACGCCGACCTCCCGGAGCGTCTCGACGAGCTCCTCCGCAGGACGAGTGCCGTGACCGATCGTGAACACGACCACACGCATAGAATCGCGCTCCCACGGCAAAGGGAGCGACGAACGCGGTGGCAGGAACCGTCAGCTGGCAAACGCTTCGGGAGCTCGCCGCCTTCCGGGCCGAGCGGGGCTGCGCGATCAGCCTCTACCTCAACCTCGATCCGAGGCTCGCGCCGACGGCGGGCGACGTCGACACGCGCTTCAACGCGCTGCTGAACGCCGGCGAGAAGGCGCAGCAGCGCGCGGAGCTCGCGCACGACCAGCGCCAGGGCCTGCGCGACGACTTCGCACGGATCCAGCGCTACTTCGACGCCGAGTTCAACCGCGACGGCGCACGCGGCCTCGTCGTGTTCGCGGACAAGCCGGACAACTTCTGGCGCACGACGGAGCTGATCGAGCCGGTTCGCGACCTGGTCAGGACCGGCCGCGAGTTCCATCTTGCGCCGCTGGTGCCATTCGTGGGGCGCGGCGACGGAGCGATCGTGGCGGTCGTCGGCCGCGAGCAGGGCCGCGTCTACAGGCTCCGCGGCGGCAGGCTCGAGGAGATGGTCGACCGCACCGAGGACCAGCCCGGGCGACACGACCAGGGCGGCTGGTCGCAGGCGAACTACCAGCGTCACATCGAGAAGCTCGTCCAGGAACATCTGAAAGGCGTCGCCGGCGAGCTCGACCGGCGTGTCCGCCTCTTCGGCCGGCCGAAGATCGTCCTCGTCTCGAGCGAGGAGACGCGCGCCGAATTCACCGACGAGCTCTCGCACGAGACGCGCTCGGCGATCGTCGGCGCGACCCACGCGCAGGCACACGCGACCCCGACGGAGCTGCTCGAGGTCGTACGCCCGATCCTCGAGAAGGCTCACGCCGAGGACGAGGCCGACGCAGTGGCGCGCTGGCGTGAGGAGGCCGGCCGCAACGGGCGCGCAGCGGCCGGGTGGGGACAGACACTCGAGGCCGCGTCCGACGGCCGGGTCGAGCTCCTGCTCTTCCAGGAGGGCGCCGACCATCAGGCCTGGCAGTGCCCCGCGTGCGGCCGCGCCTCGCTCGCCGGCGGCAGCTGCCCGCTCGACGGAACCCGGATGGAGCCGCGCGACGACGGGCTCGACCTCGCCGTGCACCAGACCCTGGCGCACGGCGGCACCGTCTGGGCCGTGCGCCACCACCACGACCTAGAACCGGTCGAGGGCATCGGCGCCTTGCTTCGCTACTAGGGTCTACGCCGCGTCGAGTGCCCGCGGCAGCTCGGCCGCGACCTCGCCGCCCGGGATCTCGATCGCGTCGTGCTCGCTCGCGCGCTCGAGCTTGCTCTCGAAGCGGTCGAGGCGCTTCTCGGCCTCGCCGTACTTGCTCTGCGCCCGGCCGAGGTGTGTGCCCACGAGCTCGAAGTCCTCCCGGAACCGGCCGAAGTCCTTCTGGAGCTGGGCGCAGTACGCCATCACCTCGTGGGCGTGCTGCTCGATCTGCAGGCCGCGCAGCCCGAGCACGACGACCTGGAGGTACGCGACGAAGGTGGTGGGGGAGACTGGGAAGATGCGCTTCGCGTGCGCGTACTCGAGCAGCGCGCCGGTGCGGCCGCACACCAGCTCGTAGTGGACGGCCTCCGACGGCAGGTACATGAAGGCGAAGTCGTAGGTGTTCTCGTCGGGGCGGATGTACTTCTCGGCGATCGAGTCGACGTGGCCCTTGAGGTCGCGTGCGAAGGCCTTCTCGTAGAGCGCCCGCTGCTCGTCGTCCTCGGCCTCGACGAGCCGGTGGAAGTTGTCGAGCGGGAACTTCGAGTCGATCGGAACCAGCTTGTCGACCTTCACCACCGCGTCGACACGCTCGCCGCTTGCGAAGCCGTACTGCACCTGGAAGGCGCTCGGGGGCAGGCTGTCGCGCAGCAGGTTCTCGAGCAGCAGCTCCCCGAAGCCGCCCCGCGCCTTCGGCGGGCGCAGGGCCTGCTCGAGCCGGGAGAGGTTCCGGGCGCTTTCGAGCATCTGCGCGGTCGCCTGGTCGACCTTGCCGAGGCGCTCGTGGATCTCGCTCGTCGTCTTGCCGGCGGACTCGAGGCGCCGGTCGACCTTGACGTCAAGCTCGGCCAGCCGCCGATCCAGGCGCGTGCCGATGCCGTCGAGGCGCCGGTCGACCTCGGCGTTCCGCTCGGCGAGGCGGCCGTCGGTCTCGGCGCGCAGGGCGGCGAGCTCGCGGCGAAGCAGCCGTGCAAGCCACACCACCGCGGCCGCGCCGAGGAGGACGAGCAGGATCAGGGTCGCGAATGCCATCCGGGCCGACGAACGCTAGTGAGGGCGTCGGACGGCACGAAGAAGGGCGGCCGGAGCCGCCCTTCCGATCGGGCATGCCGCAGTTAGCTCGGTTCGCGTTCGGCCCGGTGCTCGGCCGCAGCCTCGCGGGCCTCCTGCGCCTGCTCTTCGGCCTGCTCGGCCCGCTCCTCGGCGATGCCCTCCTCCTCTTGATGCATCCCCTCGGCGCGCATGGAGGCATCGCCGGTCACGTCCCCGGCGGCCTGCTTGCTGCGCCCCAGCAGCTTGTCGAGCAATCCCATTCCGTTGCCTCCTCGATCGACGTCAGGGGCAAGTATCCCCCTTCCGAGGCGGCCCAACCACCCGTTGCTACCATCGCCGCCCGGTGGCAAAAAAGAAGAAGCGTACGCCGCCTCCGCCCCGGCCGGTGCAAGCTCCTCGCGCCCGGACCGACGCGGGCGACCGGCGCAGGATGACGCTGCTGTACATCACCGCCGGATCCGGCATCGTGATGCTCGGAATCGTCCTGCTGGCGATTCTCGCGTTCGGCGGCGGTGTCGGCAAAAGCTCCGCGACCGAGGCCGACGTCGCCAAGGCGATGCGTGCGGCCGGCTGCACCTTCCACAGCTATCCGGGCCTGAGCCAGGCGCACGTCAGGAGCCTGACCGCGAAGGTCAAGTACAACTCGTTCCCGCCCTCGAGCGGCCCGCACTATTTCCAGCCGGCGCCGTTCGGCGTCTACGACGAGCCGCTCTCGCAGGTGCAGGTCGTCCACAACCTCGAGCACGGCGGCGTGGCGATCCAGTACGGGAACAAGGTGCCAAGGGCGACGGTCGACCAGGTCCTGTCGTTCTACCGCGACGATCCCAACGGGCTGATCGTGGCGCCGCTGCCGCAGCTCGGGGACAAGATCGCGCTGACCGCCTGGACGGTCGTGAACCCCGACTCGCAGCAGCTCGTCGCCAAGGGGCGCGTCGCGAAGTGCACCCGCTTCGACCAGAACGCGTTCGAAACCTTCCTCAAGGCGTTCCGCTTCAGAGGGCCGGAGTCCTGCCTCCAGAAGCGCCAGACGGGCTGCTACACGTCGAAGGATCTGGAGCCGGGCGAGTAGCTATCCTGCCGCCCGCCGGGGTGGCGAAATCGGTCATACGCGCCCGACTTAAAATCGGGTGTCCCTCTTCGGGGCGTGCGGGTTCGAGTCCCGCCCCCGGCACTCCCCGCGAAAATCCGGCCCGCTCGCGCGGGCCATGATGATTTCGCGGGCTCGCCTTTCTCCAAGTCGCGTGGTCGGCCGCAGCCGCGCATGTCGGCTGCGGCGGCGGTCTCAGCGTGACGGAGTCGAGCCGGCGACCCAATCCGCGTCGACGATCGGCTTGCCCAGGCGCTCTGCGGAGCGTCGGCCGAACCCGGGCCGAACCGACCAGTGGTAGCGCCCGGGCTCGAGCCGGTAGCGCCTGCCGCCGAACCTCCACCTAAGCGGGAGGACGAGGCGTGGCTGCGCCGGCCGCGCCTCAAAGACCCTCCGGTCGCCGCGGAAGAAGCGGACGACGTAGTAGGAGGCATTTCGAACCGGGACCCAGCCGAACGAAGCTTGCGACGCCCGGCCGAGCGCCGCTGCCGACGCCGACGTAGCTCGTTTCGAGCCTGTCCGCGAAGACCCCATATTGGTTGGAGTCTCCGGCTGCGCCTGTCGGCCGACGGACGTTCCACGAAGGTGCGCCGTGCGCAGGAGCTTGTCGCTCGGAAGGAAGAGGACCCCGGCTGCGATTGCAGTGATCAAGGCTGCCGCCCAGACGAACCTGCGTCGCCGACCACGCGGTCGGCTCGGGCTCTCCGAGTGCGAGCTCGTCCTGGCGTGGGTGCCGGCGACCAGTGCAGCGTCTGCGGGAGCTCGCGCCTGCTGCTCTCGCGCAACGCGCGCGAGGTCGGGATCGATGAGCGCGAGCTCTGGGCTGAGCGGCCGCTCGTCTTCCAACCGGGCGCCATCCCCGCGGCCAGCGTCTGCCGCCCGCCTCGCGCTGCCCACTCCTCGAACCCGCCCCAATCTGCGATCTCCTCGAGCCAAAGCCGCTCAGGACAGTGTGACTGCTCTCGGCTCCGTTGGCGCGACCGTCGTCAGAAGCGGAACGCGCTTCGCATGCTTGTGGCACCAGCGGCGTTGCCAAGGAAACCGAGTCCGAGCATCTCTTCGGTCGTACGCAGCATCGAATAGTGGTTGAAGGTCTGCGTAACCCATGTCCCAGCCGGGATCGAGGGCGCGATGACAATCGTCGGGATGTGGTTCGACGACGAGCGGTCATCCTCGTCCCACGTGACGAAGACCGCAGTGGCGCCGCTTATGTAGCTGGAAGAGCCGAGGATCTTGGGCAGGAAGCTCGCGAGCCAGCTATCGCCTGTCGAGATCGAGCAGCTGTGCATGTCGTTGCATAGGTTGGGCGTCACGAACGTGAACCTCGCTGAGATGTCGGGTGTAGAGGCGAGGGGGACGTCGAGCGCCGCGCAGGCGGTGCGGATGTTCGTGTAGTACGCCGCCGGGTTGTGTCTGACGGCGTAGGGAGAGGCGTCGGTGAGATAGCAGTTCGACGGCATCGATTCCTGAAGCGACCGCCAGCCCGAGCCAAGCTGGGAGAAGATCGAGGCAGCCGTCAACGGATGCGACGACGGGGCGGCGTCGTCGGTGACGCCCTGTGTTCCACCGCTCGTCATCGCGATGTAGTTCGGCAGCGACGGGTGCGTCTCGGCGAAGAAGTTGGTGGCGAGCCCACACTTGCCGGCGATCGAGTTGAGGTAGGGCGCTGCGGACGAGCCGATGATCTGGCTGTAGCTCTTGTTCTCGAAGACGATCCAGACGACGTGCGCGTACGTAGTCGGAGGCGCCGCTGCCGACCCGCAGGGGTTCGACGCGCTCACCGTGCACGGAGACGTCGCGCTCGTGAGCGTGCTCTTGCTGGAGTGGTTGTCGGCGGCGTCGTAGGCGACGACGCCGAGCGTGTAGCTCGTGCCGCA
>JBKOXJ010000166.1:0-4827 GCA_046724905.1 Actinomycetota bacterium | reverse complement strand
GCCGGGGGTACAGGGCAGGGCTCGTCCTGGACGTCGACCGGGAACGAGAGGACAACCGGCGTCCGCTCCGCGAGCGCCCGCCGCCATGCCCGCATCGTGTCCCGCACGGCGGTGGGGCCGCGGAGCACTCGCTCCGGCTGCGCCCCGGCCGCCCGGGTCAGCCCATCCTGGTCGATGCGCTGGTTGACGGCGGCCGCGGTGGTTGCGACCTCGCCCGCCACGAGGAGGAGAGGCGTGCGCCCCTTGGCCGCCTCGGCGAGCCCGGTCATTGCATTCGTGAGCCCGGGCCCCTGATGGACGGTGCACAGGCCCACGCGCCCCGTCACGCGCGCCCAGGCGTCGGCCATCGTGACCGCGGCCGTCTCCTGGCGCGCCCAGTGGTAGCTGATCGCGTGCCGGCTCACGAGCCGCTCGGTGAGCCGGAAGTTGCCGCTGCCCAGCACGCCGAAGGCCGTATCGGCGCCCAGGCGGGCGAGCGTCGCGGCGACCGCCTCGAACGCCGGCTGCTCCCCCGCACCGGCGTCCGCGACTCCCGCGCCCTGTGGCCGCGCCGTCAGCATGCCGGCAGTATGGCATCACGTTGGACACTCTCCTGTCGGCCGTCCGTATACAGTGGGTCGTGCTTTCCCAGATGTCGTGCTGGCCCAGGAGGAGAGCCGTGCCGAGCACCGTTGTCGAGCTGTTTTCCCCACCACAAGTCGTTGCGGAGCAGCGCAACGACGGCAGCCTCTTGTTGCGATCCGCCGAGGAGCTGGGGCCGCATGCGCCCAGCGTGGCCCATCTGTTCCGCGACCATTGCGCCGCGCACCCCGAGCGCGTTCTGGCCGGACAGCGCGCCGACGGCGACTGGCGCACCGTCAGTTGGGGCACGGCCCGGGCCACGGCCGATGCGCTGGCTCAGGCGTTCCTCGACCGGGGCCTCGGTCCCGACCGCCCGCTGATGATCCTGTCCGGCAATTCGGTCGAGCACCTGCTGATGATGCTCGGCGCCCATACGGCCGGCGTCCCGGTCCTCCCCGTCAGCGTTGCGTATTCGCTCATGAGCCGGGACCACGAGCGCATCCGCGACATCGTCGAGCGCTGCCGGCCGGGCCTGGTCTTCGCCGAGGACGGCGATGCCTTCGCGCCGGCGCTTGACGCCGTCGCGCAGGCGGTCCCCGCTCAGGTCGTCGTCCGCGGCACCCGCGCCGGCGCCGAGCGCTTCGAGGACCTGGCCGCGACCACAGCGACCGAGGCCGTCGAGCGGGCGTTTGCCGCGCTTGGCCCGGACTCAGTGGCGAAGGTCCTGTTCACGTCAGGCTCGACGGGCAAGCCGAAGGGAGTCATCAACACCCACCGCATGCTGTGCTCCAACCAGCAGGCGCTAGGGCAGGTCTGGCCCTTCATGCACGCCGAGCCGCCGGTCCTCGTCGACTGGCTGCCGTGGAGCCACACCTTCGGCGGCAATCACAACCTCAACCAGGTGCTGGCCTTCGGCGGCACGATCTACATCGACGACGGCAAGCCGCTGCCCGGGCAGTTCGAGCGCACGATCGAGGCCCTCCGCGACGTCCCGCCGACCGTCTACTACAACGTTCCCGCCGGCTTCGCTTTGCTCGCTCCGCGGCTGGAGCAAGACCGGGGGTTTGCGGCCGCCTTCTTCTCGCGCCTTCGCTTCATGTTCTACGCGGCCGCCGCGCTGCCCGAGGGGCTGTGGCGGCGACTCAACGCCGTCGCCGAGGAGGTAGCCCCCCGTCCGGTGCCCTTGACCGCGTCCTGGGGGTGCACCGAGACGGCGCCGGGGGCGACGACGGCGCACTTCGCCACCGCGGCCTGCGGGTGCATCGGCGTTCCCCTGCCGGGCGTCACGCTCAAGCTCGCGCCGGTGGAGGACAAGCAGGAGGTCCGGGTCACCGGCCCCAATGTCACCCCCGGCTATCACGGTGACGCGGCCGCCACCGCCGCAGCCTTCGACGAGGAGGGCTTCTACCGGACCGGTGATGCCGTGCGCATGGTCGATCCCCGCGATCCCAACCGGGGTCTGATGTTCGACGGCCGGCTCGCCGAGGAGTTCAAGCTGGCCACCGGGACCTGGGTGACGGTCGGAACGCTGCGTCCGGCGTTGGTGTCCGCAACCGGCGGGGTCCTCCGCGACGCGGTGATCGCCGGTCACGACCGCGGGTACGTCGCGGCGCTCGCATGGGTCGACCAGGCCGAAGCCCGGCGCGTCTGTGGTGCGGAGGGCGACGTGAGCCTCGACGACTCGCGACTGAGAGAGCATCTGGCCGAGAGCATGCGGCGACTGCACGCCGGTTCCGGTTCGGCCTCGCGCATCCGGAGGCTTCTGCTCCTGGAGCAGCCGCCGGACCTGGACGCCGGCGAGATCACCGACAAGGGCTACATCAACCAGCGCGCCGTCCTCCAGCGGCGCGCCGAGGCCGTCGACCGGCTTTTCGCCGACCCGCCGCCCGACGACGTCATATTGGCTGCCGGCTGAGCACGAGCCACTGAGCAGACCCCTTGCGGTACCAAGACACGGTCATCCCCGTCGCTGGTGCCTGGTCGTCGCCGTTCGTGCGCTGGCAGGGCCCGACCGCCGACATGAACAGCCTCGATCTGGCCGAGCAGGTCACGGCCCGCGCGCTGCGCGACCGAGCGATCGAGTGGCTGATCGAGCAGCTCGTGCTCGGCTGGACGATCCCGCAGAAGGAAGCGTTCTACGGCGCGCCAACGCTCGCGGCGCGGCTCGGGTTTGCCGGCGTGAGCGGGCCCATGGTCGCCCAGGCCTGCGCAACCTCGGTCGCGGCCATCCACGCGGCCGCCGCCTCTCAGCGGGGGGACGGCGGAGCGACCTTGGTCGTGACCACCGATCGCACGAGCAACGGCCCCCACGTCGTCTACCCGCGCACCACGGGACCCGGCGGCACCGCGGACAGCGAGAACTGGGTGGCGGATTCGTTCGAGCGCGACCCGGTGACCGGCGAGTCGATGCTCGCCACCGCCGAGCGGGTGGCGGCCGAGGGAAGCTTCGCGAAGACCGAGCTCGACGAGCTGACCGTACGCCGCTACGAGCAGTACGGCGAGGCGCTCGCCGACGATCGTGCCTTCCAGCGAGAGTGGATGGTGCCGATCACCGCGGGCCGGGGACGCCGCGCCGCCGAGATCGCCGAGGACGTGGGCGTCAGGCCCGTCACCGCCGAGGGGCTCGAGAACCTCGCGCCCGTCCTGCCGGACGGCGTCGTCAGCTACGCCTCGCAGACGCATCCCGCCGACGGCACCGCCGGGATGGTGGTGATGAGCGACTCGCAGGCGCGCGAGCTGGACCCCGACGGCATGGTGGCGCGCGTCCTCTCCTCGGGCTTCGCGCGCGTTGCGCCCGGCACGATGCCCAAGGCGCCCGTGCCGGCGGCTCACGCCGCGCTGGCCGACGCGGACCTGGACTTCTCGGACATGGCGATCGTCAAGACCCACAACCCGTTCATCGTCAACGACCTCTGGTTTGCGCGCGAGACGGGTGTCGACCCACACGCGATGAACCCCTACGGCTGCAGCCTCATCTACGGCCACCCGCAGGGTCCGACCGGGGCCCGCGGGATCGTCGAGCTCATGCATGCGCTCGTGGAGCGAGGCGGGGGCCGTGGGCTGTTCACGGGCTGCGCCGCCGGTGACACCGGGGCGGCGCTGATCATCGAGGTCACGCGCTGAGCGACGCGGCGGGCGTCGGTTTCCCGCCGTAGGGCGTCGGTTTCCCCTCCTTCCCCTCGCCGCCCGATGCGGTGAGACTCGCGCCATGATCCGCATCTTCCTCACCCTGGGCGTCATCGTGGCCGTGGTCGGGGCCGTCGCCTACTGGCAGCTCGACACGAAGGAGAAGACGGCGCGCGACGCGGCGAGCCGATTCGCCGCGGCGCTGGTCGACAACGATCCCGCGGCCGCCCCCTCCGGCGGCCACGACTACGTCCGCGGGGTGCGGGCGTACTTCGGCCCGGTGAAGGAGGCCAGGGTGATCGGCTCCCACACCGAGTCCTACAGGCGAGCGAACTCCACGCATGCCTTCGCGGTCGCGGACGTCTTCGTGCGCGCGGAGCGGGGACCCGCTGTGATCGAGGTGGATTTCGATGACGGCTCCCTCATCGACAGCGAGGAGATCACCGGGGTGCACGAGATCAACCCCTACGCCGCGTCGGGTCTGGCGCCGGCCGAACGCAAGCAGCTCGCGAGCGCCTATCTGGCGCGCGACGGCGATCTGGCCGACCAGAAGGCGCTCAGCGGGGCCGGCCCCCCACCGAAGCCGACCGCAGCGCCGGCGGAGACGTGGCCGGTGGCGTCCAGTGGCAGCCGCCCCGGGTTGGACAGGGCGGAGAAGGTGCTGCGCTGCATCCAGCGCGCCGAGGGCGACGCGGCGAAGCTGCAGCGCTGCGCCCGGTCGTAGCGGCGCACGCTTCCGACGTGTTTCTGAGCGAACTCTTCGAGTGCTCTTAGCGCGGCTGGCCAGGCTCACGCCTCCAGTCAATCCAGCAAGGAGAGCGCATGCCAGGTGTACGTCCCAAGCTCGTGACCGCCGCGGCCGTCGCGGCGGCCGCGGTGAGCTGCGCAGCGATCGCAACCGCGGCCACGTCGGGGAGCTCGTCATCGTCGTCGTCGTCCACGCGTGCCGCCGCGTCGGGCGGCACACAGGGCAGGCCCGAGCACGATCCGTCCCAGGCGGGGCATACGTTCAACGGCAAGACCGAGACGCTGCTGAGCGGTGACGTGGCGGCGGAGGTGCGTGCTGCTGCGGTGGCCAGGGTGCCCGGCACGGTCGAGCGCGTGGAGACCAACGTGGACTCCAGCGCGCCGTACGAGGCG
>JBKOXJ010000144.1:0-18881 GCA_046724905.1 Actinomycetota bacterium | reverse complement strand
GACTCGCACCGCCTGCGTACCCTGATCTCGATTCCCCCCGGGCGGGTCGGGGTGAGTGGGTGGGTCAGACCCGTCGCTCCCGCCTTCGAACCCTTCTCCTGACAACGCTCGACTCGTAGGCCCGCCGCTACCATGACCCCCGCGGAACCGCGCGTTCCGTCGTTTTGCATGGACCGGCCAGTTCTCCACCCGTTCGTCCGCGAGCTCGCCGCGAGCGAGCGCTTCCAGGCCTTCGCGCAGACCCTGCCGGCCCGTGCGCGCGTGTCCGAGCCGGCGCTGCCGCTACTCCTAGCGGCCCTCCACGACGAGCTCGAGCGCCCGCTCGTCCTGCTCGCGCCTGAGGACGCGGACGCCCGTGACGCCGCCGAGGCGGCCGGCTGGTTCGTGGGCCCGGAACGCGTGGCGTTCATGCCGAGCCGCGGCGTCCGCTTGGACTCCGGGCTCGAGCCGCCGCCCCACCTCGTCGGCGAGCGCGCCCGCGCGCTCGCCGTGCTCGCGGCCGGCGGGCTCGTCTGCGTGTCGGCGACGGCGCTGGCCGAGCCGCTCCCGCAGCCCGAAGCGCGTCCAGCGCCCATCCGTGTCGCGACCGGCGCGGAGGTCGGGATCGAGCAGCTCGAGGCCGAGCTCGCGCTGGCGGGCTACGAGCGGGTCGAGCGCGCCGAGGAGCGCGGCCAGTTCGCGGTGCGCGGAGGCATCGTCGACGTCTTCCCGACGACCGGCCGGGAGCCGCTCCGAATCGAGTTCTTCGGTGACGAGATCGAGCAGGTGCGCGCGTTCTCACCGTTCACTCAGCGGGCGCTCCACCCCGTCGACGAGGCGCTCGTCTACCCCGCCTCGGAGCGCCGCCTCGGCCTCGTCGAGCCCTGGCTGGGTGACGACGAAGAGGCCCGGCCGATCCCGACCGATCTGGTCCCGCCGCTGGCGGCAGCACCGGACCTGGTGTGGCAGCCAGAGGCCGTGCGCGAGGTCTGGTGCGAGGAGCTCGGTGAGGAGCTACCGCTGAACGGTGCGGCAGAGCTCGATCCGCTTCCCGCGGGCCAGCCGTACGCCTTCGAGGCGCAGCGGCCGGCGCTCGCCGCGCGCGGGCTCGCCGAGGCCGAGAAGGAGCTCGAAGGGCTGCTCAACGCCGGCCTGCGCGTGGTCGTCGCGTTTCCGCACCGCGGCGAGGCGCTCCGGACGCAGAACCTCCTGCGCCGCCTCGACGCCGGGCTGCTGGATCCGGGCGAGACGCTGCCGCACCGGCCCGAGCTCGCCTTCGCCGTCTCGCCCGCCAGGCGCGGCTTCGTCTGGCGGGAACTGGGCCTCGCACTCCTTCCCGACACGCAGGTCTTCCGCAAGCGCGCGCGCCGGCAGGATCTCCGCGTCGGCCGAGCGCTCCAGTCGTTCGCCGACCTGCGGACGGGCGACTACGTCGTCCACGAGGACCACGGCGTCGGCAAGCTGCTCGGCTTCGAGACCAAGACCGTCGCCGGCGTCACTCGCGACTACCTCTTCCTCGCCTTCCGCGGCGACGACCGGCTCTACGTCCCGCACGAGCAGATCGGCAAGGTCTCGCGCTACGTCGGGATCGACAGCCGTGCGCCCGCGCTCTCGAAGCTCGGCGGCCGTGCTTGGGACCGCCTCAAGTCGCGCGCCCGGGCAAGCGTGCGCGAGCTGGCCGGGGAGCTGCTCGCGCTCTACGCGCAGCGCGAGCAGGCGCCCGGGATTGCCTTCGACCTTCGCAGCGACTGGCTCGAGCGCCTCGAGGCGTCGTTCCCGTACCGCGAGACCGAAGACCAGGAGCGCGCGATCGAAGCGGTCAAGGAGGACCTCGAGGCGCCGCGCCCGATGGACCGGCTCGTGTGCGGCGACGTCGGATTCGGCAAGACCGAGGTCGCGGTGCGCGCCGCCTTCGCCGCCGCGGTCAACGGCAAGCAGGCGCTCGTGCTCGCGCCGACGACGATCCTGGCGGAGCAGCACTGGAACACCTTCCGCGAGCGGTACCGCGACTTCCCCGTCCGCGTCGAGATGATCTCCCGCTTCCGCACCGCCGCCGAGACGAAGCGGATCCTGGACGACTTCGCCGCCGGCAAGGTCGACGTCCTCGTCGGGACGCACCGGATTCTCTCGCGCGACGTGATCCCGCGCGGGCTCGGCCTGGTCGTGATCGACGAGGAGCAGCGCTTCGGCGTCGCCCAGAAGGAGCTCCTGCGCTCGCTCCGACTCGAGGTCGACGTGCTCGCGCTGTCCGCGACGCCGATCCCGCGGACGCTGCACATGTCGCTTTCGGGCCTCCGCGACATCTCGCTGATCGAGACGCCGCCGGAAGGACGCCGGCCGATCCGGACCTATGTCGGCGAGTACGACGACGACATCGTCGTGCAGGCGCTCGAGCGCGAGCACCAGCGCAGCGGGCAGTCGTTCTACCTCCACAACCGCGTCGAGACGATCGACGAGGCGGCCCGCAAGCTCCAGGAGCTGTGCCCGGGCCTGCGCTTCCTCGTCGCCCACGGCCAGATGCGCGAGCGCGAGCTCGAGGAGCGGATGCACGCGTTCCTGCGCGGCGACGCGGACGTCCTCGTCTCGACGACGATCATCGAGTCGGGCCTCGACATCCCGCAGGCGAACACGCTGATCGTCGAGCGGGCGGACGCCCTCGGGCTCGCGCAGCTCTACCAGATCCGCGGGCGGGTCGGGCGCTCCGACGTCGTCGCGCACGCCTACCTGCACTATCCCGACTCGCGCGAGCTCACCCCCGAGGCCCGCGCCCGCCTCGCGACGCTCGCCGACCACACGGAGCTCGGCTCCGGCTTCGCGATCGCGATGCGCGACCTCGAGATCCGAGGCGCCGGCGACCTGCTCGGCGCCGAGCAGTCCGGCCACGTCGCGGCCGTCGGCTTCGAGCTCTACGTCGAGCTCCTGAACGAGGCCGTCGCCGAGCTCTCCGGCCAGCGGCGACCCTTGGCGCGGCCGGTGCGAGTCGACGCGCGCGTGGACGCCTACGTGCCGGCCGACTACATCGGCTCGGAGGCCTTGAAGATCGACCTCCATCGTCGGCTCGCCCTCGCCGAGTCCGACGACGAGCTGCGCGAGCTCTACGCGGCGACCGCGGACCGCTTCGGCCCGATCCCCGAGCCGGTCGAGAACCTGTTCGCGATCCAGGACGCGAAGCTCAAGCTCGCCCGCCTGGGCGCCGACTACCTCGTCTTCCGCGGCGGGCGCGCGACTGTCGGACCCCTCGTCCTCGGATCCGGTGAGCTGCGCGAGCTCCGCAGTCGTGTTGACACGGCTGTCTACACGACGGCCAAACGCGAGGTGTCGCTCCGCGAGGACGGGTTCCCGGGGGCGTTGCGGCTAGTCGATGCTATCCTCGATGCGCGCCAGGCCGCGTGACCCGAGCACGCAGCGCGGCGCCTTTTTTCCGTATGCGAAGGTTCCTCCCACTCGTTCTCGTCCTGGCGGCGCTCGGCTTCCTTGCCGCCGCCTGCGGCGGCGGCTCCGCCGATGTGCCCGACGACGCGGTCGCCGTCGTCGGCGACCACGAGATCTCGAAGGCCGAGTACGACGCGCTACTCGACCGCGCCAAGCAGAGCTTCAAGGCGAGCGCGCGGCCGTTTCCAAAGGTCGGGACGCCGGAGTACAAGGCCCTCCAGAACCAGGCCCTTCAGTACCTGATCCAGCAGGCCGAGTACGAGCAGGAGGCCGACGACCTCGGCGTCAAGGTCTCCGACAAGGAGATCGACGACCGCGTCGAGCAGATCAAGAAGCAGTACTTCAACGGCAGCGACAAGCAGTACCAGGCGAACCTCAAGCGCCAACACCTCACCAACGAGGAGGTTCGGAAGGAGGTCCGCAACCAGGTCCTCTCGGAGAAGCTCTACGCCAAGGTCACGGGCGACGTCAAGGTCTCCGACGACGACATCCAGAAGTACTACAACGCGCACAAGCAGGACTACACGCAGCCCGAGTCGCGCGACGTCCGGCACATCCTGGTCAAGTCGAAGGCGCTCGCCGACCGGCTCTACTCGCAGCTGACGAACGGCGCCAGCTTCGCCAAGCTCGCCAAGAAGTACTCGCAGGACCCGAGCTCGAAGGACCAGGGCGGCAAGATGGTCGCGCTCAAGGGTCGCACCGTGCCGCCGTTCGACCAGACCGCGTTCCTCCTCGGCAAGGGCACGATCTCGCACCCGATCAAGACGACGTACGGCTGGCACATCATCCAGCCGCTCTCCGACGTCAAGCCGCAGAAGGTGACACCGCTCAAGGACGTCAAGGAGCAGATCCGCCAGCAGCTGCTCTCGGAGAAGAAGCGTCAGGCGATCGCGAAGTGGGCCGAGGACGTGAAGAAGGACTTCAAGGACAAGGTCCACTACCAGGTCGGCTTCGCGCCTCCGAAAACGGAATCAGCAGCTACCACCACGTAAGCGGGATCCCGTCGTGTCGACCGGTCGGTTCAGACGGACACGCGCGAGGGCGTCGCTTGCGACGACCTCCTTTAGGACGCGCGGTTCATCCGCGCGTCAGTCTGCGCCGCTCGGCCGAACCGCGGGCAGAAGTCGCAACCGCTCGAGCCCGCCGCACCTCCTGATGTCGGCACCGCAAGCGGCGCCTCAGCAGTGACGCTCAGCGAGGCGCTGCTCGACCTGCAGCGGCTGACCGAGCGGCTCCGAAGCGACTGTCCGTGGGATCGCGAGCAGACGCTCGCGACGATCGTCCCGCACACGGTGGAGGAGGCCTACGAGGTCGCCGACGCCGCGCTCGCGGGCCGGACCGAGACCCTGCTGGACGAGCTCGGCGACCTGCTCTTCCAGGTCTACTTCCTGGCTTTGCTCCTGGAGGAGCAGGGCGAGGGCGATCTCGAGACGGCGGCACGGCGGATTCACGAGAAGCTCGTCCGGCGGCATCCGCACGTCTTCGGGGATGCCGAGGCGGGCACGGCCGGCCGCGTGAAGGAGCGCTGGGAGCAAATCAAGTCTGAGCAGGAGGGCCGCGAGGGGATCTTCCACGACGTTCCGGCGTCGCTGCCGGCGCTCATCCACGCGTGCAAGGTGCAGCGCCGCGCCGCCGCGGTCGGGTTCGAGTACCCGGACGCCGCCGGGGCGCTCGCCGATCTCGAGGACGAGCTCGCCGAGCTCCGTTCGGAGCTTGCGGGCCGCCCCGACCCGCCGCCGGAGACTCCGCCCGATCCGCGCCAGGCCGAGGAGCTCGGCGACCTCCTGTTCGCGGCCGTGAACGTCGCGCGGCGGCTCAACGCCGATCCCGAGCTCGAGCTCCGGCGGGCGACGCAGCGGTTCGTGGCGCGTGTCGACGAGGCCGAGCGGCTCGCCGCGGCGGAGGGCGAGCGGTTCGCCGAGCTCGACCTCGAGGCGCAGGACCGGTACTTCGACCGGGCCAAGGAGCAGGCGTGAGCGCGATCAAGTCGGTCCGCGCCCGCCAGATCCTCGACTCGCGCGGCAACCCGACGGTCGAGGTCGACGTCGAGCTCGAGTCGGGCGCGCGCGGACGCGCAGCCGTACCGTCAGGCGCGTCCACCGGCGTCCACGAAGCGGTCGAGCTGCGCGACGGCGGGGAGGCGTACGGCGGAAAGGCCGTCACGCGCGCCGTGGCGAACGTCGAAGGCGAGATCGCACCGGCGGTGCGCGGACTCGACGCCGACGAGCAGCGCGTCCTCGACGAGCGGCTGCGCGCGCTCGACGGGACGCCGAACAAGGGGCGCCTCGGCGCGAACGCGATCCTCGGGGTCTCGCTCGCGACGGCGAAGGCGGCCGCGGCCGAGGCCGGCCTCCCGCTCTTCCGCTACCTCGGCGGAGAGCATGCGCGGACGCTCCCCGTCCCGCTGATGAACGTCATCAACGGCGGCGCACACGCACAGAACTCGATCGACCTCCAGGAGTTCATGGTCGTCCCGGCCGGGGCTCCGACGTTCGCCGAGGCGCTACGGATCGGCGCCGAGGTCTTCCATGTGCTTCGGGCGGTGTTGCACGAGCGCGGCCTGGCGACCGCCGTCGGGGACGAGGGCGGCTTCGCGCCCGACCTCGCGTCTACCGAAGAGGCGATCGATGCGATCCTCGAGGCGGCCGAACGCGCCGGCCATCGCGAGCAGGTCGCGATCGCGCTCGACCCGGCCGCGACCGAGTTCTTCCACGACGGCGTCTACGAGTTCGAGGGACGCACCGCCGACGGGCCGGCGATGGCTGAGTTCTACGAGGGGCTGGCGGCGCGATATCCGCTCGTGTCCGTCGAGGACGGTGTCGCCGAGGACGACTGGGACGCCTGGCGCGAGCTGACCGGCCGGCTCGGCGAGCGGATGCAGCTCGTCGGCGACGATCTCTTCGTGACGAACGTCGAGCGCCTCCGGCGCGGGATCGACGAGGGCGTCGCGAACGCGATCCTCGTGAAGGTGAACCAGATCGGGACGCTGACCGAGACGCTCGAGACGATCGAGGTGGCGCGCTCGAACGGCTACGCCGTCGTCATCTCCCACCGCTCCGGCGAGACCGAGGACACGACGATCGCCGACCTCGCCGTCGCCACGAACGCGGGCCAGATCAAGACCGGCGCGCCCTCGCGCACGGACCGTGTCGCGAAGTACAACCAACTCCTCCGGATCGAGGAAGAACTGGGCGACCAGGCCGTTTATCCCGGCTGGGACGCCTTCTCGCGCACGCGCTCCTAGGAAGCGTGCCGGCCGCGCGCGGAGGCGGGACCGCGCTCCCGCCGCAGCGCAAGAAAACCTCCGGCAGACGCGACCGCAAAGGAGGGGGCTCACGGGGGAACCATGGGTTCCCCCGTGCTGAAATCACCCTTTCGCGACGGGTTCTCGCAACCCCGCTAGCTACGCTAGTAAACGTGCCGTCTGCCACTTCCCGCCGGACGAAGATCGTCGCCACGCTCGGCCCGGCGAGCGGGTCGGCCGAGCAGGTCCGGCGACTCGTCGAGGCCGGCATGAACGCGGCGCGGCTCAACTTCTCCCACGGCGCGCACGAGACGCACGCGGAGTGGGCGCGGCGCGTCCGCGAGGTCCAGGAGGACGTCGGGCGCCCGCTCGCGGTCATCGCCGACCTCCAGGGCCCCAAGCTGCGCGTCGGCGAGCTGCCCCAACCGGTCACGCTCGCTCCGGACGACCGGATCTTCGTCACCGGCGGCCACGTTGCCCGTGACGGCGACCTGCCGGTTGCGCCGGCGGTCATCAGCGAGGTGCTTGCTCCAGGCCAGGAGGTCTTGATCGACGACGGCCACGTGCGGCTCCGCGTCGAGGAGGTCGAGGGCGGGCGAGCCCGCTGCGCCGTCGTCACGGGTGGGGTCGTCAGCTCGCACAAGGGCGTCAACGTGCCCGGCGTTCCGGTCCGGATCCCGTCGCTGACGCGCAAGGATGTCGACGACCTCGACTTCGCGCTCGAGCTCGATGTCGACTTCGTCGCCCTCTCGTTCGTGCGCTCGGCCGCCGACGTTCGCGACCTGCGGGCGCTGCTCGACGCCGCCGACTCGCACGCACAGATCATCGCGAAGATCGAGAAGGCCGAGGCCGTCGACGCGCTCGACGAGATCCTCGCCGAAGCGGATGCGGCGATGGTTGCCCGCGGCGACCTCGGCGTGGAGATCGGCCCCGACGCGGTGCCGCTGCTTCAGAAACGAATCATCCTGCGCTGCCTGGAGCACGGGAAGCCCGTGATCACGGCCACGCAGATGCTCGAGTCGATGATCCACGCGCCTGAGCCGACGCGCGCGGAGGCGAGTGACGTCGCGAACGCGATCCTCGACGGCACCTCGGCGGTGATGCTCTCCGGCGAGACCGCGGTCGGCGAGTACCCGGTCGAGGCCGTCTCGTACATGGATCGGATCGCGCGGGCGGTCGAGCCGAGCCTCGGCTACCGGCACCAGCTGCCCGAGGCGAGCGAGCGGCCGACGATCGGGCGCGCGATGTCGAACGTCGCCTGCGACCTGGCCGAGGCGCTCGGCGCGAAGGCGCTCCTCGTGCCGACGTTCACCGGCCGCACGGCCAGCGCCGTTGCACGCCTGCGCCCTCGGCGGCCGATCGTCGGCTTGACGCATCACGGGTACGCGGCGCGGCAGATGGCCGTCGAGTGGGGCGTGCTGCCGATCGAGATCCCGGAGTGCGCCGACGTCGAGGAGCTCTGGACACGGTCGGTGGAGGCGGCGCGCGCGTCGGGCATCGTCGAGTCCGGCGACCCGGTCGTGATCACGGCCGGGACGCAGGTGAACATCCCGGGCTCGACCAACGTGATCAAGGTCGACGTCGCGTAAGCTCAGACAGGAGACGGCGCCCGGGCCGCGAACCGGGGCCGTGCCGTGGCCCGCAAACGTCGCCGGAGACCGCCTCGCTCCGCCCTGCTCCTGCGCTGGCTGGCCGTCGGCGTGCTCGCGGTCTCGGCTTTCCTGTACTACCGCCCGCTGCGCGCGTACGTCGAGACTCGCCAGAGCCTGGAGCGCCGCGCGGCCGAGGTCGCTTCGTTGCGGGCGCAGAACCAGGAACTGCACCGTCGGGTGGCGTTCTCGAAGAGCGAGGCCGCACTGGCTCTCGAGGCCCGTCGGCTCGGCTATGTGAAGCCCAGCGAGCGCCTGTTCATCGTCAAGGGCATCGAGGCGTGGCGAAAGGCCAAGCAGGCCGCCTCTAGCATCCGGAGCGATGGATGACCGCGCCGTCGTGGAGCGCCAGCTCGGCCGGCCGCCGCGAGCGTTCCGGCGGGTTGTAATCCGCTGTCCGTGGGGCCGCCCTGCCGTCACCGAGCAGGCAGCCTACGACGACAGCGGCGAGCCGTTTCCGACGACGTACTACCTGACCTGCCCGTACCTCGTCGCGGCCGTCTCGCGGCTCGAGGCGGCGGGCGGCGTCGAACGGTGGAGCGCCGCGGTCCAGAGCGACCCGGAGCTGGCAACGAGCCTCGGGCAAGCGACGGAGGAGCAACGGGCGCTGCGGGCGAAGCTCGCCGCCGGCCGCATCGGGCGCGACGGCGGCGCGTCGCTCGAGCTCGGCATCGGTGGCTCGCGCCGGCCCGAGCAGCTCAAGTGCCTGCACGCCCACGTGGCGTACGCCCTCGCCCGCCCGGGCTACGAGCTGGGTGAGCGGATCCTGGCCGAGCTCGTGCCCCTCTGGCCCGAGACGTGCTGCACGAACGACCAGCGCCCCTGCCGGTAATGCACGCCGGCTTCTGCCCCGCGATCACGCGGCGCCAGAGTCCTTCATGCCTCTGGCTTGGTGCTCGCGACCCATAAGCTCGGCAGCATCACCGGCAGGGGCACTAGCATCCGGCCCCGTGTCGATCGGCGTCGAGCTGGCCCGCAAGGAGTGGGAGGAGGCCGACCAGCGCGTGCTCGCGGAGTCGCGCGACCCGGTCCGGTCCGAGATCCTCGCCGCACAGGTCGAGGCCGTGACGGACGAGCTGCGCAAGCGCGTGGGGCAGACGTTCACGATCGCACAGCTCGCCGCCGTGTATGACTCGGCCGAAACCTGGGCCCGCGAGGCGGTCGCCGAGCGCGTTCCGGCACCGGGCTGGGCGCGGACGCTGACGATCGTCGAGGGGGCCGCCTTCCACCGTTACGCGCGCGGCGCCGTCGACTACGTTCCGTGAGTCGGCCGGCACGGCGCGGCGGCCGGACGCGAGCACGCCGCCGTCAGGCCTCTCTGGTCGTCCGCCTGCTTGTCGTTGCAGCCGCCTTCGCGGTCGGTGCCGCCGTCGGCGCCGCGCTCGACGACGCACCGCAGAGCAAGCAGCGCACGTACGTCCGGACACTCCGCCCGGCGACCCTCGAGCCGGTCCCCGAGACGGTTACGGTCACCGTCTCCGCGCCGTGAGGGATGGATGTTTCAAGAAGGTAGAGGTTTGGGTAGGTTTCTGCCGTGGCATTTCGGCCTGATCGGACTTTGCGCGCCCCGGCAAGCGATCCCGATTGGCTGACCCTCGGACAGGCGGCGAAGTACCTCGGCGTCGCGCAGAGCACGATTCGCAAGTGGTCCGACCAGGGCCGAGTGCCCGCGTTCTACACGCCGGGCGGCCACCGCCGCTACCGGCGCGCGGACCTGGACGCCTTCCTCGAACGCTCGGGACCCGGAGCGAGGGAGCGCACGGGGCCGAACGTACTGATCGTCGACGACGACGACAACCTGCGCTCGTTCGTCCGCGCCACCCTCGAGGTCGACGGCTACACGGTGCGGGAGGCGGCGAGCGCCGAGGAGGGCCTCGAGCGGCTGGAAGAGGAACCGCCCGATCTGATCCTCCTCGACGTCATGATGCCCCAGATGGACGGGTGGGAGATGCTCCGCCGCGTCCAGGAGCGACACGGGGTCGGGACGATCCCGGTGATCATGTTCAGCGGCAAGGTCGACGAGAGCGCAGGCGAAGCGACCGCCCGCGGCGCCCGGGGCTTCATCGGCAAGCCGTTCGACCCGCAGCAGCTGATCGCCCAGGCGAAACAGATCCTGCAGAGCTAGAGCGTGTGCAGGTTGCGTCGAGCCGGTCGACCGGTCAGTTCAGACGGACGCGCGGATGAACCGCGCGTCCTGAGGTCGGCGCCGCAAGCGTCGCCTTAGGCTCCCGCCGGTTGGCCCCCGACCGGCACCTCGAGCGCTGGATCGTCACGCACCGGCCCGGCTGGCTCGACCCAGTCTTCCAGGGCCTGTCGCTGATCGGGTCGCGCGGCCTCATCTGGATCGTGATCGCGCTCGTCTTCGCCGCGGTCTGGCGCCGGCCGAGCATCTTCCTCTGGGTGACGGCGACGGCGCTCATCGCCGACCTGATCGCGACGGGCTTCAAGTACGTCATCGGCCGTGACCGCCCGCCGCTGGTCGACCCGTTGCCGAAGCCGCTCTTGCATACGCCGTCGACGCCGTCGTTTCCGTCGGGCCACGCGACGATGAGCTTCGCGTGCGCGGTCGTGCTCTCGCGCGCCGCACCCCGGTTCACGATCCCGTTCTTCGTCCTCGCAACGCTCGTCGCCTTCTCGCGGAACTACGTCGGCGTCCACTATCCCCTCGACACGCTTGCCGGCGCCCTGCTGGGGACGGCCATTGGGTTCGGAATGCAGTATCTGATCGGTTGGCTCGCCCGTAGGCGGGGGCCCGCCGCGCCTTAGAGCTCTTCAGCGGCTTGTAAGAGGCCCGAGGCGATCACCGCGAGCGCGGCGCCGAGGCTGATCCAGATCCCGATCCCGCGGCCGGTCCAGGGGAAGAACTCGTCCGGCACGTCAATCAGCCGGATCAGCACGAAGATCGTCGCGAGCGAGCCGAGCGCAAGCACGAGCAGGCTCTCCGGAACAGTGGCCGGCAGTTCGATTCCCGCCTGGTGCAGCGCGACCAGGCCGAGGACGGCGAGCCCGACGAAGAACACGAGCTTGCCGAGCAGACCGGTGTGCCAGCCGATCACGGCGATCGTCGGCCCCTCACCCGACCCCGCGTACCAGCTCATGAAGCTCGAGAGCGCGAGCACGAGGCCCGAGATGAGCGCGAGCCGCTCCCCGATCGCCCAATAGCCGCCGCCGGGGCGTGGCACGACCCCTGGTCGCCCGGCCCGCGGCGGCGGGGGCTCGAGCGGCGTGAATTGCTCAGGCGACTCCACGGGAGTTCAATCCTGACAGGTACACCCCGGTCAGAGCCCGAACAGCTGCTCGACCTGGTTCCAGACGGTCAGGCTGAGGAAGACGGCCGCGCCGAGCAGCACCGCGAGCGTGATCCAGAAACGGAGGACGGCCGCCCGGCGCGCGCGCTTGCGCTCGAGGCGGAAGCGCCGCCGTGCCCGCTGGAGCCTGTAAGCGCGCTGGATCGCGGACGGGTCGAGGGGCGGGGGCTCCTCCAGCTGCCGCGGGCGTGTCGCGGGCTCCCCCATGGGCCGGAGTCTAGTGCCCCTGAGCAGGCACCGAGGCATACTTGGACGAACGAGGCTCATGGCGATCGAGCCGGATCAACGCGGGGAAGCGCTCGAGGCGTTCACCGGCGCAGGAGAGCGGCTCGCACACGGCGCCGGGCTCGGCGAGGTCGTCGAGGCGATCGCCGAGGCGCTCGGCCGCGCAGCGGGCGCGGACGTCGTCGTTGCGCGCGTGGTGGACGCCGAGGGGAGCTCGCTGGTCGCCCGGGCCGTCGTCGCCTCGTCGCCGGCGGTGGCCGCCGAGCTCGAGGGCACGCGGCTCCCCCTCGCCGAGCTGCCGGAGGACGAGGTCGACTCGCTTGAGCACGTCGGACCCCTCCTTGACCGCGCTGCGCGGACCGCGGGAACGACGGCGGTGCTGCAGCTCCCCGTCGTCGTCGGCGGCGAACCCGTCGGGAGCCTCGAGCTGCTCGCCGCGTCGGAGCCGATCGGAGAGGCCCAGCGGGCGCTCGCGCGGCTCGCCGCAAGCCAGCTCGGCCTCGCGATCAGAGCCTTCGGGCCGAACGGCGCCGCCCTCCCCCGGCGACTCGAGTCGGTTGACGCGCTCACGCTCGCCGGCGAGGCACTCGCGGCCGGCTCGGACGAGAGCCGCGCTGGAGAGCATGTGACGAAGCTGGCGGCCGACGCCGCCGGTGCCCTGTGCGGCCTCCTGTGGCGGCGTCAGGACGGTGGTCCGCCGATCCTCGTCGCGGCTCAAGGCGTCCCGCCGGGCGCCGATCTCGAGCAGGCCGCGGCGCTCGCGGAGGAGGCACTAGGCGACCGCTCGCCGGTGCGGGTCGAGCGGGCCGCCGGGCTGCCGGCGGGAGCCGTACTGGCGGCGACGCTCCAGCTCGGTCAGCCGCTCCTCGGCGCGCTGCAGCTGCTCTACGCCGAGCGCTCGCCTCCGTCCGACCAGGAGCTCGCGCGCCTCGCGACCTTCGGCGTCCGTGCGGCGCACGCGCTGCGGGAAAGTGCGCGAACGCGCAGTCTGGCACTCGAGCTCGAGCGGGCCCGCGCGCTGCTCGAGGTCGTCGCCCAGGCGAGCGAGTCGCTCTCGCTGCCGCGCACGCTCGAAACGGTCGTCGAGCGCGTGTCCGAGCTGTTCGGCGCCGATCGCGTCGCGGTCTACCTCCGCGAGGAGAATCGCCTCGTCGCCGCGGCCGGACGGGGCCTCGCGGGCCCGCACCCGCGGATCGCGGAGCGCCTGCTCGATCTCGCGCTCGGCCCGTTCCGCGGCCGCGGCGTACTGGTGATCGAAGATGCGACGACCGACCCACGGCTCCTCGCGGTCGCGGAGGCGGTGGCTGAATCCGCGATCGAGGCTGCGGTCGCCGCACCGCTGCTCGTGCAGCAGGATGTCGTCGGCCTGCTCGCGTTCTACGGGCCGGCCGGGCGGAGCCTCAGCGAGCACGAGAACGCGCTCCTCGGTGCCCTCGCGTCACAGCTTGCCGTGGCGGTCCAAAACGCGCGCCTACACCAGCAGACGGCCGAGCTGAGCAGCGAGCGCGAGCAGGCGCTGGCCGCCGAGCGCGACGTCGCCCGGCGCCTGCGCGCGCTCTACGAGATCTCGCGGTCGTTCGCGCAGACGCTCTCGCTCGAGACGACGCTCGAGGCGCTGGCGAGCACGATCGTCGACCTGCTCGGCGTGGACGCGGCCGTGATCCGGATGCCGGACGCGCGCCGCGAGCAGCTCGTCGCCCGCGCCGTCCACGTCGCCGACGAGCGCCTGGGGCCGGCGATCCCGGCGATCCTCTCGCGCCCGCAGCAACTCGAGAAGCTCCCAGGCCGGCGCCTCTTCCGGATGGGCCGCCCACTCGTGCTCGACGCGACCAGCGCTGCGCGGCTCGGCGCCTCGTACGAGCTGCTCGTACCGTTCCTCGAGAAGGGCTCGACGGCGGCCGTAATCCCCATCCGGACGCCGTCGGAGCTGCTCGCAACGCTGACGATTCTCTCGCTCGACCCGGCGCGGCCGATCGGCGGGGAGGTGCTGTCGACGGCGATGTCGATCGCCGGCCAGGCCTCGCTCGCGATCGACAACGCGCGCCTCTACCAGCAGCGGAAGGACTTCGCGGACACGATGCAGCGGTCGCTGCTGCCGCGCACGCACCCGCAGCTCCCAGGCCTCGAGCTCGGCGACGTCTACGCCTCGTCAGCGCGGGTGGAGCTCGGCGGGGATGTCTACGACTACATGGCCCTCGACGACGGGCGCCTCGCAGTCGTGCTCGGCGACGTGACCGGACACGGGATCGACGCCACGGCGGACATGGCGATGGCGAAGTTCGTCTTCCGGTCGCTCGCCCGCGAACACCGCGAGCCGTCGGAGTTCCTCTCCGCCGCGAACGAGGTCGTCGTCGGCGAGATCGCGTCCGGCAAATTCATCACGATGCTGTACCTGACGATCGACGCCGAGCGCGGCGAGGTCGCCTGTGCCAGCGCCGGGCACCCAGCGCCTCGGCTAGTCGGTGCCGACGGCTCGGTGACGCCGCTCGACGTCCGAGGGATCGCGCTCGGAGTCGAGCCGGCGCAGCTCTACGACGAGGTCCGCCGCCCGCTCCCTCCGAACGCCGCCGTCGTGCTCTACACCGACGGCGTGGTCGAGGCGCGGCGTGGGGGCGAGCTCTACGGGCACGACCGCCTGGACGCGCTCCTCGCGGAGCGTCGCGATCTGCCTGCCGGCCAGCTCGCCGCCGCCGTCCTCGCCGACTGCCGGGCGTTCGCCGGCGGCCAGCTCGTGGACGATTGCGCCGTCGTGGTGATCAAGCGCGCGGAATGACCGACTCGCGTTCGCTGGCGGCGCTCGTGTTCGGCGCGGGCGTCGCGACGCTGGCGACCGAGATCTGCGCATCGCGGCTCCTGGCGCCGTACTTCGGCTCCTCGACCGTGGTCTGGGCGAACCTGATCGGCCTCGTGCTCGCGTCGCTCAGCATCGGGTACTGGCTCGGAGGGCGACTCGCCGACCGCCGGCCGGAGCGGCGCGTCCTCGGCGCGGTGACGATCTCGGCGGCGGTGCTCGTGGCGGCGATCCCGTTCGTCGCGCGGCCGTTCCTCGGTGTGAGCGTGGACGGCATCGACCGAGTGTCGGAGGGCGCCGCGATCGGCTCGTTCTTCGCCACGCTCGCCCTGTTCGCGCCGCCGGTGACGCTGCTCGGGATGGTCGCGCCCTTCGCGATCCGGCTCGCGCTGCTCGACGTCGCCTCGGCCGGACGCGTGGCCGGACGCCTGTACGCGCTCTCGACGGCGGGAAGCCTGCTGGGAACGTTCCTGTCGGCGCTCGTCCTGATTCCGCTCATCGGCACCCAGCGCACGATGCTGGTCTGTGCCGCGCTGCTCGCCGCGTCAGGCGCCCTAGTTGCCGGCCGTCGCTGGTTCCTGCTCTCGGCCGCGCTCGCCGCGCTCGTCGCGCTGCCGCCGGGGGCGATCAAGCCCTCGGCCGGTCTGCTCTACGAGCGCGACTCGCCGTACCAGTACATCCAGGTGGTCGAGCGGAACGGCGTCCGCTACCTCCACCTCGACGAGGGCGTCGTCACCCACTCCGTCTGGCGGCCCAACACCGTCCTGACAGGCGGGTACTACGACGCCTTCCTGACCGTGCCCGCGCTGCTCGGCCGGCCGCTCCGGCGCGTGGCGGTGCTCGGGAACGCCGGCGGGACGACCGCGCGTGCACTGGGGGTCTTCGAGCCGCAAGCGTCAGTCGACGGCGTCGAGCTCGATCCGGCCGTCACGGCTGTCGCGCGGCGGTACTTCGGGCTCGGCTCGAACCCGCGGCTGACCGTCCACGACGAGGACGCGCGGCCTTACCTGCGGCGGACGCACACCCGCTACGACCTGATCGTCATCGACGCCTACAGGCCGCCGTACGTCCCGTTCTACCTCGCCACCCGGGAGTTCTTCCGGCTCGTGCGCGAGCGCCTTGCGCCCGGCGGGCTCGTGGCTCTCAACGTCGCGAGCGTCCCCGGTGACCACAGGCTGGTCGAGGCGATCGCCGGAACCCTCGCCACGGAGCTTCCACAGGTGGTGGTCTGGCAGGCGCTGCGCTTCAACGCGCTCGTCGTCGGGCTGGCACGGCCGCTGCCGCTTCCGGAGTTGCGCGCCCGCCTGCTGCGCGTGCCGCCGCGACTTCTTCCGCTCGGGCGCATGTTCGCTCGGGACGTCTACGAGGCGGCGCCGTCACACGATCCGTGGACGGACGACCGCGCGCCCGTCGAGTGGGTCACGGACCGGATGATCGTCGAGTACGCGGCCCGCGGCGGGCGGCTCCAGACCGACCTGCTGCCGACCGCGCCGTGATCGAGCTACGCCGCACCGACGGCGGCTTCTGGCGCGTAGCACACCGGGGCGCGTCTGCGATCGCCCCCGAGAACACGATCCACGCGTTCCGGGCGGCGGTCGACCTCGGCGTCGATCTGATCGAGTTCGACGTCTTCGAGCTGCGCGACGGGACGCTCGTGCTCGCCCACTCGAACGACCTCTTCGAGGCCAGCCACGGGGCGATTCATGGGCAGGTTCGCCCGCACACGCTCGCAGAGCTGCGTCACGTGGCGCCCGAGCTACCGACGCTCGACGAGGCGCTCGCGTACCTGTCCGGCGCGGACGTCGGACTGCACCTCGACCTCAAGCACCCCGGGCCGGAGCCCGCGGTCGCGTGGGCGCTTCGCCGCCACGGCGTGCTCGAGCGGACAGTCGTGAGCTCGTTCTCGCCCCGGAGCCTGCGCCGGCTGGCCGCACTCGAGCCGTCGCTCGCGCGGGGCCTCTCGTATCCGGAAGACCGCCTCGGCATCTCCTCGCGACCGAGCCTGGCGCCGGTCGTTCGGTGGGGCGGGACAGGGCTCCGGCGCGCGCTGCCACTGCGGATCGGCCGCTGGCTCGCACGGACTCGAGCCGGCGCGGCGATGCTGCATCACGCCGTCGTCTCGGCCGCGACCGTCAACCGCTGCCACGCCCTCGGAGCGGCGGTTTTTGCCTGGACGGTGGACGATTCCGCTCTCGCCCAGCGGCTCGTCTCTCTCGGGGTCGACGGTATCATCACGAACGATCCGCGGATCTTCACCGCCCGGAATCAGTGAGACGGCTCGGGTTACTCATCGCATGTTGCGGCCTCTGCGCCACCGCCGGGGTGGCCTCGGCCGTGCTCGCGGCCGGCTCCGCTCCGGCCGCGGTCCTCGACACGACGACCGCGGCCAGCACGACGATCGCCGAAGGCGTGACGATCGGCGGCGTCGCCGTGGGTGGGCTCACGCCCGACGTAGCCGCGACGACGGTGCAGGACTCCTTCGCGCGGCCGATCACGCTCCTGTTCGCGCGCCACCGGCTGCTTGTCACGCCCGACGCCGTCGGCGCGGTCGCGCAGGTGCAGCAGGCCGTCGAGCTTGCGCTGACGGCCACTCCCGGGACGGCGATCCCGTTGCAGGTGTCGGTTCGGCGCGAGCGAGTCCGCGCGTTCGCCGACGTCATCGCCAACCGCTTCGACCGCAAGCCCGTCGACGCGCAGCTCTTCCTCCGGCAGATGCGTCCGGTGATCGCGCCCGACCGGCCGGGACGGGCCCTGCGGCGCGAGGACGCGACGCGGACGATCGTGACGGCGTTGACGACGAACCGCCGAGGTCCGTTCAAGCTGAAGGCCCGCGCGATCCCGGCCAGGGTGACGAGCAAGAGCTTCGGGCCGATCATCGTCATCCGCCGCGGCTCGAACCGGCTCTACCTCTACCGCGGGATGCGCTACTGGCGCACGTTCGCCGTCGCGACCGGTCAGAAGGCCTATCCGACCCCGCTCGGGCGCTTCCGAATCGTCGTCAAGTGGCGGAACCCCTGGTGGTACCCGCCGAAGTCGGACTGGGCCAAGGACGAGAAGCCGACGCCGCCGGGCCCGAACAACCCGCTCGGCACGCGCTGGATGGGCCTGTCGGCGCCTGGCGTCGGCATCCACGGGACGCCGAACCCGGGCTCGATCGGCTACTCGGTCTCACACGGGTGCATCCGAATGCGGATTCCGGACGCCGAGTGGATGTTCGAGCGCGTCCGGATCGGCACGACGGTCTTCATCGTCGCGGGGTCGTGAAGCGCGCGGCTCAGGCGCTCGCGCTCGCCGCGGTCGCGGGACTGCTCGGGCTACTGATCTGGCGGGTCGCGACCGAGCCGAAGAGCGAGATCCCGCGCGCCGACCTCGCTGCCGGCAAGCGGGTGCTCGCGCCGCGGTTCACGCTCGAGCGGATCGACGGCAAGGGCAAGCTCTCACTGGGGTCACTTCGCGGCAAGGCGGTCGTGGTCAACTTCTGGGCCTCCTGGTGCGCGCCGTGCAAGGAGGAGGCGCCGATCCTCGCTCGTGTCTGGCGTGAACACCGCGCGGACGGGCTCGTCGTCGTCAGCGTCGACTACAACGACTTCGACCGCGACGCCCGGCGCTTCGCACGCGACGTGCGTTGGACGTTCCCGATCGTCCGCGACCGCCAGGGCAAGGTGCTGACGCGCTACGGCGGCACGGGCGTGCCCGAGACCTACGTCGTCGACCGCGACGGCTACCTCGTCGGAGAGCCCTTCGAGGGCTCGCTCAAGGGGGACGAGGAGCGGTTCGACCAGGCGGTCGCACGGGCGCTGCAGGCGTGAAGCAGCTCCTCGTCACGCTCGCCGGCGCGCTGGCCTTCGCGGCCCCGGCAGCGGCGAGCGAGCAGCATCCGACGCAGCGCGAGCTCGAGACGGAGATCGTCTGCCCCGTCTGCAAGCCCGAGACGCTCGACCAGTCGACCTCGCCGATCGCCCAGCGGATGAAGCGCTTCATCGCGCTCCGGATCGCGGCCGGCGACACGAAGAGCGAGATCAAGCACGCGCTCGTCGCGCAGTTCGGGAAGGAGGTGCTCGCGGCGCCCGAGAAGCGCGGCTTCGACCTGCTCGCCTGGGTGCTGCCGCTCGTCGGAGTCGCGGTCGCCGCCGCGGTGGTCGGCGTCGCGGCCTGGAGGTGGAGCCGCCGGCGCCCGCGAGCGGCGATGGATCCGGCGCAGAACGGGCGCGGCACGATCGAGCCGGAGCTCGAGCGCCGGCTCGACCAAGAGC
>JBKOXJ010000036.1:0-13109 GCA_046724905.1 Actinomycetota bacterium | reverse complement strand
CGAGTGGACCGCGGGCTTCTCGCCGCGCACCTTCGAGGGCGAGCCGCTGCCCCCCGAACGGCGGCCTGCGAGGATCGCTCTCGACGAGCGGCGCCCGTCTCACCACCGCTACCTGATCACGGGCCGCGACGGCGTCGACCGCGTCGTGTCCGTGACCGGGGTCCCGCTCTTCGCGCACGCCGACGAGCTCGTCGGAGTCATGGCGATCTTCTGGCATGAGTGAGGCCGGCGTGCGCCTGACCGTCTGGGGCTGCCGGGGCTCGGTGCCGACGCCGGGGCCCGAAACCGTCCGCTACGGCGGCAATACCTCCTGTGTCGAGGTCTCGCTGGAGGACGGAGGCGTGCTTGTCCTCGACGCCGGCACAGGCATCCGGCGCCTCGGCGGGGAGCTGCTCGAGCGAGGGACGAGACGCCTCCATCTCCTGCTCACGCACCTGCACCTCGACCACCTCGAGGGGCTTCGGTTCTTCGGGCCGCTCTGGGACGAGCGCGTCACGGTCGACATCTGGGGGCCGCCTTCGCCGCTGCTCAGCCTGCAGGAGCGGATCTCGCGATCGTTCTCGCCGCCGCTCTTCCCGGTCGAGCTCGGCGGTGTCCCGGCCGGCGTCAAGTTCCACGACGTTCCGCGTGAGCCGTGGACGGTCGACGGGGCGAGGCTGGCCGCCGCTCTCGTGGCCCACCCGGGGCCGACCGTGGGCTTCCGGATCGAGACGCCGGGCGCGACGTTCGCCTACCTGCCTGACCACGAGCCCGCGCTGGTGGGAGGAGTGGAGGGGCGGTCAAGAGACTGGATCTCGGGCGGCTGGATCGCCGAGGACGCAGACCTGGTCTTCCACGACGCGCAGTACTCGGACGAGGAGTACGACGAGCGCGTCGGCTGGGGCCACTCGAGCGTCGCCGACGCTGTGACCTTCGCGACGACGGTGGGTGCGCGGCGGCTCGTCCTGTTCCATCACGAGCCGGCCCACGGCGACGCCGAGCTGGAGCGGCTCGAAGCGCACGCCCGCTCGCTCGCAGGCAGGGATGGCGTCGAGCCGACGCTCGCGCGCGAGGGCATGGTCGTCGAGCTGCCGTAGCCCGCGTGCGCGTCGCCGCAGTCTACGACGTGCACGCAAACCTGCCGGCCCTCGAGGCGGCGCTGGCCGCGATCGAGCAGGCCGACGTGGACGTGATCGTCGTGGGCGGGGACGTTGCATGGGGACCGCTGCCGCGCGAGACCGTGGAGCGTCTGATGGCACTCGACGAACGGACCCGGTTCATCCGCGGCGATGCCGACCGCGACGTCGTCGAGTCGGACGACGAGGTGAGCCGATGGTGCGCCGACCAGCTGAGCGAGGAGCAGTTGGAGTTCCTGATGGCCCAGCCCGAGGCGCTGAGCATCGACGTGGCCGGACTCGGCGCGACGCTCTTCTGCCACGGCTCGCCCCGCAGCGACAGGGACCGCATCACGGTCGGAACGGCCGACGCGAAGGTCCTGCCGATGCTCGCGGACGTCGCCGAGCGCGTCGTCGTCTGCGGCCACACACACGCCCAGTTCGACCGGCTCTTCGGCGATCACCGTGTCGTCAACGCCGGCAGCGTCGGGCTGCAGTTCGGAGAGCGCGGCGCGCACTGGGTGATCCTCGGACCCGGCGTCGATTTCCGCCGTAGTGACTACGACTATGACGACGCGGTCGCGCGGATCCGCGCCAAGGGAGGGCCGGTGGCCGAGGCTTTCGTCGAGCGCGTCCTGTCGCCGCCGCCGGCGATCACGGCAGTGGAGCGCTGGGGCTAATCTGAAGGCGGAGTGCGGCGGTCGCTGACGAGGAGGGGGCTGCTGGAGCGTGGCGCGCTCGCGGCCGTGGGTCTGCTCGGACTCGAGGTACGTCCTGCGGCCGCGGCGGGCAGGTTCCCGGGCGCGGACGCCTATGGCGCCGAGGTTCCGGCCGGATGGTTCGACCTCGCGCGCGACCTCGTCCGGACGACGCCGGGCTTCAGCCCGCCCGTCGCCTCGCGGGCCTTCGGCTACGTCGGTGTGGCTCTACACGAGGCGGTCCTCCCGGCGCGGAGCTTCGCCGGCCGCGTCAACGGTCTGACGCCGCCCGCAGTCTCACCCGACGACGCCTACCACTGGCCGTCGGTCGCCAACGCCGCGCTTGCGGAGATTCTCCGGCTGCTGTTCCCGACGGCTCCGAACGCCGGCGCGATCGGCGTGCTCGAGCAAGGCTTCGCGGAGCAGGCGCAAGCGGCGCTTCCGCCCGGGATCTACAAGCGCTCGGTCGCGCGCGGCGCGGAGGTCGCGCGGCACGTGTTCGACTGGTCGAAGAGCGACGGCGGTCACGAGGGGTTCCGCACCAACTTCCCGCCTTACACCCCGCCGGCCGGGCCCGGCCTCTGGCTGCCGACCCCGCCTGACTTCAGCTCCGCGTTGCAGCCGTCCTGGGGCTCGAACCGGCCCTTCGCCCTCCCGAACGGCGACTTCGGCGACCCCGGTCCGCCGCCTGCGTACTCGGAAGCGCCGGGATCGGCCTTCCACACCGAAGCCAAGGAGTGCTACGAGGTCGTCACGGCGTTGACGGCGGAGCAGACGGCGATCGCGCGGTTCTGGTCGGACGACCCGGGCCAGACCGCGACGCCACCCGGCCATTCGATCTCGATCCTCACGCAGATCGTGCGCCTCCAGCGGCCGTCGCTCGCGCTGGCCGCCGAGGCGTACGCGAAGGCGGGGATGGCCGTCGCGGACGCGTTCATCTCGTGCTGGCGGACGAAGTACCGCTACAACCTGCTCCGGCCGGTCACGTACGTCCAGCGCGTGATCGATCCGACGTGGACGCCGCTGCTCGTGACGCCGCCGTTCCCGGAGTACACGTCCGGCCATTCGGTCCAGTCCGGAGCGGCCGCCGCCGTGATGACCGCCCTCTTCGGCCGTGTCGCGTTCACCGACCACACCCATGACGCGCGCGGCCTCCCGGCTCGCTCGTTCAACTCGTTCGCGGAAGCGGCCGAGGAGGCGGCGGTGTCGAGGCTCTACGGCGGCATCCATTTCCGCTCGGCGATCGAGCGCGGCCTCGAGCAAGGCCGAGCCGTCGCGGCGCGTGCAAACGCGCTCTGACGGCGTCCGGCTCGACGGGCGCCTCCAACCTCCGGGAGCAGATCGGATGGCCGAGCGGCTGAAGGCCGGCGAGGCAGCCGGCGAGGAGGCCGCTTGCCGCGCTGGCGAAGAGCAGCCGACCTCAAGCGATCCGTCGTGCGCCGACTAGACGTCCTCTGTAGTTCGAGCCGCCGAGGCTGACGACCTCGACCAGGCGTCCAGAGTGCGGCGCGTGCACCATCCGGCCGCGGCCGACGTATAGGCCCACGTGACCGAGTCCGGAGAAGAACAGGAGGTCGCCCGGCCGCAACCGCGCGCGTGACACGCTTCGGCCCCGGCCGTAGAGCGCGTACGAGCTGTGCGGGAGGGCGATCCCGAGGCGGCTGTACGCCCAGGCCACCAGCCCCGAGCAGTCGAACCCGGTTCTCGGAGAGCTTCCGCCCCAGCGGTAGGGAACGCCGACGGCCTTCAGGGCAATCCTCACCGCCCGCTCGCCGACCGTTGGCTTGCGGGCGGGGCGAACGCGCACCGGCTCGGTGCGGGCGGCGGCGGCCTGGACGGCGCACCCGAACACAAACGCGACAAGTGCGAGCGCAAGCAGAAGTCTGCGGAAACGGGGCGGCATGAAGTGCGAAGAAGTCGGGCCGAGGAAGGTGTTGGGGCGGCCCTGGCCTGTTTCGTCAGCGTCGGATAGTAGTCAGAAGCAAAGACTTGTCCACCCCTGTCGGCCGGGCGATACTCCGGCGCACCAACGAGAGGAGGGGCGATGCCGGTCTATCTATCCAGGTTCAGCTACACGCCGGAGACGTGGGCCAGGCTGATCGGCAATCCCGAAGACCGCCGCGAGGCGGCAAAGACCTACATCGAGTCGGTCGGCGGAAAGCTCCACGGGTTCTGGTACGCGTTCGGCTCGCACGACGGGTACACGCTCTGGGAGGCCCCCGACAACGTGTCGATGGCCGCGGTCGCGGTGGCGATCGCCGGCGGCGGCGCGCTCAGTTCGCTCGAGACGACTGTTCTGCTGACGGTCGACGAGACGCTGGACGCCCTGCGGAGGGCCGGGGAGATCCAGTACCGACCGCCGGGCGCGTAGCCGCTCGCGCGATCGAGTGCCGGCGCTGACGGGTGCGGCTTGCGGCGAGGCCCTGCAGCTAGGAGTTTGCCACGATGCGCGCGCAGGTCGCGATGCCGCCCTTCAGCTCGTTGCCCGTTGTCGAGTCGTAGCACCTCACGTCGGCCACTCTGATTCCCGATCCGTACCGGAGGGCCGTGAACGTCAGGTGGATGTTCGCGCCGGGGTACAGGTATGTGCACCCGACATCGTCGGGATCGCCGTAGCACTCGTCGGGCGCAGGCGGGACCGGCGTAATCGGTTCCGTCGGCATCTTCGAGAGCGCCCGCTTCGCGCTTGCACTGATGATCCGCGGGCTGAGCGTGTCGAGCTTGTTGCTCTGCCATGCCTCGTAGACGGTGAGGGTCGCCCTGCGGCCCGCTGCCAGCGATGACGGCGACGCCGGCGGCGACCCCGATGACGATCTGTTCACGAGCGCCACGACGGCGAGCGCGGCGACGACGGCGGCCGCGACCGCCGCGCCCGCGGCGGCGAGCCGTTTGCTCCGCAGCATGCGGAGTCGCGACGGACGCGCCGCCGCCGTCTGCGTCGTCTGCGGCTCGGCTGTGGGCGGCGCCAGCGGCTTGTCGCGTGCGCTCTCCGTTCGCGCCAGGAAGATCTGACCCTCGACGTCGAACGCCCATTTCCGCGGCCGTTGCCGGGGCGACTCGTCGAGCACGCGCCCGTACACGTAGTCGTAGAGCTCGTCGAGGGCGATTAGGCCGTCTCCGTCGAGGTCGGCGGCGCCGGTCTTCAACCCGTCGACAAGCACGTGCGTGAACACGGACCGCACGCCCTGCCCCTCGACACGGCCTCCCTCGAAGGCGTACTGGAGCGCGTCTGAGGCCGTGATCACGACTCTGCCTCGTCCCTCGAACCGCTCGCCGGTGCCGATGCTCCCGCCGGCCTTGATCCCGCGCGCGAACGCGCCGCTGTTGCAGCAGTCGAGCACCAGTACCTGCCGGCGCGAGCGCGACTCGTTCATCAGCTCGCTGACGAAGCCCGCAGCGACGGCGGTCGAGCGTGGGCGGTCGACCCGCGTGTCGGTGGTCGCGAAGTAGAGGCGCGCTCCTTCGTCGAGGATGCCGTGCCCCGAGAAGTAGAGAAGGACGAGGTCGTCGCGCCGCCGACTGTCGAAGAACGACTCGATCTCCTGCATTGCTTTCGGAGCCGTCTCGTCGACGAGCGTGCTGACGTCGAACCCGCCGATGTTCGGCGCCGCGAGCACCTCGGCGAGCGACTCCGCGTCGAGCGCAGGCGCCTCGAGGGCCGTGAGCGTCGGGTCCGAGTAGCGGGCCGTCGCGATGATCAGCGCGAAGCGTCCGTCAGGCATCGGCGCTGCCCTCTCCGCGGCGTGCGAGCCAGTGATCGATCAACCGACGCTGCTCCTCGGAGGGCATCCCGCTCAGCACGAGCTCGTCCTCGCCGATCTTCACGCGGACGCGACCACGCCTCTGCCGGCCGACCCACGAGTTCGCGGTGGTGAGCACCGCAGTCAACGCGCCGCTCGAGACGACGCCGACAAGCAACGTCCCCCACTCGACGGCGTCCCCCTTCGCGCCCGGAGGCGCGTCGCCGCTGCGCGCGAGCTCGACCGATCCCACGTCTTGGTCGCGGAGATCGTCACGCAGCCGCAGGGTCAGCTCCGCGAGCTCCTCGCGGTCCGCGTCGGGCCCGGCGTCGATCTGTAGGACGACCTCGGTTTGCTGGTCGTTCATCGTCCTCCCGACGAGCCCGCGAGCTACGCCGCTGCGGCACGGCGAGTCGCCGCTTCACGGGCGATTGTGCTCATTGCTCGTCGCGAAGGCAATGCGACGGGAGGGGCCGCCGAGGCGGCCCCTCGCCGTTCATCCCACCGGCCGGAAGAAGTGCCGCGTGACGTACCGCCCGACCACGCGACCGAGGTTCGAGCCCTGCTGATCGGAGTTGAAGAAGTGGAACCCGACGAGCACGCGTGCCTCGTTGACGTCTCTCACCGCGTCCCGGAAGTTGTCATAGACACGCGTGGTGCCCGTGACGCGGCTGTCGAGCTGGAACGGGATCTCGTCGGTGCCGAAGAAGGCCGCAAGCACCGTCGCGATCGCGCTCGTGTGGCAGGCGTGCGCCGATGGATACTCGGGGTGGTTCGGCGTCGTCCGCAGCGGCCGCCAATCAGGGTCCGGATCGGTGGCGGGGTTACCGTCGTCACCGGCCGCCGGGATCGCCTGGTAAGGCCGCCAGAACCAATAGTGGTACTTCGCGTCGAAACACGCGATTAACCCGTCGGCGCCCGCGACGTGCGCCATCGCCAGCATCCGCGCCGTCTGCACGAGGTCGAGCTGCCGCGCCGCCGCCAAGCCGAGTAGCCCGTCGTTCCACTGCCTCGCGTCGTGGTCGGTCCAGAACAGCGCTTCCGTCGTCTGCTCCGGCGTCCTGGCCGTGCTGTCGTCGCCGCCGAGCTGCTTGATCTGCTCGAAGTCTTCGGCGTACTCGTGGCCGGTCAGCAGGCTCGGCCCGTCTGGCCGAAACTGCCAGGGGCGCTCGAGCGCCAACGGCCGCATTGTCGGCAGCCGAAGACCTAGCACCGGTCGCGAGAGATCGGGTTGCCAGATGCCCACACCGGGTGCGGGCGGATCGAGGTCGGAAAGCCTCGGATCCTTCTCTCGCCCGTCGTCCCGCCGCAGCGCGAGCACGGCCTCTGCGACCCGCTCGCCGATGGTCCTCCCGATGGTCTTTGCCGCGCCGTCGGGTATCGCGGCCATGTAGCTGGTGTAGTCCGCATCGAGGATTGGCTGCTGGGCCGGATCCAGCCCGACCACCGCCCCGTTAGGAAGCTTGAGGTAGAGCCCGACGAGCGTGCGGTACGCGGCGGTCGCGATCGCGGCCTGCGGCGAAGCGTCGGGAGCGGAGAGCCCGATCGCGTACGGCTCGTAGCCGCCCTCGATCGCCACCGCCGCGTCGTAGATCGCCGCGTGCACGATTGCCATGTAGACCCCGGCCTCGCCGGGGAACTTATTCCCGAAGTTCTCGGAACCCGCGCTCGGCGGGACGATTGCGCGCCGTGCCTCGTTGCTCCAGTCGATCACGGGCGCCGACGGCACGGGCGCGCCTGTCACCGCCCTCGTTCCTCCCGAGCTCGTCTTCGCCGACACGGTGCCGGCATACGCGGCCGCGCCCAGGAGCACGACGAAAAGCGGCCAAGCGCATCTGGATCTCATCTGCCCTCCTTTCACGCCGCGAGGCCATTCCTTCGCGGCCGCCTTCGACCGTACGGCCGGGAGGGACTGGCGTCAGGTCCGGGATCTGGACCCGATCGAAGGCCGTCGCACGGCCCTTCGAGCGCCGGAAGGTCGGCGTTCGCGCGCGTAGGGCGTGACACCAATCCAGCTCGAGAATGCGCGTCGGTAGGCGGGTGCTCCCGTCAACGTGATTTGGTCGTGGCGTCGAGCGGAAGCGACCGTAAGGTGGCCGAGGTAGATCTGCGTCATGGCCTTGACGTCGGCATCGACGAACAGATCGACTCCGTAACCGGGGTCGGTGAAGCAGAGGTCGACGTCCGGCCGCTCGAGCACCAGCCAGTACGCGTGTGCCGGCAGCCTTCTGAACCTGAAGTGCACGACGACGCGCTGCGGGGGGAGGTTCTCGACGCGAATCCGCCGCTCGATGACCCACATCAGAAGCGTCGGATCGAGGTTCGCCGGAGTCAGGTCGCGCGAGACCCACTTGTAGGCCCACGCGCCGAGGGCGTCGACGACCGGCTCGAGCTCGCGTCCGGCTGCAGTCAGCCGGTACTCATGGCCGTGTCCATTTTGTGTCGCTCGTCGCTCGATGATGCCTGTGCGCTCGAGCGTCACCAGCCGCTCCGCGAGAAGGCTGCGCGAGATCCGCGGCAGCCCACGCCGGAGCTCGTTGAAGTGACTGCCGCCCCGGAGGAGCTCACGGACGATGAGTGGCGTCCAGCGCTCGGCGAAGAGCTCGGCGCCCCTTGCGACGGGACAGAACTGGCCGTATCCGCCCACAGCGAGAGATTGGCGCAGCCCGAGCTCGGTGGCAAGTTCGAAATCTGGACTTGCTAGACGGCTGTTCGGCTGGCACGTTCAGCAGTCATGGCGCGCCACCTGAACCGACTGCGGCAGCAGCTCGCAGGTGAGGTCATCCGTCCGGGCGATCGGGCCTACGACGAGGCTCGGAAGGTCTGGAACGGCGCAATCGATCGCCATCCCGCAGCGATCGTCTGCTGCGCCGGCGTCTCGGACGTCGTCGCGGCCGTGCGCTTCGCACGCGAGCGCGATCTGCTCGTCTCGGTGCGCGGCGGCGGCCACGGCGTCGGGGGTCACGCCGTCTGCGACGGCGGCCTCGTCGTCGACCTCTCGCGGATGAAGGCGATCGCCGTTGACCCGCGCCGACGCACGGCGCTGGCCGCGGCGGGCGTCCTCTGGGGTGAGCTCGATCGGGAGACGCAGGCGTTCGGACTCGCCACCACCGGCGGGGTGGTCACGCATACAGGGATCGCCGGATTGACGCTCGGCGGCGGAATCGGGTGGCTGATGCGCAAGCACGGCGCGACCGTCGACAACCTGCTGTCCGCGTACGTCGTGACGGCTGAGGGCGACGAGCTGCCGGTGAGTGCAGAGGAGAACGCCGACCTCTTCTGGGGCATCCGCGGTGGGGGCGGCAACTTCGGGATCGCCACCTCGTTCGAGTACCGGCTCCATCCGGTGGGCCCGCAGGTGCTCTCCGGCCCGATGTTCCACGCGCAAGAGGACGCGCCCGAAGTCCTGCGTTTTTACCGTGACTTCATCCTCGATGCGCCGGAGGAGCTGACGACGATCTTCAATCTCCGGCGGGCGCCCGCGGTTCCGCTGCTTCCTCCCGAACTCCACGGCCGACCGGTCGTGATGGTCGTGGTCTGCTACGCCGGTCCTCTCGAGGAGGGTGAGGCGATCCTCCGCCCGCTACGTGCGTTCGGCTCACCACTCGTCGATGCGATCGAGCCCAGGCCGTACACCGCACTCCAATCGATGTTCGACGCAACCGTGCCGCACGGCTGGCACTACTACTGGAAGTCCTCGGAGCTCCCGCCGCTCAGCAACGGCGCCATCGAGACCCTCGTCGAGCAGGCGGCGGCGCAGACGTCGCCGCTCTCGTACTGCATCACGTTTCAGCTCGGTGGGGCCGTAAGCCGCGTCGGCGAGAACGAGACCGCGTTCAGCCAGCGCGACGCCGCCCACAACGTCAACATCAACGCCGTGTGGACCGAGGACGACGCCGAGCCGGAGCGGCACGTCGACTGGGCTCGGCGTTTCCACGCCGAGGTCGAGCCGTTCGCGACCGGCCGCGTCTACGTGAATTTCCTCGGCGATGAGGGCGCCGACCGCATCAGAACGGCCTACGGCGACGAGAAATACCGGCGGCTCGCCTTGCTCAAGGAGAAGTGGGACCCGACCAACTTCCTCCGGCACAACCAGAACATCGAGCCGCGCCGACTGAACCTCGCCTGACGTAGCCTCCGGTCCGTGCACCGGCTCACCAAGGAGCAGGCCCGACGGATCGCGGTGCGCGCGCAACTGCTCGACGCGCCGCGGCCGACCGACTTGCTGACGGTCGTGCAGCAGCTGACCCTGCTGCAGATCGATCCGACGGCGGCCATCGCGCCCAGCTCCGACCTCGTCGCCTGGAGCCGCCTCGGCTCGGCGTACCGGCCGGCCCAGCTGAAGCAGGCACTGGAGCAGGACCGCACGCTGTTCGAGCTCGACGCGATGGTACGCCCGATGAGCGACCTGGGCCTCTACCTCGCCGGCGCGGCCGACTGGCCTCACTACGAGACGTCGCGAACCTGGCTGCGCGACAACGACCGCTTCCGGCGCGACATCCTCAAGCTGCTCGGCAAGTCGGGGCCACTGACCTCGCGCGACATCCCGGACACGTGCGTCGTGCCGTGGGCCTCCTCGGGCTGGACCGACAGCCGCAACGTCACGCAGATGCTCGAGTTCCTCGCGATCCGGGGCGAGATAGCGATCGCCCGCCGGGCCGGGCGGGAGCGGGTGTGGGACCTGGCCGAGCGCGTGTATCCGGCCGACGTCGTGGCCCCATCGGTCGGGGAGGCCGAACGCATGAAGAACGAGCGGCGGCTCGCATCGCTCGGCATCGCCCGGCAGAAGACCAGAAAAATGCCGATGGAGCCGACCGACGTCGGCGACGCCGGCGAGCCGGCCGTGGTCGAGGGCGTGAAGGGTGAGTGGCGCGTCGACCCCGGGGCGCTCGGCGAGGACTTCGAGGGGAGGACGGCGCTGTTGTCCCCGTTCGACCGGCTCGTCCACGACCGGGTCCGCGCCGAGGAGCTGTTCGACTTCGAGTACACCCTCGAGATGTACAAGCCCGCGGCCAAGCGCCGCTGGGGCTACTTCGCCCTCCCGATCCTCCACCGCGACCGACTGGTCGGGAAGGTCGACGCCGCCGCCGACCGCAAGAGTTCGGTGCTGCGTGTGAACGCGATCCACGAGGACGTGAGGTTCACGAGCAAGATGAGCAAGGCCGTGCAGGCCGAGCTGGAAGACCTGGCGTCGTGGCTCGGTCTGGGCGCGGTCGAGCCGGCCTAGGAAATGCTCTCAGCCAGGAAGATGATCCAGAAGAGAACCTCGACGAGGAGCGCGATCGCTCCGGCGCGGAAGATCCACTGCAGACGCATGATGCGTCCCTCGTTCGCGCCGTACTTGCTCGAGAGAGTAAGCGCGAGCTCTCGAAGTGGCTCACGCTCCGGGGAGGCCTCCTCGACGAGGGAGATAACCGTTCCGATGTCCGTCGCTAAGGTCGGGTCCGTAGGAAAGAGGACCGAAATGCTCAGCACGCCGGCGACGATGAAGGCGGCAACGGCGAGCCATCCGGCCGAGCTGGGTTCGGCGCCGCTCGCGACTGCCTGACCGCCGAAGAACGCGGTGACGACCATCGTCGTGGCGAGAACCGTTCCTGCGCGCTGTCTGATGCCGTTGAGGGTCTGGGCTTGTGCACCGAGGGCCCGTACGGCTTCGTCATACGCGAGGCGAAACGAGACGTCGTGGCTCATGGCTCCAGTATTCGGGCCGAACCTGACGACCGTGATGGTCTGCTATCGCCGCAGGTAGGCGAGTACGGCAAGCACGCGGCGGTTGTCCTCCGGCGAGGCGGCGATGCCGAGCTTGGCGAA
Source organism: Actinomycetota bacterium (assembly GCA_046724905.1). Lineage (GTDB taxonomy): Bacteria > Actinomycetota > Thermoleophilia > Gaiellales > Gaiellaceae > JBKOXJ01. The sequence continues at coordinate 1,766 of JBKOXJ010000036.1, read as the reverse complement.
GGCGCCTCTGATGTGCGTTTCGACCGTCTTCGGGCTGAGCCAGAGTGCGCGGCAGATGCCTTGGTTCGAGCGGCCTTCGGCCATCAGCGCGAGGATCTCGCGCTCGCGCGATGTGAGCTCCTCGATCGGATCGACGCGGCGGCGTCGTGCCAGGAGCTCGTCGACGACGGCCCTGTCGACGACGCATTCGCCCGCTGCGACGCGTTCCAACGCGTCGAGCAGCTGCTCGACGCGACCCACCCGTTCCTTCATCAGATAGCCGACTCGTTCGGGTTTCTCCTCGACGAGTCGCAGCGCGTAATCGGGCTCGAGGTGCTGCGAGAGCACGAGGACTGCGGTGGCGGGGTAGCGCGAACGGATCTCGTGCGCGGCGCGTAGGCCTTCATCGGTGTGCGTCGGAGGCATCCGGATGTCGACGAGCGCCACATCCGGGTGGAGGTCCCGCACGCTCGTGAGGGCGGTGTTCGCGTCACCGACCTGGTCGACGACCTCGACCCCGTTCTCCGTCAGGAGGCGGGCAACGCCCTCGCGGATGAGCGGCGCGTCGTCGGCGATTACGACCCGCATGGAAACTCGGCGCGAACGGTCGTACCTTGCCCGCGCTCGCTCTCGATCACCAGCGTCGCGTCGAGCGCCTCGAGCCTGTCGCGGAGGCCCGCGAGGCCAGACTCGGCTTCGATCCGCGCGCCGCCGACTCCGTCGTCCGTCACGGTCACGCGAAGCGTGCTCGCCTTCCGCTCGAGCAGCACCGACGCCTCCGACGCGGAGGCGTGCTTGACGACGTTTGTCAGTGCTTCCGAGACGACGAAGTAGGCGGCGAGCTCGACCCGGTCGGGGAGACGTTCCCGCACGTCGCTCTGTACGGTCACCGGAAACGGTGTCCGGCGCGCCAGCGCCTCGACGGCCGGCTCGAGACCCTCGTCCCGCAAGAGCGTCGGATGGATCCCCCTGGCGAGCTCGCGGAGCTCGGCGATCGCCTCCTCAACGCCGTCCTGCGCGCGCGAGAGGACGTCCGCTACGGCCGGGTCAGTGCGGGAAGCTTCGAGCCCGAGCGCGACGGAGAGCGTCACGAGCCGCTGTTGCGCGCCGTCGTGGAGGTTGCGCTCGATCCGCCGCCGCTCCGCGTCGGCAGCGGCGACGATGCGGCCCCGGGAAGCCCGTACCTCTGCGAGCTGCGACCGCACTTCTGCGGCCAGGCGCTCGTTCTCCAGCACGAGTCCCGCGGTTGCACGCACTGACTCCACGAGCGCCGGCTCGTCGAGCAACGCCGGATCGTGGACGAGCGCAGCTAACTCATCGCCGCCCGCCGTCACCGGGGTGACGGCACGGTCGCTTCCCTGCGGCAGCTCGATGGGCCGGCCCGCTGCATCGACGTAGCGAGCGTCGCCGAGGCGATACGCAACCTCGAGCGTCGGGTCGCCGAGAGCGCGCGCCAGTCGCTCGCGCATCGTGGTCGCCGCCTCTGTTCGCAGCTCGACGACGAGCTCGGAGGCCGCCGGTCGGCGCAGTCGCGACCACACGATCCCTGCCACGACGCCGAGCGGAAGCGACAGGGCGACAGCTCGACCCATCGTGCCGAGCGTCGCCGTTCCGTCAGCGTTCGCGATCACCCAACCCAACCACACGAGGGCAGGCACAACCGTGACCGCCGCGGCGACTAGGAGAGGCGCCTGCGCGCGGCGGGCCGGGCCGCGCAAGAGGCGCAACCGTTGCACGACGAGAGCCAGCACCAGCACGGCAATCGCCACGCCGGCGATCTCTTGCAC
>JBKOXJ010000067.1:0-7432 GCA_046724905.1 Actinomycetota bacterium | reverse complement strand
GTGCTGGAGACCGTCGTCCGCTGGAGGCCCGCCGTCTGGAGCGTGTAACCGGCGGCGAGCAGGAGCCCGAGCAGGGCTCCGGCCGCGGCTCCTCGGAGTCCAAGGCTGCGCGTCCGGCGGGCGGCGACGGGCGCAAGCGCCGCGCTCGCGATGGCGAACCGGACCGCGAGGAAAGCGAACAGGGGATAGAGCTCGACAGCGTCCTTGACCTGGACGAACGTCACGCCCCAGATCGCGGTGACCAGGATCAGGGCCGCCACGGGCACTTCGCGAGGATATGGTCACGCCGTGACCGCGCCCGCTGAGGTCTATGCCTCGGAGCTCGCCGCCGAGCTCGCGCCCGAGGCGCTCGAGCGCTTCCTCCGCTACGTCCGGATCGACACCCAGTCGGATCCCCGCTCGGAGACCTCTCCGTCGACGGAGAAGCAGCTCGACCTCTCGCGCCTGCTCGTGGACGAGTTGCGCGGGCTCGGCCTGGCGGACGCGCGGCTGACCGAGCACGGCATCGTCTTCGCCACCGTGCCGGCGACCGTCGAGCGCGAGACGCCGACGATCGGCCTGATCGCGCACGTCGACACCACGATGCAGGCTCCGGGCGCCAACGTGCAGCCGCAGGTCGTGCGCTACGAGGGCGGGCAACTCGCGCTTCCGGGCGACGCGAGCCAGGTCCTGTCCCCCGAGACGACGCCGGCGATCGCCGACCACGTCGGGCACGAGATCGTGACGAGCGACGGCACGACGCTGCTCGGCGCCGACGACAAGGCCGGCGTTGCGGAGATCATGGCCGCGGTCGCGTATCTCGTGCGGCATCCGGAGCTCGAGCACGGGACGATCCGGATCGCCTTCACGCCGGACGAGGAGATCGGCCGCGGCACGCAGCACTTCAACCCGGAGGAGTTCGGCGCGGAAGTCGCGTACACGGCCGACGGCTCGACGGCCGGCGAGGTCCAGGACGAGACCTTCAGCGCTTCCGAGATCCGCGTCACATTCCGGGGGCCCGGCGTCCATCCCGGCTTCGCAAAGGGTCTGCTCGTGAACGCGATCAAGCTCGCAGCTGATTTCGTCGCGAGCTTGCCGCGGGAGACTCTGTCGCCCGAGACGACCGAGGGGCGCGAGGGGTACGTGCACCCGGGGCGCATCGACGGGACCGGCGAGCGGTGCACGGTCGAGTTGATCGCGCGTGACTTCGACGAGGCGAAGCTCGAGGAGCACGAGGCGCTCGTGCGCCGGCTCGCGGAGCAGGCGGCGGCCTCGGATCCGCGGGCGAGCGTCGAGGTGGAGGTGCGGCGGCAGTACCGGAACATGAAGGCGTACCTCGGCGCGAACCCACGCGCCGTCGAGGCGGCGCACGAGGCGGTTCGGCGCGCCGGGCTAGACCCGCGGAGCGCGTTCATCCGGGGCGGGACGGACGGCGCGATGCTGAGCGAGCGCGGCTTGCCGACGCCGAACGTCTTCACGGGCGGCCACGACTACCACTCAGTGCGCGAGTGGTTGTGCGTCGCCGACATGGGCGCCGCCGCGGCGACGCTCGTGCACCTGGCTCAAGTCTGGGCCGAATAGGACCTGTCGGGGGTCAGACCCCTGACATGTCCCGCAGGGGCGGGCCTCTGGCTTCCCACCTCGCCTGCGTCGCTCTCTGGGGCGCGGGAAACGCTGTCGACTACGGCCACGGCTGGGGTCAGACCCCTGACATGGCCGTTCAGGCCGCCGGCTCGGTTCCTTCCTCGCCCTCGTGGGGCGTCGGCTCGTTCTCGTCCCAGCCGACGTCGACCGGCTCGGGCCCGCCCTCGCCCAGCTGGTCCTGGGTCGGGTTCTCGCCGGTCTCCTCGATCTGCTCGCGTGCGATCTCCTGGTCGCGCTCTGTCACGACCACCTCCTCGTCGGCGCCCTAGGCGCCCTCGGCCCTTCATCAGGACGCGCCGGCGCTAGGCGCTCTCGCCTCCGCCGCCGGACTCTTCGCCCCAGCCGCCGCCGGACTCGCCGCCGCCGGACTCACCGCCGCCCGACTCGCCGCCGCCGCCCGACTCGCCGCCGGACTCACCGCCGCCGGACTCGCCGGACTCGCCGCCCTGCTCGCTTTCCCATTCGGACATGCTTCCTCCTCGAAAGAGGCCGTTGGACAGGCGCAGTGTTTCCGCGCCGCAAGGGGCGAAACCAAGCGGCTAGGGTGTGTTCCGTGGAGCCGCTCGTCGACAGCTGGGGCCGCGAGATCCGGAGCGTTCGCGTCTCGGTCACCGACAAGTGCAACTTCCGCTGCCGCTACTGCATGCCGGCGGAGGGCCTCGAGTGGCTCGACCGCGCGGAGATCCTGAGCTTCGAGGAGATCGCCAGGCTCGTGCGGGTGCTGGCCGCGATGGGCGTCTCGGAAGTACGCCTGACCGGTGGCGAGCCGCTCGTCCGCCGCGACCTGCCGGTGCTCGTTGGCATGGTCGCGGAGATCCCGGGCGTCGACGACCTCTCGCTGACGACGAACGGCGTGCTCCTCGACCGGCTTGCGGACCCGCTCGTCGAGGCCGGTCTGAGACGGCTCAACGTCTCGCTCGACTCGCTCTCCCACGTGCGTTTCGCCGAGATCACCCGCCGCGACGCGCTCGACCGCGTCCTCGCGGGACTGGCCGAGGCCGAGCGGCATCCGGAGCTGCGGCCGATCAAGGTCAACTGCGTCGCGATTCGCGGCTTCACCGAGGAGGAGGTGCCCGCGTTCGCCGAGCTCGCCCGTCGCAAGCCCTACGTCGTCCGCTTCATCGAGTTCATGCCGCTCGACGCCGACGCCGCCTGGCGCGAGGACGACGTCCTCACCGGCGGGGAGATCCGGGCGCTGATCGAGGAGCACTGGCCGCTCGAGGAGGTGCCGGCGAAGCCGTCCTCGACCGCGCGGCGCTTCCGCTTCGCCGACGGCGCCGGCGAGATCGGCTTCGTCAACCCCGTCTCGGAGCCTTTCTGCTCGTCGTGCGACCGGATCCGGCTTACGGCGGACGGCCAGCTGCGGACATGCCTGTTCTCGCGCCGCGAGTGGGACCTGAAGACGCCGCTGCGCGACGGGTCGTCAGACGAGCGGGTCGCCGACCTGATCCGCTTCGCCGTCCGGCACAAGGAGCTCAAGCACAAGATCAACGAGCCGGGCTTCGTCAGGGCGAGCCGCTCGATGAGTCAGATCGGCGGCTAGGGCCAGACGTCAGACTGAGGACGGAGGTCGAGCCGGCCGCCGTTTCGGCACTCAGGCGACTGGTAGCTCGGCAGGTCGCCCGGGTAGATGACCTCCCAGTAGATGCGGGCTGCCTCCGCCGCCTCCTCGGCCGTGGCCCCGAGGCCCTGTGCGATGTCGCGCGCCTGCTGCATCCCGCGACACTCCGCCACCCTCTCGCTCTCGACACCGACGGCGTGCTGCGACTCGTGCGCGAGGACGCCGAACGCGAAGGCCAGGTCTTCGCGCGCGGTCGGCCAGACATTGCGGTAGGCGAAGTCGACGAGCGGCCGGCAGATCGACGGCGACAGGTGCACGCGCCCCGACGCGAAGTCGGCGTAGCCCGCCAGGCCGCCCACCTCCGGCCCCGAGAAGAGTCCGACCTGTTGCTGGAGTTGCGCCCAGTCGGCTCTCGTCCAGCAACGAGCCTCGATGCGCCTGCCGACGACCTTGCTCGCGACACGGCTCAGCGTCAGCTCGATCCGGCTCCGGCGGTCCCAGACCGCCACCTTCGGCAGCGGACGGTTGAGGTCGACCAGCGCGGCGACCTGGATCTTCTCGAGCAGGTTGTTGCGGATGCGAAGACCGCGATTGAACTCGCGGTCGCCTGCGGGCGCCGGCGCATTACCGGCCGCGAGATAGAGCGCCGCACCTCGACGGAAGTGCATGCACGCCGTCGACGCTTGCCGCCGCAGGGGAAGGACGCGGGCTGAAGGCGGCGGCCCGACCTCGTCGCGCAGCGACGCCTGACACCCGCGGATGAACGTGAAGGTGGGATCCGAGTTCAGCGACCCCTCCAGCTGCAAGAGCCACGAGTAGAGCCGCTCCGTCCATTCGAACTCCGCGCGCGTCGGCAGGGCCGGGTGCGCGGGCGTCCGCCAGCCGAGCTTCGTCGGCGCCGGGGCGACGGCGTGGTGAGAGCCCGATCCACCGCAACCGGCGAGGAGCCCGACGACCGTCAGCAGGACGACGAGGCGCGCAGTCATCTGACACCGAGCCTCACGCGGTAGCAGATGAACCAGGGCAGCGTCCGGTCGCCGAACGTCCGACCGACGACCTCGCGGAGCCGCTCGAGGCGCTCCTCCACCTCCGGCGCCGCCTCACGTAGCAGCACGACCATCGGGCCGATGCTGCAGACCATGCCCATCAGCTCCTCGCCACTGCCGGCGCCGGCGGCGTGGACGACCACCTCGCGCGCGAAGCGGAACAGGCCGCTCGTACGGATCCGCGCGAGATGTTCCTCTTTGCCGTAGCGAGGGCGGGGATTGCCGTGCTCGATTCGCCCTCGCCCGACGGCGTCCGACAGCTCCCTGAACGCCTGCTCCACCTCCCACTGCACGACAGGCGGCCAGTCGTAGTCGTAGGCGGCGAAGACGCCGCCGGGCCGCAGTACCCGCGCCGCCTCCGCGAGCACCGGCTCGGGCTCCATCCAGTGGAAGGACTGCGAGCAGGTGACGAGGTCGGCGGATCCGTCCGCGAGCCCCGTGTCGTGTGCGTAGGCGTGGACGTAGCGCACGTTCGGCGCCGCGGTCGCCTGCGCGGCCCGCTCGCCCATCTGCGGGTTGGCCTCGACGCCGACGACCTCGTCCGCGCGGTCGGCCCAGACGCGCGTCGAGAGACCCGTTCCGGCACCGAGGTCGACGACGAGCCGCAGCCGCTCGGCCTGCGCGACCAGGCACAGCAGGTCGACGAGTGCCGACGGCGGAGCCGGGCGAAACGCGTCGTAACAAGCCGTGAAGTCCTCCGAGTCGAAGCCCGAGCGGCGGATCAGCAACTGCGAGTAGTGGCCGATCAACTCGTCCGAGTACCCGCTCACCGAGCCGAGGCTACCGGCCCGGCTACTAGAATTTCCGCGTCGTGACCGCCGCGCTCGCCGCAGTCGGCCGCCGGTATCTGCCGCGCGGGTGGACAGATCTCGGCCTCCAGCTCGCGATCTGGCTCGGGTTTGTCTTCGCGTACCAGATCGCGCGGGGCCTCGCCGACCGCAATCCCGCCCGCGCATTCCAGAACGGCTTCCGGGTGATCGACCTCGAGCAGCGCGCGAACGCGCTGTTCGAGCTCAGCCTCCAGGGGGCGACCGCCTCGTCGCAGCTGCTCGCAACCGCGACGTCGTGGACGTACTGGCTGGCCCAGTTCCCGGTGCTGGGCTTCGCGCTGCTCTGGGTGTACCTGCGCCGGAACGACGTCTTCCCGCGGTTCCGCAACCTGGTCATCCTCGCCAACCTGATCGGGCTCGCGGGCTACGTGCTCCTGCCGACGGCGCCGCCGCGGATGTTCCCGGGCGTCGGCTTCAGCGACACGCTCGCTTCGTTCTCGAGCCTCAACCACGGCAGCGGCCTGATCGAGTTCGCGTCGAACCCGTACGCCGCGATGCCGAGCCTGCACGCCGCCGACGCCCTGATCGTGGGCGTGACGCTGGCGGTGCTGGCGAGGAACTGGCTGGTGAAGATCCTCTGGCTGTCGTGGCCGGTGTGGGTCTGGTTCGCCGTGATGGCGACCGGGAACCACTTCTGGCTCGACATCGCCGCCGGAGTCGCGGTCGCGCTCGTTGCGGCGCTCGTCCTCGAGCGTCGCGCCCTCGCGCGGCGCCTGCGGCTCACGCGCTAGCCGCGCGCGCGGGAATCGCACATATGCTATATAGCAGGAATGCGATTCGAGGCCATGGCCGCTGAGCGGCTGAAGGAGAGCTACACGACGGGCGCGCGGCGCCTCGCCTCGCGGTCGATCGTCGGCCTCGCCCGCACCCGCGTGACGCCCAACGCGCTGACGGCCTCCGGCGTCACGCTCTGTGCGCTAGCTGCCGTGCTCGTCTACTTCGAGTACCGGAGCGAGCTGCTGTTCTTCTGGGCCGCGGCCGTCGTCTTCGTCGTCGGCTCAGTGCTCGACATCCTCGACGGCGCGCTCGCGCGGCAGAGTGGCAGACAAACGCCGTTCGGCGCGTTCCTGGACTCGACCACGGACCGCGTCAGCGAGGGCTTCGTCCTCGGCGCCATCGCGCTCGTGTTCGTCCGCGACGCCGACGAGCTCGGCGTCGCACTCACAGTCGCAGCCGTCGTAGGGTCGTTTCTCGTCAGCTACACGCGCGCCCGAGCCGAGGCGCTCGGCCTCCGCGGTGACGTCGGCATCGGCTCGCGCGCCGAGCGCGTCGTCGTGATCACCGGCGGCTTGATCCTCGCCCCGTGGGTGCCCCTCGTCGTTCCGATCGCGCTCCTGAACGTGACGGCCTGGGTCACGGTGCTCCAGCGAATCCTCCACGTCCGCAGCCAACTCCGCTCGCAAGGAGAGTCCCCAGATGGCTTCGACCAACGGTAGGGCGACCCGCTCGGAAGACTGCGTCCGGGTCGCGATCATCGGCGTCGGCAACTGCGCGAACGCGCTGCTGCAGGGCGTCGAGTACTACAAAGACGCTGATCCGGGCCGGTTCGTTCCCGGCCTGATGCATGTCGACCTCGGCGGCTACCACGTCCGCGACATCGAGTTCACGGCCGCGTTCGACGTCACGACGGCCAAGGTCGGCAAGGACCTGGCCGACGCGATCTGGGCCGACCCGAACGACACGATCAAGTTCGCCGACGTCCCGAAGACCGGCGTCGAGGTCTCGCGCGGGATGACCCATGACGGAATCGGCAAGTACCTCTCCGAGGTAGTCGAGAAGGCGCCGGGTGACACCGACGACGTCGTCGGGATCCTGCGCGACACGAACACCGACGTCGTCGTGAACTTCCTCCCGGTCGGCTCCGAGGAGGCGACGAAGTGGTACACGGAGCAGATCCTCAACGCCGGCTGCGCGATGGTGAACTGCATGCCGGTCTTCATCGCGAAGGGCGGCTACTTCGGCAAGCAGTTCGAGCAGCGCGGGCTGCCGATCATCGGCGACGACATCAAGTCGCAGGTCGGCGCCACGATCACGCATCGCGTCCTGACGAGCCTCCTCCGCGAGCGCGGCGTCCGGCTCGACCGGACGATGCAGCTGAACGTCGGCGGCAACTCGGACTTCCTGAACATGCTCGAACGCGAGCGGCTGGAGTCGAAGAAGATCTCGAAGACGAACGCCGTCACGTCGATGCTCGACTACGACCTGGGCGAGAAGAACGTGCACGTCGGGCCGTCGGACTACGTGCCGTGGCTGACCGACCGGAAGTGGGCCTACATCCGGATGGAGGGGTCGGCCTTCGGCGACGTGCCGCTCAACGTCGAGCTCAAGCTCGAGGTCTGGGACTCGCCGAACTCGGCCGGAATCGTGATCGA
>JBKOXJ010000115.1:0-4595 GCA_046724905.1 Actinomycetota bacterium | reverse complement strand
CGACGCGCTCGAAGCGGTCCGCGGTGGCCTCGAGCGCATGCCGGACCACGCGGGCCTGCATTACAACTACGCGTGCTTCGCAACGCTCGCGGGCGACACCGGCGACGATACGTTCGCCCACCTCCGTCGGTCCGTCGAGCTGCTCCCGCGGTTCCGCGAGGACGCGCGCAGAGACGACGACTTCGCCGCCGTACGCGACGACCCGCGGTTCGAGGAGGCTCTTCGTTGAGCGCGTAGGTCTCGACCATCGACGAGCTGAGCCTCGTCGGGTTACATTCGCGCACGCTGGCCCAGCCGACGGAATCCACCCCTATTGGGCTGGGGGTTGTTTCTTGGCTCGTCGATCCGCCGGAGCGCGGCGCGCTACGACGCCGTGTCGGCGCTGTAAACGATCGGCGTCATGTCACTCGCGGCGGCGTCTCCCGGGCTCAGGCCCGGGAATAGCGACGCGAAGGGCGACCTACGCTCCTGGTAATGGGGCTCGAGCAGACGGCTGCCGTCGGCGAAGAAGATGATCGTCATCACCTCGCGCATCTGGTTTGAGGTGTTCGGCATCGCGCGGTGCAGAGTCCACCCGGCGTGGAAGGTCGCGTCGCCGGCGGCCATCGGCACTGGCTTGGTGACCGGGAACTCGCCGCTCGCGGCCATGCGCTCAAAGAAGGCCTCCGACTCGTCAGAGATGGCGAGCTCAGCGAGCGCAGGACGGCGCTGGGTTCCGGATCCGAATTCCATACCGCCCATGTCGGCGGTGATGTCGACGAGGGGCATCCACATCGTGACGGTTCGGTCGCTCTCGAGCGGCCAGTAGTACTGGTCCTGGTGCCAGGGAGTGGGACCGCCACCGGGCTCCTTGAACAAGGCCTGGTCGTGGTACAGCCGCACCGCGGTGACGCCTAGCAGTTCGGCGGCGATGCGCGCGAAGCGGCGCGCGAGCGTGAACCCAGCCACCGCCGGCTCCTTCTTCCAGAGGTCGCAGACCTGGATGAAAGCCTTGCCGTACGTGTCGCGCTCGTCGAGGGCGCGCTTCTCGACGGAGTTACCGAACGTGGCCTCACGGATCAGCGGTCTGTAGGCCGCGACCTCGTCGTGCGCGGCGACGCGGCGCAGCAGCACGTGCCCGTCACGCTCGAAGTTGCGGCGCGCATCGCCGCTCAAGGTGTAGGGGGCATCGAGCTCGGGCAGCGCGGTGCGGGCGGGTGCCATTTGGTGTCCTTCTGCCTTCGGAACGTCGGTGTGTGGTCGTAGGGTGTGCGATCCGCAAGACTCGGTCGTACGTTACGACATTCGATTTTCACGCAAGACCACGCGGAGTCCTTGGAATCAGGTTGAGCCGGTGCGCCTGTTCCCTCGTAGTGGCTACCCGGCGTTGCGCCGCTTCGGGTTGAAGCGGCCAGGACGGAGAGGTTCGTGAACCCCTCCGTCCCCTCGAGGAGCTACGCGCAGGCCGCTGGCGGGTCGGCCGGGATCGTCTGGCTCGGACTTCTGCTCGGAATCACGAAGGTCGTGTAGGCATCGAAGCCGTCGTCCCGGGAGACGGCGCGGTGGACGTGTCCGAATCCAGGATCCATGAATCCCGTTCCAGCCGTGTACCACGTCGTCACGCACTCGCCCTGAACCTCGTGCTGGTACCCGAGCGACCCGCGGACGACAGTCACGATCGCAGGCCCCGGGTGCGTGTGCCAGCCCAGCGCGCTATTCGGGGCAAGCCGGAGGTGCCAGACGAAAACGTCTGCCCGGTGGTGTTTGACGGCGCGCGCGAGCGGTGCGATGTCGAAGTTCGACACATCGTTGTGCGTCGCGAGGAAGCCAACCGGAACAGTTGCCGGATCGACCTGCGCCACGTGCGAGGCGACGGCCGCACCAACGCTGACCGCCAGTACCAGCGCGGCGACGCCTGGAAGGATCCATTTCAGTCGCACTGCACTCCCCTTTCTTCAGGTAGGTGGAGCGGCCGCCGGGCGAACCGACCGAATCCTTGTAACACGAGTCTCAGCGTCATCGACGTCCGAGTCAAGGTCGCGACCACCGCAACTCCGCTCCGCCTCATACGTCCCCCCTGCGTGTCCGGTGGCTCGTAGAGCCCAAAACCCGCCGGAGTTTCACATCAACCCTCGAGTAGCGCTCGTCCGCGCCGAGCTCGTCGAGACCCGGCTACACGACGAGGCGGAAGAACACGAGGTCGCGGCGCGGCCGGCGTCCGAGTGAGGTCACGGTGAGCGTTCCGCGGACGTTGTTGTAGAGGCCGGTGCCGCCGGTCACGGCGAGCTGGAAGAACTGCCGGTAGCGCATCTCACCGGCGACCACGATCTTCCCGGCCGGCAGGACGTACGTCCCGTTGCACTGCCGGGAGGTCCCGCCGACCACGGTGCAGACCATTTCGGAGCGCCCGATCGCCTGCGGCCTGATCCGTTTGTTGAACAGCAGTCTCCGAGTGATCTCGATGTCGCCGGTCGAGCGTCCGCGCCTGCCGAGGTCGATCCTGCTGAACGCGATCTCGCGATCCGTGATCCGAATGATCCCCGGCCGGCTCAGCGCGTACGAGGCGCGGGTCGCCCGAAACCCCACGAACACGAGCACGGCCACCGCGGCGACGAGGCTCACCTTCCAGAGCACCCCTAGCTCCTTTCCTTCTCGCTCAAGCGCCGCTCGCGGCCGCCGGAAGCTGCATCCAGAACGTCGATCCCTCGCCCTCTTCGCTCGTGAAGCCGAGCTCTCCCCCGTGCGCCTCGACGATCTCGCGGGCGACGGCGAGCCCGAGCCCGGTGCCCGGAATGCCACGTGCTTCCGCGTCGCCGCGGAAGAACTTCGTAAAGATCTGCTTCTGCTGGTCGGCGGAGATGCCCAAACCCTGATCGCGCACGCTCACCTGCACGAACTCCGCCGCCTGTTCGCCGGCGACTTCCACCTCGCCGCCGGCCGGCGAGTACTTGATCGCATTCGAGACGAGGTTCCCGACGACCTGGGTGAGGCGAGACTCGTCGCCGTAGACCGGCAGGCTGGTCTCCGGTAGTGCGAGCTTGAGCGTATGCCGCGCGCTTTGCTCCGCGAGCACGCGCGTCTCCTTCCGCAGCAACGCCGCCATGTCGATCAGCTCCTGCTTCAGCTCGAGATGACCTTCCTCGATTCGCTGGAGGTCGAGGAAGTCCTCGATGAGCGCGGACAGACGGCGTGCTTGTTCCTCGATGATCCCCAGGTACTGCCGTCGCTCGTCCTCGCCGAACGACCGCGTGCGAAGCATCCTCGTGAATCCGAGGATGCTCGTCAGCGGCGTCCGCAGCTCGTGCGAGACGACGCTCACGAGCTCCGACTTCAGGCGGTCGCTCTCGCGGAGGCGCTCGTTCTGCGCCTCCAGCTCGATCCGGCTCTGCTCGAGCGACCCGGCCATCGCATTGAATGCGCGCGTCAGCTCCCCGACCTCCCCGGGGCCCTCGACCGGGAGGCGGGCCGAGAGGTCGCCGGCCGCGAGCCTGCTCGCTCCGGCTGCAACCTCGCGTACCGGCCTGGCGATCCCGCGCGCCAGGTAGACGCCGAAGAGCAGGATGAGGGCCCCCGACACGACGAGACCGGCGATCCCGAGCGCGAGCGCACGAGACGCTTCCCGCTTGGCAGAGTCGGCGGCCACGGCGGCGCGCTCGTTCTCGACCGTCAGGAAGCTTGTCAGGCTCCGCCGAATCGCTTCGATGCGCCGTTCTCCCTCCGCAAGCGCCTCCGGCGTGCGGGCGGCGGCGGGCTGCTCGCGGGCGATTCGGAGCAGGGGAACCCCGTAGTCTCGCTGATAGGCCTCGACGAGCCCCGCGAGCTCGCGGACGCGACTTGTGCCGGCCGGGTCGTCCGCGACGAGGCGCTCGAGTGCCACAAGCTGCCTCTTGACGCCGGGCCGAGCCCGTGTCCATGGCGAGAGCAGGCGCGGTTGCCCGGAGACGAGAAATCCCCGGAGACCGGCATGGAGGTCGAGGACGAGCCGGTCCAGCATGAGCGTCGCCGCGGTGACGTCCTTCGAGTGCTCTTCGCGCGTCGTCGCGTCGCGCAGGCTCGAGATCGCCAGGACGAGGACGGCGAACACGACCGCCACGACGACGGCGAGGAGGACGCTCGCGGCGAGCACACGGGTGACCAGCGAGTGGCCGAAGAGACGGTCGAGGAGCGCGTTCATTTCGATGCGAGCAACTCCTCGACCGTGCTCTTCAGCTCGTCGGGCTCGAAGGGTTTCATGAAGAAGCGGTCCGCCCCGGCGGCGAGCGCGTCGTCCTCCCGTTCCGGGGAGGCCGTCAGGACGATCATTGGCACCTCACGGAGTCGAGGGTCGCGACGGAGCTCTTCGAGGAGGTCGAGGCCGTTCCGTCCCGCCAGCATGATGTCGAGGATCACGAGATCCGGTGGCAGGCGACGAGCGAGCTCGAGCGCCTCTGTGGCGTTCGACGCCTCGCTGAACTCGTAGTCGTCGTCCAGGACCACGCGCACCAGCAGGCGCACGGGAAGGTCGTCGTCGCAAATGAGGATCCTCTTCGACGGCATCTCGTGCAACCGAAGTTACATATCGGAGCCGATCGCTCCTGTCGTGATGGCTAGAGCTCGCCGCCTGCCCGTTGTAGGGT
>JBKOXJ010000047.1:0-3870 GCA_046724905.1 Actinomycetota bacterium | reverse complement strand
CGATCAGCTCGTCCGTCTCGAGCTCGAGCGTGCCGGCCCAAGTCGTGCCGTTCGCGCGGACGATGTAGCCGCCGCCGTTCCGCCGTACGTGTTCGATCGACGCGTCGACGACGAAGCTGCCCGAGCCGCCGCGGACGTACTGGTCGTACGGTTGCAGATAGCGGACCCGCAGCGGCGAGAACGCGAGCACCGCCGTCTCGACCGGCCGCGGCGAGGCGAGGACGATCTGCCTGGCCCAGGGAAGCAGTCCCTGTGCGATCTCGAAGCCCGAGTTCCGCTTGCCGATGATCAGGACGCGCTTGCCGCCGTAGCGCTCGGGCGTTCTGGTGTCCACGTAGTGCGGGGCGTCCTGGATGCCCGGGATTGCGGGCCGCCAGGCGTCGGTCACGCCGAGTGCGAAGACGCACACACGGCAGCGGTATTCGCCGTCGGTCGTCTCGAGCGTGAACCCGTCCTCCTCGCGCCGCGTCGCCCGCCACTCGCAGCCGTAGCGCACCTCAACGTCTCCGCGCCGGGCGAACTCCACGAGCCCCGCCTCCATCTCCGGACGGGAGGGCAGGTCGAACGTCCGGTCCATGAACTGCGGCACGAGCGCCTGGTGATCTGGCTCGTCGCCGAGGAGGCTGTTGTGGTCGTACCACTCGTACTCCCGCGTTCCCGGCTCGAACGGCGCCTCGGGCTTCGTCCAGCTGATCAGCCGCTGGTAGACCGGGAACTGCCGGAACATGCCGCCGGGCCCGGGGTCGCGCGAGAGGACCGCGAGCTTCCCGATCCCCGCCCTTGCAAGGGAATAGGCGGCTTGCAGCCCGCCGGGCCCGCTGCCGACGACGACGACGTCGTAGTCGCCGGGCGGAAACGGCTGCTCGGCTACCCGCGCCACACGTTCGCCGCCCGCAGCCTCCGCGCCTCCGATTGGAGCATGCGGTACATCACGCTCGGGTGCTGGTGCAGGAACGCCTTCAGCTCCGGACCCGGCACGATCAGGCAACGCATCACGGACGTTGCGACCACGTCCGCGGTCGGAAGTTCGTCCGTGAGGATCGAGATCTCGCCGAAGAAGTCCCCGCGGCCCAGCCGCGCCCGCTCCTGGCCCTCGATCACGACCTTCGCCTCGCCGTTCAGGATCAGGAAGAAGCCGCTGCCCGCCATCCCCTCGCGGACGATCCGCTGGCCCTCCGCGAAGACGTCCTCGGCGAAGGTGTGGACGACGCCCTCGAGCTGCGGCCGCGACAGGTCGGCGAAGAGCGACAGCTGCGACAGGCTCTCGACAAGGTTGTCCGTTCCCGCCTCCAAGGGCCGCAAGCCTACAGCCGGCGTCGCGCCTCCGAACGAATCCCTATGACGGGGGACGCCGGCGACCTCGTTTCCGCGCATATCCGGTCTAGTTAGCTCTGCGGCAACTCGGGAGGCTGGATCGAACCATGCGGCGACGAAGCAGGATGCTCGCTCTTCTGGCGACGTTCTTCGTCGCGCTGGTCGCGGCTTTCCTCGGCAGCTCGGCACCTGCCGGTCACGCCGCGAATGTCCCGAAGGTCGCGTCGTCGCTTGCCGCTGTAGCCGGCGCGTCCCGACCAGATGACGAACTTCGCGTGATCGTCCAGGGCGATAACGCGCGGCCGGCAGCTGCGGCCAATGGGCGCGTCATCCGCGGCCTCGGCTTCGTCGGGGGAGTCGCGGCCTACGTCCGGGCGGGGAGTCTTCACCGCTTGGCGAACGATCCGCGTGTGTCGTTCGTCGCCCTTGATTCTCCGGTCGCGCTGAGCGCCAACGGTTCGGTATCGGCGGCGTCGCTCGCGACGATCTACCCGGGCCGCGATTCTGCCCCGAACCCGTGGTCGGCAGGCGCGACCGGCCAGGGCATCGGAATCGCGGTGATCGACAGTGGCGTCACTCCGTCGCCGGACTTCGGCTCGCGACTCGTGCAGGTTGCGCTCGACGGCCAGAGCGGTTCGCTCCACGACACCGTCGGTCACGGAACGATGGTCGCCGGCGTCGCGGCAGGCTATAGCCCGGACGGAAAGTTCATCGGCATCGCGCCGGCGGCGAATGTGTACGCGCTGAACATCAACCGCCCGGACAGCGTCCACACCAGCGACGTGATCACCGCGCTCAAGTGGGTATTCGATAACGCGCACGCGTACAACATCCGCGTCGTCAATCTCTCGTTGACGGAAACCGTCAAGAGCTCGTACCTCGAGAGCCCGCTCGACCTGGCACTCGAGCGCCTATGGGCGAGCGGCGTGTTCATCTCCGTGTCGGCGGGGAATCTCGGCGCAGGCGAGATCGACTACGCGCCGGCAAACGACCCGCTCGTCTTCACCGCGGGCGCCTTCGACACGATGGACACGAGTGGTCCCGGCGACGACAAATACGCTCCGTGGTCGTCGAGCGGAAAGACGGTCGACAGCTTCTTCAAACCGGACCTCGTTGCGCCGGGCCGGCACATCGCCGCTCCGCTGCCGGCGGGTAGCTACCTGGACGGGCGGGCCCCCGCTGCGAACCGGGTCTACCCGGGCTACGCGTCCATCAACGGCACGTCCTTCGCAGCTCCGCAGGTCGCCGGCGCGGCGGCGATCATCCTCCAGTGGCATCCCGACTGGAGTCCGGACAATGTCAAGTGGGCGCTGATCGCCAAGCAGGGGTCGAAGCCAAAAGACTCGAAGGTCGGCTCCCTCAGCCTCAGCTCCTCGTACAACTATGCGGGGACACCGGGCCGGGCAAACCAGGGCGTGCCGGCGCTCGTCTGTGCCCCCACCACGACGTGCCTGAAGGACAGCACCGTCGCCTCGAAGTGGGACTCCGCGAGCTGGAACTCCGGCAGCTGGAACTCGGGCAGCTGGAACTCCGCTAGCTGGAACTCCGGCAGCTGGAACTCGCTCGCGAACTGGGACTCCGCCAGCTGGAACTCCGCCAGCTGGAACTCCGGCAGCTGGAACTCGGGGTCGTGGAACTTCGGCAGTGGACTGTTCGATCCCTGGAGCTAGCGCGTGCAGCGCAGCCGCAGAATCCCGCCGATCCTCGTCGGCTTCATCGCGCTGCTCGCGGTAGCCGCCGGCACCGGCCTGGCGCTCGCCGCCCCGTCACTCATGTCGGCGGTGGAGTCGGACCTACCGGAGCTGGCGCTGCTCGCCCTCGTCTCGCTCGCACTCCAGCTGGTGTCGCTCAACGTGGAGGGGAAGGCAAGCATGGGCGTCTCGGCGGTCGGGATCGTGGCCTCAGCGGCGATTCTCGGCACGGCACCGGCGATGGCCATCGGCATCGGTCTCGCGGTCGTGCAATGGTGGCGCCGCCGAGGGCGCGTGTACAAAGCCGTGTTCGACATCGGCAACTTCGGCCTGGCCGCGGGAGCCGCCGGCGGCATCTACGACCTGCTCGTTCCGACCGAACCAGCAGCGGCCGCTGTTCTTGCCGGCTCCACCGTCGCGGGCGCAGCGTACTCCGTCGTCAACATCGGCCTCCTCTGCGTGGCGATGAGCCTCTCGGAGCTCCGTAGCCCCGTGGAGATCTGGCGGGAGCGGTTCGCCTGGGCGTGGTTCACCTCTCTCGTGTTCGGCCCACTCGCCGGCGTCGCGGCCGTCAACTACCAGCATTCTCGACTTGGCGGCGCGGTCTCGTTGCTGCTGCTTCCGCTGCTGCTCTGGCTGGGGATGCGTCGCCAGCTCGAGCACGCGCTTCGCCGACCGCACTCGCACGCAGCTGCGAGCACACGCCCATGATCGGTAGCGACAGGAGCTCAGTGGGCGTCGAAGCCCATAGAGCCAGGCTCGGCACCGCGAGGACGCGAGACTTCGACCCACAGGTGAGTCTGCTCGTGACCGCCGCTGCGATGGCGGCCAGCGCGCTCCTGGCCCTGCTGGCGCGACCGACCAT
>JBKOXJ010000039.1:0-17773 GCA_046724905.1 Actinomycetota bacterium | reverse complement strand
CGGTGGCTCCGGTTGCTCCGATCGGCCCTTGCGGTCCAGGTGGCCCCGTCGCTCCGGCGAGGCCCGTCGCGCCGGTTCCGCCGACCGACCAGCCGCTCCGGTGGCCCCGGTCGCTCCGGCGGGACCAGTCGCGCCGGTTGCGCCCGTCGCGCCGGCCGGGCCGGTCGCGCCGGCAGGCCCCGGCGGGCCGGTTAGACCGATCGGCCCTTGTGGCCCAAGTGGGCCAACGCCGCTTGCTCCCGCGGGACCCTGCGGCCCCGTCGGTCCGGTCGGCCCGGCCGGGCCACTCGCCGAGCTTCCGCTGATGAGCTGTGGCCAGTCGAGGCGGAACTCCGACCGTTTGCAGGCCTCAAGCGGTTCGACCAGCCGGGTCAGATGCGTCCTGCGGGCGACGCACGTGTGGGCATCGACGCTCTCACTGCCCCGGACAAGAGCGCGCCACGTGAGCTTCGTCTCTGCGCTGCGACAGGTGACGTCGCCGCCGTAGGTGCGGAGCGCCCCGTTCGGGTAGCGCGCACAGCCGTAGACGCGTCGCTGACTGCGCGAGTCGGTGCGGGACCAGTTCGTTGCCGCTTGCCCCCTCGGACATTGCCCCGTCCTCGTCCGTACGTGCAACACGTGCGTCTTCCCGGCGGCGCAGGCGAAGATGACGTCTGCCTGCTGTGTCTCGGCTGCCACGCCAGATGTCAATGAGGCCGCGGCCGCACTCGCCGCGGCTGTCATGACCAGCCGGCGGAACAGGAACCGCCGACGAGCAGGCATGGTCGTCGGAGTCTAGCCCGCCTCTTTCGTGGGCTTGCCCTCGCTACGCGGTTGCGAGGGCCGCCCGCTCTGCGCGAGGCAGGCGGCGCGAGACGATCTGTGAGACCCCATCCGGCCCCATGGTCACGCCGTAGAGCACGTCCGCGGCCTCCATCGTCCGCTTCTGGTGCGTGATCACGACGAACTGGGCCCGGTCGGCGTAGCGGCGTAGGAGCTCGACGAAGCGGCCGATGTTCGTGTCGTCGAGCGCGGCTTCGACCTCGTCGAGGAGGTAGAAGGGGCACGGGCGCGCGAGGAAGAGCGCGAACAGGAAGGAGATCGCGCCGAGCGCCTTCTCGCCGCCGGAGAGCAGCGACAGTCTCGTGATCCGCTTGCCGGCAGGTCGCAGCTCGACCTCGATTCCGGGCGCGTCCTCTTCCTCGGCCTCGGGCTCGGCGAGGCGGAGCCGACCGTCGCCGCCGGGAAAGAGCGTCGCCGCCACCTCCTCGAAGTTCCGCTCGACCGCGGCGTAGGTCTCGGCGAAGCGCCGCTCGACGGTCTCGTCGAGCTCGTCCCGGAGCTTCTCGAGCTCCACGAGGCTCTGCTCGAGATCCGCGCGTTGCTGGGTGAGCTCGGCCAGGCGCTCCTTCTCGCGCTCGTACTCCTCCTTCGCCAACGGGTTCACTTGGCCGAGAGCCTCGCGCCGGCGCTCGAGCCGTTCAGCTCTCTCGGCCAGCGCGGCCCGGTCGTCGCCCTCCGCCGGCTCCTGCCCGGTCTCGTCGAGCCTCCGGCGCACCTCGGCTGCCTCGGCTTCGACCCGGGCGAGCTCGACCTCGATCGCGCCGGCGCGCTGCCCCGCCTCGGCCGCCTCGCGGCGCAGGTCGGCCTCGTCGGTGCCGAGCCGCCGCAGCTCACCGCCGAGCGCCCCGACGCGCTCGGCGCCTGCGTCGACGCGGGCCCGGAGCGGACTCTCGAAGCGCTCGGCCGTGGAGTGGGCCACGGCAAGAGCCGCGACGAGGCGCTCAGCGAGGCCCGCGAGCCGCTCGACCGCGGGGTCCGGACCCGCGAGCGATGCCGGCGCGGCTTCGAGCCGCTCGACCTCCGCGGCTACGGCGCGCCGGCGGGCCTCGAGCTCGAGCCAGACGGCCTCCGCGGCCTCGCCGGCGAACCACAGCTCGCCGCTCTCGGGGTCGTAGCCATGGCCCTCGCACGTCACGGCCGGTCTGTCGGCCGCCAGCAGCTCGTCCGGCGAGACGACGGCGAAGCCCTCGAGCGGATCCGGCCTCTTCGTCAACACCGTCACACTGCCGAGGCCGCCGGCCCGCGCCCGCTCGAGCAGCTCGAGCCCGGCCGCGGGGTCGGCTGCGAGGAGGGCCGACGCGCGCCACCGCAGCGCGGCCGCGACGGCCCGCTCGCTCCCCGGCTCGACGTCGAGCTCCCCGAGCGCCAGCTGCTCCCCGGCCTCGGCGAGTGCGCGTGCCGCCGGCGGAAGGCCTTCACGCTCCGCCAGGGAGCGCTCCAGCGTCGTCAGCCGCTCGCGAGCGATCCGCAGGCGCTCAGCGACACCGCGATCGACTCGAAGGCGCGGCGCCCTCAGATCCGCCCGCAGGCGCTCGACAAGGGCCTCGGCAGCCTCGCGGCGAAGGCCGACGCGTTCACCTGCGCTGCGCAGCCGGTAGAGGGCGGCCGTCGCCGCCTCGCGCCCGCCCGCCGCGTCCTCGAGCTCCTCCTCGGCGCGGTTGCGTTCCGCGAGCAGCGACTCGAGCCGTTCGTCGACGCGCCGGCGCGCGAGCAGAGCGGCGGCCCGGCGCTCCTCGACCTCGGCGAGGCGGTCGTCGAGCTCCGCGAGCTCGAGCTGGGCGATGCGAGCCCGCAGCGCGGCGATCTCTCCCGCCAGCCGCTCGGCTCGCTCGGCCGCGGTCGCCTGGAGCGCGAGCGGACGAAGCCGCTTCTTGACCTCGTCCTCGAGGTCGCGCGCGCGCTCGACCTGGACCGCGACACGGGCGAGCTTCAGCTCGGCCCGGTGGCGGCGTCGCTTGAACCGTCCGAGCCCGGCGGCCTCTTCGACCAGCTCGCGCCGCCGAGCCGGGCTGGCGGAGAGGACCTCCTCGACGCGTCCCTGCCCGATCACCGAGTGCATCCCCCCGGCGAGGCCGAGGTCCGCGAGCAGCTCGACGAGGTCGGTGCGACGCACGGCGGCGCGGTTGACGAGGTACTGACCTTCCCCGCCGCGGTGCAGTCGGCGGAGAACGGACAGCTCGGAGAACTCGACCGGCCCCGCGCCGTCTTCGTTGTCGAAGAGCAGCTCGACCTCGCACCAATCCGCCGCTGCCCGGTCGCCTCCGCCCGCGAAGAGCACGTCGTCGGGCTTCTCCGCGCGCAGCTCGGAGGGCGCGAGCGAGCCTGCCGCCCAGACGATCGCATCGGCGACGTTCGACTTCCCGGAGCCGTTGGGCCCGACGACGACCGAGACCCCCGGCTCGAGCCGGATCTCGACGGCGCCCGGGAACGACTTGAAGCCGCGCAGCTTGATCGCGCTCAGGTGCACGCCCGCGGGAGGCTAGCGGTCGGCTCGGCTAGCCCCGCGTGCCTGGCACCGTGAATTCACAGTGCCTGGCACGGTGTCCTTACATTGCCTGGCACCGTGAGTTAACAGTGCCTGGCACCAGGGCTAGGCCACTTTGGCCGGCTCGACGCCCAGGCGCTCCAGCGCTTGGCGGGCGGCCTCCTGCTCAGCCGCTTTCTTGGAGCTGCCGGTGCCGACACCGACCTGCTCGCCCTCGATCACCGCGGCGCAGGTGAAGCGCCGGTCGTGTGGCGGGCCCTCGACGTCGAGCACGGTGTACGCGACCGCCCGTCCGAGCCGCGCGAGCGCCTCCTGCAGCTCCGTCTTGTGATCGACGTGGCTCGTCGCCGCGTACTCGATTCGGCTGTCGAACGCCGCCACCACGGCGTCCTCGATCGGCTCGAAGCCGTGCTCCAGGAAGACCGCCGCCAGCGCCGCCTCGAGCAGCGCCGCGAGAACGTTGCGGTTGCGGGTCAACCGAGCGATCTCTTCGTCCGGAATCCCGGTCGCGCGCTCGGCGAGCTTCTCCCCGAGGCCGAGCTCGCGGGCGACGACGGCACAGCTCGCCCGCGAGACCGCGTGCGAGCGGATCTTGGCGAGCCGCCCTTCCGAGAAGTCGGGAAAGCGCTCGAACAGCGAGCGGGCGACCGCAAGCTCGAGGACGCTGTCGCCGAGGAACTCGAGCCGCTCGTACGAGGCCGCCCGGTCGGAGGCCCACGAGGAATGCGTGAAGACGGGCTCCAGCCGCTCCGGCGGTAGCTCCTCGATCAGCCGCCGCAGCTCGCGCGGATTGGCGTGGCCGCGGCGGCTACTGGTGCGAGGTGACGTAGTCGACTGCCTGTCCGACCGTCTGGATCTTCTGCGCGTCCTCGTCCGAGATCTTGATCGCGAACTGGTCCTCGAGCTCCATGATCAGCTCCACGAGGTCGAGCGAGTCGGCGTCGAGATCCTCCTGGAACGAAGCCTCCTCGGTGACGTCCGCCTCGTCGACTCCGAGTTGTTCGCTGAGGACTTCTTTCACCTTGTCGAAGACTTCCTCGCGGGTCGCTGCCATGTCACCTCACTTGCCGGTCGCAGTTCGAGAGCGCGCGGACTCTAACACGCTGCTTAAACGCTCTTCGAGCCGCCCCGTGAGATCGTGCTCGACCCCGCGGGCGGCCAGCCGGATGGCGTTCGCGATCGCGCGGCGCGACGAGTTTCCGTGCGCGATCACGACCAGCCCTCTGAGCCCGAGCAGGTAGGCGCCTCCGTAGGCGTCGGGATCGAGCCGGTCCCGCACCTTTCGTGCGGCCGGCGCGATCAGAAACGCGCCGGCCTTTCCCCGCGCGGTCGACGAGATCCCGTCACGCAGCGCATCGAGGATCGACAGGATCGTGCCTTCGAGCAGCTTCAGGCAGACGTTGCCGGTGAAGCCGTCCGTGACGACGACGTCGGCGGCGCCGCGCAGGAGCGCTCGGCTCTCGACGTTCCCTTTGAAGCGGAGGCCGCTCCGCGCGAGGAACTCGTGCGCCTCGAGCCGCAGCGGATCGCCCTTCTCCGGCTCCTCGCCGATCGAGAGGAGCGCGACCTCGGGATCCGTCAGCTCGAGCACCTCCTCGGCGAAGATCGCGCCCATGTGGCCGAACTGGAGCAGATGTTCGGGCCGGGCGACGGCGTTTGCGCCCGAGTCGATCAGCACCGAGGGCCCGCGCTCGGCGGGGATCGTGACCGCGATCCCGGGGCGCCGCACGCCCGGAAGCCGGCGGATGTAGACGAGCGACGCGGCGAGCATCGCACCGGTCGAGCCGGGCGAGACGACGGCGTCGGCGCCGCCCTCGCCGACGGTCCGGCAGGCGACCACGAGGGAGCTGTTCGGCTTCGCGCGCACGGCGTCGGCCGGCTTCTCGTCCATCGCGATCACCTCGTCCGCTTCGATCAGCTCGAGGCCGCTCGTGTCGAGCCCCGGCGGCCCGACGATCACGGGGACGATCGAGTCCGAAGCCGAGTCGAGCGCGCCGCCCACGACCTCGGCGGGCCCCTGGTCGGCGCCCATCGCGTCGACGGCGACGCGGATCATTAAGGCGCCGCTCGCGGCGCCGCCTTCAGGACGTGCGGGCTTCGCCCGCGCGTCCGTCTGAATCGAGCGATCGATCCGATTGAAGGCAAACCGGGACGATCAGGGAGCTTCGATCCGGAGCGGCTCGACCTCGCGCCCGCGGTAGGTCCGGCAGTTCGGGCAGACCTCGTGCGGGCGCTTCGGCTGGTTGCAGTTCGGGCAGAGGTTCACGCGCGGCGCGCTCAGGCGATGCTGCGCCCGGCGCTTGTCGCGGCGCGACTTCGACGTTTTCCGCTTCGGGACGGCCATGAGCGCGGAAGTGTAGCTACGATCCTCGCGAGCCCTTGGGCTCCTCTATGCGCGCTCTCTAATCGCATCCACGCTTTCGTTCCTGCGACTCGGGAGGGCGCATGCCTGCTTCGCGCGGCACTCTGGCCGCGAGCGACATCACGAAGAGCTTCGGCGGCGAGACGATTCTCGACGGCGTCTCGCTGACCGTGCCGCCGCGTGCGCGCATCGGCGTGGTCGGCTCGAACGGTGTCGGCAAGTCGACGCTCCTACACCTGCTCGCCGGGCTGGAGGAGCCGGACTCGGGCCGCGTCGTCAGGCGCCCGCAGGATCTCACCGTCCGCTACCTCGCGCAGCAGCGCGAGCGGCCGGGCCTTTCGGGCGGGGAGGCCGCCCGCGCCGCCCTGCGCGAGATCTTCGACGCGGACGACGACGTGCTGCTTCTCGACGAGCCGACGAACGACCTCGACTTCGACGGTCTCGCGCTGCTCGAGCGCTTCGTGGCCCGGACGCCGAGCGCGATCGTCGTCGTCTCGCACGACCGAGCGTTCCTCGAGCGCGCCGTCACCCGTATCGTCGAATTCGAGGCGGAGACCCGGCGGATTCGGGAGTTCGCCGGTTCGTGGGCCGACTACGAGCGCGCGCGCGACGCCGAGCGCAGGCGGCACGAGGTCGCCTACGGCCAGTACGTCGACGAGCGCGAGCGGTTCGAGTCGCTGCTGTACGAGCGGCGCACGCAGGCCCGCGCGGGCGGCCGGATGGCGAGCCGCCGCGGGACGCAGGCGTT
Organism: Actinomycetota bacterium; assembly: GCA_046724905.1. Lineage (GTDB taxonomy): Bacteria > Actinomycetota > Thermoleophilia > Gaiellales > Gaiellaceae > JBKOXJ01. The sequence continues at coordinate 11,356 of JBKOXJ010000039.1, read as the reverse complement.
GCGGTCGAAGGTGCGCTCGGCCGAGCGGCGGCTCGAGCGCCTCGATCGCGTCGACAAGCCGTGGACGCCGTGGCGGCTCCAACTCTCCCTCGAGAGCGGATCGCGGGCCGGGGACGTGGTCGCACGGCTGACGGGGGCCGTCGTCGAGCGCGACGGGTTTCGGTTAGGTCCGCTCGACCTCGAGATCGGCTGGGGCGAGCGGATCGCGATCGTCGGGCGGAACGGCAGCGGCAAGACGACGCTCCTGCGCGCGCTCGTCGGTGACCTGCCGCTTGCGGCGGGAGTCCGCCGGCTGGGTTCCAGTGTCCGGCTCGGCGAGCTCGACCAGGCCCGCCTCCTGTTCCTGGGTGCAGAGTCGCTGCTCGACCGCTTCACGACCGAGTCCGGCCTCCGTTCGGAGGAGGCGCGGACGCTGCTTGCGAAGTTCGGCCTCGGCGCCGACCACGTCAACCGCCGGGCCGACTCGCTCTCGCCGGGGGAGCGGACACGGGCCGTGCTCGCCCTGATGGCGGCACGCGGCGTGAACTGCCTCGTCCTCGACGAGCCGACGAACCACCTCGACCTCGAGGCGATCGAGGAGCTGGAGCACGCCGTCGCAAGCTTCGAGGGCACCGTCCTGCTCGTGACCCACGACCGGCGCTTCCTCGAGGCCTTTCAGGCCACGAGGACGATCAGCCTTTAGGAAAGCCGATCGCGGAGCTCGGCCAGCGCCGCCCAGCGCGGGTCGGTCCGGTCCTCCTCGTGCTCGTGCGGCTCGACGTTCAGGTCCTTGCCGCAGACGGGGCAGAGGCCGGCGCAGTCGGGCCGGCAGAGGATCTGCTCGGGGAGCTCGAGCGCGATCGAATCCCGCGCCCACCCGGAGAGGTCGAGCCGGTCGTCCGCGACGTACGGCGTGCGTAGCTCCTCGGACGGGCCCGGATTCGTCGCCTGGTACTCGCGGGCGGAGATCGTTCGCTCCACGACGGCGTCCGCTAGGCAGCGCTGGCACGGGCCGTGCAGCCGGCTCTCGAAGCGCAGCTCGAAGACCGTGCCGGTGGACGCGCGCGCGATCGAGAGCTCGGCGCTCACGTTCTCGGGCACCTGGACGTAGCGCTGGCCGCCGAACTCGAGCGGCGCGACGGCTACGTCGACCTCGTCGCGAAACGCCTCGCCCGAGCGAAGCTTGACGTTGCGCAGGTTGAAGCTCGTCACGGCGCCAGCGTAGCGCCGATGTTGCGGGCTCAGATCGGTTTGTGGAAGGAACTCAACCGGGTCGACCGGCCATTTCAGACGGACGCACGGATGAACCGCGCGCCCTGATGGTCGGCGCCGACAAGCGTCGCCTTACCCTTGGCTAGCTGCGAGGCGTGGCCGGCCACCATCCGCGACGTTCGCGGTCTTCGACCGGCCGCGAATCGGCGCCGAACAGGACGGCCAGCGGGCCCACCAGGACGATGAGGATCAGAACAACGAGCTCCATGCCCATAGTGTGCCCGAGCAGGTACTATTAGGCCAAATCGAGTTTTCATTGACTTCGATCATGGAACCTGATCATCGCTGGCTGGGCGTCGAGCTGCGCCACCTCGTGGCGCTCGAGGCCGTGGCACGCGAGGGCTCGTTCGGCCGCGCCGCCCGCTCGCTCGGCTACACCCAGTCGGCGGTCAGCCAGCAGATCGCGACCCTCGAGCGAATCGTCGGCGAGCGCCTGCTCGAGCGGCCCGGCGGACCGCGCCGCGTCTCGCTCACCGAGGCCGGCGAGCTCCTGCTGCGGCACGGGCAGGCGATCGTCTCGCGGCTCTCGGCCGCGCAGGCCGACCTCGACGCGCTCGCGAACGGCGAGGCGGGCACGCTCGCCGTCGGCGTGTACCAGAGCATCGGCGCCCGCGTGCTGCCCGAGCTGCTCCGCCGGTTCCGCGAGTCGTGGCCGCACGTGGAGATCCGCCTCGAGGAGGCCGTCAACGACGAGGACCTGCTCGCGCTTGTCGAGCAGGGCCGGCTCGATCAGACCTTCGCGGATCTGCCTCTGCCGGAGGGGCCGTTCGAGGAGGTCGAGGTGCTGCGCGACCCGTACATGCTGCTCGTGCCCGCCGACTCCCCGCTCGCCGCCCGCCGCCGTGCCCCGGCCCCGGACGAGATCGCCGAGCTCGACTTGATCGGCTTCAAGCATTGCCGCGCGTTCGACCACGTCGAGTCGCTTTTCCCGGAACGGCTCGACTACGTCTTCCGCTCCGACCACAACGACACCGTCCAGGGCCTGGTCGGCGCCGGGTTCGGAGCCGCGATCGTGCCGCAGCTGGCGATCGAACCGCACGACGACAGCGTCGTCGGCCTCGGGCTCGGGCGCGACTTCCCGCGCCGCCGCATCGGGATCGCCTGGCATCGCGACCGCCACCGCGGCCCCGCAGCGCGCGCCTTCGTGGATGCAGCGCTCGAAGTCTGCGCGGAGCTCAAGCCTCAGGACACCGTGCGCCGGCCCGAGAAGGCCCCAGGCGAGCGGCTCCCCCAGCGGTCGACGGCGACCGCGGCAAAGCGGTAGGTCCCGGCCGCCGGCACGGTATTCAGGCACGACGCCGTCGTCGTCGAGCAGACCTGCTTCCACGAGGGGTCGCTGAGCGGCAGCGCCATCCCGCCGCGGCGACGGTAGACGACGTGCCGCGGCACGCGCGGGTCGCCGCGGCGCTCGATCAGGATCCGGAGCTTCCGTCCCGAGACGATCTGCGTCCGCACCGAGACGGGCGGCGCGGGCAGAAGCGCATCCGCGAGGACGTTGCGGACGAACTGCTGGATGCCCGGGTTCACGGGCGTCAGGATCCCGTCGCCGTTGACGCGGTACGAGTCGAGCGCCCACGAGAACTCGAGCGAGCCGCTCGAGAAGATGCGCGCTCCGGATCCGGGCATCGTGTAGCGCACCGACTCCGAGCGCTCGAGCGGGTCGCTGACCGCGTCGTGGTGGAAGAGCACCGTCAGCGGCAGCCCGCAGGTCGTCCCAGGCGGGATCAGGTCGTGCTCGCGGCTGACGATCTGGCCGATCACTGAGCCCGGCACGAGGTTCGTGCCAGCGAACCACTTGCTCCCCGTGGGGTACGGGTTCGTGACGAAGTCGGCGCGCGGCCACGCGTACGAACCCTCGTAGTGCTGGACGCCGAGAAGCGCGCACTCCGGACGCTGAAGATCGCGGAAGCGGACGGTCGCGAGGGCTCCCTGGACCGGGTCGGGGCGGTCCTTGTAGCCCACCATCGTTCGGCGGCCGTTCTCGAACCGGACCTGCCAGTAGCCCGTGTTTGCGCCCATGAACATCAGGTTCGTGGAGGCGACGCGGGCGGCCTCGTACGCGTCGCGCATCCCCTTCGACCAGTACTCGCCGTGCCCAGCGGTGAGCACGACGCGGTGCCGCAGCAGCACACCCGGGTCGGCGTCGACATCGGTATCGGCGACGTACGAAACGTCGACGCCCTCGCGCTCGAGGAACCGCACGAGCGCGAGCTCCCACGAGGTCATCACCTGCGCGCCGGGGCCGATCCAGAGGTAGGGCCGGTCGAAGCTGACGTGGTTGGCCGCATACAGGCCTGTCGAGTTGAAGTCGTAGAGGCTCTTGCCGCCCCAGGCGTTGTAGGCCTGCCACGTGTCGACCGGCACCTGGACGAGCACCGCCGAGGGCGCGGCTGCGGCGGCCGGCTCGCGGACGACGAACGGGATCGCGCCCGGGTTGCTGCCGTCCGAGAGCACGATCCGGACGAGGTAATAGCCGCTCACCCAACCCGCAGGGACCGTCAGCACGTCAGTCACCGGCCAGTTGGCGCGCACCTCGCCGGTGACGCCGTCCGGGGGCGGCGTCGGATACGGCACTCCGGGATTGGAGCTCGAGCACGACGGGACGCAGCCGACCAGGCGCCCGCCGGGCCCGCCGTACCAGCCGATCCGGTAGACGTCGAGCCGGTAGTTGACGCCCGAGGGCGCGGAGACGTGGAAGCGGACCTGCTGCCCCGGCTCCACGCTCACCTCCGACGCGTAGCCCCCCGCGGACGAGGTACCGGGATCTCGCCAGGCAGACGTGCCCGGGTTCGCGTTCTCGGTCTGGATCGGGTTCGCGGAGGCCGCCGACGCGCAGGCCGCGACCAGGACCCCGAGCAGGAGGCCAAGAAGCGGTTTCGACATGGACCCGACCGGTCGACCGTTCATTTCAGACGGGCGCGCGAGGGCGGCGCTTGCGACGACCTCCTCCAGGACGCGCGGTTCATCCGCGCGTCCGTCTGCGCCGCTCGCCCGAACCGCGGGCATAAGTCGCAACCGCTCGAGCGCGCCGCGCGTCCTGACGGTCGGCGCCGCAAGCGGCGCCTTAGTCGACGCCGGCTACTGGTACGGCTCTTCGTTCGTAGAGCCGCCGGCGACCCCCGCAATGACGGTCTCCTGCGAGCGCTCGTGCAGCCGCTCGCGTCCGCGCTTGACCGCGGTGAGGAACTTCTCGAGGTTGACCTCGAGCGTGGAGAGGATCCCGTCGGCCCAGTCCTCCATCTCGAGACGGGTGTCGCGGGCCGACCGCCGCGCCTCGTCGATGATGTCCTGAGCCTGCTTTTCGGCCAGCTTCACGATCTCGGTCTGCGAAGCCTCACGCGTCGCCTGCTCGCGCGCCTCGCCGATCAGGCGGTCGGCCTCGCGCTTGGCCTCCGCGAGCATCTCCTGCCGCTCCTTCACGATCCAGCGCGCCTGCTTGATCTCCTCGGGGATCGTGGCGCGCATCTGGTCGAGGATGTCGTAGATCTCCTCGCGGTCGATCCGCACCTGATCGGTGAGCGGCACGGCCTTCGCGTTGTGCACCAGGTCGTCGAGCTTGTCGATGAGAACGAGTACGTCCATGGGTCCCGCCAGTCTACAGCGCGGTCCAGGCGGTCATTCGCCTGGATTCTCCGGGGTACCGGGCCGTCCGCGCGGATGGAGCTCGGCGAAACGGCGCGCGACGGCTTCCGGGACGAGCTCGTCGACACGGCCGCCGAACGCGGCGATCTCCTTCACGCCGCTCGAGGACACGAAGCTGAACTGCGGCCGCGCCATCACGTACAGCGTCTCGATGTCCGGCGCGAGGATCCGGTTGAGGTGGTTCATCTGGAACTCCCACTCGAAGTCGGAGATCACGCGCAGCCCTTTGACCATCGTCCGGGCGCCCCAGCGGCGGGCGAACTCGACGACGAGCTCGGAGAAGACGTCGACCTCGACGTTCGGCTGATCGGTCAGCGCCTCGCGCAGGAAGCCCACGCGCTCCTCGATCGTGAACAGGGGCTGCTTGTGCTGCGACTCCCGGACGACCCCGACGACGACGCGGTCGAAGATCGCGGCAGCGCGCGTGATCACGTCCAGGTGGCCGAACGTGACCGGGTCGTACGTGCCAGGACAGATCGCCGTGATCGGCTCGGAGGAGCTCACTGCGCGGGTTCGAAGAGCGTCAGCCGGGCCGAGCCGTACCGCCGGCTCGTCCGCTTGGCGAGCGGCAGCTCAGGCTCCTCGCGGGCGGAGGTCTCGACGACGAGCAGGCCGTCGGGAGCGAGCACGGCGGGAAGGTAGGTCGCGAGCATCGGCTGGAGGCCTGCGAAGCCCTCATAGGGCGGGTCGACGAGCACGAGATCGTAACGCCTGCCCGCCGCGGTCTCGGCCGCGAGCGCCTGCGCCGCGTTCTGTCGAAGCACGGTCGCGCCGGTGAGCCGGAGCTTGTCGAGGTTCCGCTCGATCGCCTCGACCGCCGCTCGGTCGCTCTCGACGAAGACGGCTCGCTCGGCGCCGCGCGAGAGAGCCTCGAGTCCCATCGCGCCGGAGCCTGCGTAGAGGTCGAGCACCGAGGCGCCGTCGACCGGGCCGATGAGCATGAACGCGGCCTCGCGAACGCGGTCGCCGGTCGGCCGGGTCGCCAGTCCTCTCGGGGCGAAGATCCGGTGGCCCTTACGGGAGCCGGCGATGATCCGCATTGGTCGGACGGTCGTCGTCCAGCACAGCCGCCATCTCGGCGACCGCTTCGCCCAGGTTCTCGAGCAGAATCGCTTCTTCCGGGACAGGGCCGTCGGTGAACGAGTCGATGTACGCTCCGATTGCATCGAAGTGCGGCGCGACCGCGCGATGGACACAATCCTCGTCCTCGACGTAGACCGACGGCTCGCGGTTTCCGAGTGGCGTGGTGGTCATAACGTCGTAGCCCGGCTCGCCGAGACTGAACACGAGCGCAATGTCGGCCTTGACGTCCGCGAGGAACGAACGGCCGTTCGTGTGTAGCTCGATGCGCTTTCGGCCGACCGTGAACCGGGCCATCTTCGTCAGCGTCCCGCCCAGAACGTCGGCGTCAAGATGCCCGTCGCGGACCGTGCTGCGCCGACGACGCGCGATCTCAGCGAGTTCTTCGAAGCCGTTCGGAACGCGCGTGACTATGCCAACGCCGACGCTTCGGCTGCCGCGAAGAAGGCATCGACCTCGTCGTTGAGCGGGCCCTCGTGGTCGACGAGCTCGGCTGCCAGCGTGCGCGCACGTTCGAGCAGGGCGCGGTCGGCACGCAGCTTCGTGAACTTCAGGTCCGAAAGGCCGGATTGGCGCGTCCCGAGGAGCTGCCCCTCGCCGCGGATCTCGAGGTCGCGTTCCGCGAGCTCGAAGCCGTCGTTCGTCGCCACGAGCGCCTCGAGCCGCTCGTGCGCGGCGTCAGTCAGCTCCTCCTTCGGTCGCGAGATCAGCAGGCAGTACGACTGTTCTGCGCCGCGGCCGACCCGCCCGCGCAGCTGGTGGAGCTGGGCGAGGCCGAAACGGTCCGCCTCCTGGACGATCATGATCGTTGCGTTCGGGACGTCGACACCGACCTCGATCACAGTCGTCGCCACGAGGACGTCCAGCTCGCGCGTCTTGAACTGCGCCATCAGCTCGCGGCGTTCCGCCGGTCGAAGGCGGCCGTGCAGGCAGCCGACGCGGAAGCCGCGCAGCTCGGCGCGCCGTAGCCGCTCAGCCTCTTCCTCCGCGGCGCGGGCCCGGCTCGTCTCCGACGCCTCGATCAGCGGGCAGACGACGTAGGCCTGTCGGCCCTCCTCGAGGTGCCGCCGCAGCCGGCTGTACGCCTCGCTCGAGCGCTCGGCCGTGACCCAAGCCGTCTTGACCGGCTTGCGGTTCGCGGGCGGCTTCGAGATCTCGCTCACGGCCAAGTCGCCGTAGACGGTCAGCGCGAGCGTGCGCGGAATCGGCGTTGCCGTCATGTGCAGGACGTGAGGCGAACGTCCCGCGGCCAGCGCCGTTCGCTGCTCCACGCCGAATCGGTGCTGCTCGTCGACGACGGCGACTGCCAGGTCGGTGAACGCGACCTCCTCCTGGATCAAGGCATGCGTCCCGACGGCGACCTCCGCCTCGCCGGCGGCGATCGCCGCACGGGCCGCTTCATGCTCGCGGCCGCGCAGCGAGCTCGTCTGGAGGACGCAGCGCACGCCGAGGGCGCGGCACGGCTCCTCCAGGGTCAGGAAGTGCTGCTCGGCCAGCGTCTCCGTGGGCGCCATCAAGGCGGCCTGGTGCCCGGAGTCGACCGCCCGCAGCATCGCGTAGAGCGCTACGACCGTCTTCCCAGAGCCGACGTCGCCCTGGAGCAGCCGCTGCATCGGGACCTCGCGCGCGAGATCTGCGTCGAGCTCGCGGATCGCCCGCTCCTGGTGCTCGGTGAGCGTGAACGGCAGGACGTCGCGGTAGCGAGCGACGAGCTCGCCGGGTTGGGGGAGCGCGGGCGCACGTTCGGCCTCCCGCTCCCGTCCTCTGCGCGCCAGCCCTAGCTGGAGCACGAGCAGCTCGTCGAACGCGAGGCGGCGGCGGCCGGTCTCGGCGGCGTCGGCGGAGACCGGCCTGTGGATCGCATGCAGCGCGTCGGCGCGCTGCGGCAGGCGCTCGCGCACCAGGAGCTCGGCCGGCAGCGAGTCGGGAACCGTGCGCGCGAGCGGCAGCGCCGCGTCGACGAGCGCGCGGAGCCGCTTCGGCGTCACCTCCTCGCTCGCGGGATAGACGGGCGCGTAGTCCGCGGTGGCCGAGACGCCGTTGAGGTCGTACGAGCGGACTGCGAACTCGTTGCGGCGGAGCTGGCCGCGCAGCCGAACGCGCATGCCCGGCTTCAGCTTGTCGACGAGCCAGAGCTGGTTGAACCAGATCGCGGTAACCTCGCCGCTCTCGTCCGCGACGCGGGCCTGGACGATGGAGAGGCGTCGCGAGGTCCGCCGGACCGAGGTGCGCACGACCTGGCCCGTGATCGCGACCTCCTCCTCGCCGAAGAGGTCGGCGATCCGCCGCTTCGGGACGGCGGCCTCGTACCGGTGCGGCCGGTGCTCGAGCAGGTCCCGCACGGTGCGCAGGCCGAGCTTGGCGAGCTTGCGCGACACGGTCGGCCCGACACCGGGCAGGACGTCGAGCGGCCGGTCGAGATCGGCGAACCGAGGCCGCCGAAAGCCAGCGGGGTCGGCACCTCCGAAGCACACAGGGAGAGCGAGTGTCGGGCTCATCGCGCGCTCCGAGTCTAGAAGTGCGTCCCGACAGGCTCAGTGGAAGGGAAAAGCCTCCTCGAGCTGCTCGTAGTCGACGCCCGCGGCGCTCGGCCCGTCCCCAGTGAGCTCGATCTCGAAGCTGCCCGGCTCTGGCGGGCCGTCCGGCAGCCGTCCCTCGCCGAGCGCCCGGAGCAGGGGCAGCGGCTCGAAGTCGAAGGAGACGATGCGGGTCTGGTCGTCGGCGAGCGTGGCCGCGACGGCGCGCTCGAACTCGAGGATCTTGGCGAGGTGAGGGACGCCGAGGCCGAGCTCCTCGAGGTAGGCGGCGAACGCGTCCGCCTCGAGCGACCCGAACATCTGGGGCGGGACCTTGACGAAGTAGTCGCCCAGGATCGTCCTGAAGGCGTCGGGGCCGAGCGCAAGCATGAGCAGGCGCGACGTCAGCCGGAGCACCCCCACGATCATCGAGGCCCGGAACTCGTGGATCAGCCCGACGACGATGCGCACTCCGGGATCGTCCTGCAGCTCTTCCTCGAGCGGGCTGCTCGGCTCGCGGCCGGTCACGAGCCGGCCGAGCGCACGCTCCCAATCGGCGGGCGGCGCGCCGTCCTCGCGCTCGACCGACAGACGGACAGGCCGTGGCTCCGCCGGCGTGCGATCGGTCCGGAGCTGCCACAACGCCCGCAGCCGCTCGAGCTGCTCCTCGACGAGCGCGAGGCCCACCTCAGGCACGAACGACGGGAAGATCTCGAAGACGATCGCGCCGAGGTTCGGAAGCCGCGGGACGAACTCCTCGCACAGCGCGTAGAGCGGGTCCGGAATCGCACCGGAATGGGCGTCGAGCCAGAAGCCGTCCAGCTCCATCCCGCCCGCGAGGTGGATCTCCCACACGCGCTCGAGCGGCAGCTGGTCAAGGTATTCGTCGAGCGGCTGCCGCCCGTTCAGGCTGTTGGTGAAGACGTTGTGGAGGTCGAGCAGCAGCCCGCAGTCGGCCGCTTCCACGACCTGCGCGACGAACTCGCCGTCCGGCAGCTCGTCCGCCCGCGGCCGGAGGTAGTTGACGCCGGTCTCGACGGCGATCGGAACCGACAGCGCGTCCTGGAGGTCGCGAATCGACCGCATCACCGTCCTGACACCGTCGAGTGTCTGACGCGGGGGTAGGAAGAATCCGGTCGCGAACTCCGGCGTCTGGTTGAAGCTCAGGTGATCGCTTGCCCACGGCGCGTCGAAACGCTCGATCATCTGCTGGAGGAGCTCGAGCTGCGCCGGGTCCGGGCGCACGCTGCCGCCAACGGGTGCCCCGATGCTGTGGACGAGCTTCCGGCCCGGCAGGGCGAGGAGGTGCTCGAGCACCTCCTCGCTGACGCGGTATGGGCTCGCCGCGCCCGGCGTCTTGACCCACGTGGTCTGCGGCTCGATCTCGAGCACGTCGACGAGATCCGGGCGCGACTCGAGCAGCGGCTCGACGACCGCAGCGTGAGTGATGCCGATTCCTAGCGCGCTAACGGAACTGCCCGAAACCCCGGAGACCGACCTTGTCGTCGAAAGCGAACATGCTGATCTCGCGCTGGAAGAGGATGTCGAACCCCGAGCAGCAGCGCGGGCATCCGAGCTTGCCGAGCGTGAGCTCCAGGGCACGCTGGAGATTCTTGATGTTGTTGTTGACCCGGGCCGGGATCATCACCTGGATCGTCCCCTGCGGCACCATCCTTCCCAGCGCCGGCGTGAGCGGCTGGGAGAGCGGTGCAGCGCTCAGGTTGAGCTCCGCGTCGAGGACGAACTCGCGCTCAGATTGGAGGAAGAGGGTGTCGCATCCGGTCGCGCAGTTGGGATGGCCGAGGCGCTCGGCGAGCGACTTCAGGCTGCCCTGAAGCGCGCCGAGGTCGTTGGCCACCTTGGCCGAGAGTGTGAGGCGAATCGCGCCGCCTTCGCGGGCGAGCTTCGTCGGGGTTGGAGGCATCGGTACTCCTTTCCGCTGCGAGTGACTCGACCGCAGAGGCCGCGGGCGCAGGGACTGCGCTGCGGCGCCAAGTCGCACGCGATGGCCTGTGGCGGCAGACCTTAGAACACCTAGAACGGGCCGGCCAACCCCAAGCCGATCACGAACAGCCAGAAGAGCGCGAAGACGAGCCCGATCGCTCCGCACAGGATCCCGGCCAGGGCCAGGCCGCTTCCGCCCTGCCGACCGCCCGAGGCGGCGATCTGGCTCCGGCCGACGAAGCCGAAGACCAGCGCAAGGATGGAGAGCGGCAGGTTGAACAGGACGAGCGGGATCAGGCCGAGGATCCCGAGGACGAGCGAGGCGACGGCCATACCGTTCGTCCCGACGGGCTGCTGCGGGATCAACGGGCCGCTCACGCCGCGCGACTGTAGTCGACCCGCCGGCTTTGTATCGTCCCGGCCGTGAGCGAGACGCAGCCGCCCGGCTATTTGCCGCCGCCGGGCTACCAGCCGCCGCAGGGGCCGATCCCCCAGAGCACGAACGGCTTCGCGATCGCGTCGCTCGTGCTGGGCATCGTCTGGATCTGGTGGATCGGCTCGATCCTCGCGCTCGTCTTCGGCTACATCGGGAAGAGCCAGATCGACCGCTCGGGCGGGTACCAGGGCGGTCGCGGGCTCGCGATCGCCGGCATCGTCCTCGGCTGGGTCGGGATCGGCTTCCTGGTGCTGTTCATCCTGCTGCTCAGTTCGATCAGCTGGAACATCGAGTAGCTACTCGTCCACGAACCAGAAGAGGCCCACCGTTCCCGGCCCGGCGTGTGTGCCGACGACGGCGCCGAGCGTCGTCACGATCTCGACCTGGGCCTGCGGCCGCTCGCCGCGCACCATCTTCTCGAGCTGAACGGCGCGCTCGGGTGCGTCCGCGTGCGCGATCCCGACGCGCAGCCCGGGTTCGTCGCGCG
>JBKOXJ010000028.1:0-9087 GCA_046724905.1 Actinomycetota bacterium | reverse complement strand
ACCGACGACCCACGGAGCCGGCCGCTCAGGCGGTGCACCGCCCGAGCCACAATACGAGCACAATGAGCCAGGCACCCCCGGCCGCCCCTACGCCGACGACAACGCCCGCAACCGACCCGGCGCGTGAGCGGGCGGTTATCGCGAGAGCTGCTCCTGCGCTGACGCCGACCACCGGCGGCAGGACGAACAGCATCACCGCTTGGAGGACGTCCGGAGCATCGCAGTTCGGCGCGATCGCCACTGCCCCGGCCAACGCGGCGGCGGCGATTGCCCAGAGCACGACCTGTGTCCGCTTCGTGCGACTCATAGCCGTTGCTAGCTGATCCGTTCGGCGGGACCCGTGAGATACGCGCGGCCGTCGACGAGTCGGACGCGGAGGTCGCCACCGGGGAAGTGGACGAGCACCTCGCCGTCGCCATGCGTCGCGGCGGCGACTGCGACGGCGCTCGTGCCCGACGAGGTGGTCTCCCCCACCCCGCGCTCCCACACCCGCGCGGTGACCTCGCCCTGGCCGTCGATGCGGACGACCTGGACGTTCGTGCGCTCGGGGAAGCGCGGATGCGTCTCGAGGAGCGGGCCGACGCGCACGATCTCGGCGGGATCGGCGCGGACGACGGCGTGTGGATTGCCTACGGACACCGCGACGAGCTCGATCCCCGCCACCACCTCCGGCTCGCCGACCTCCACCTCGCCCAGTTCCGTCTCCACCTCGCCGTTCGCGAGCATCCGCGCTGCGACCTCCCGGTCGCCGACGTGGATCCGCACTGTCTCCGCTCCCGTGCGATCGGCGAGCCAGCGGGCCGCGATCCGCGTGCCGTTGCCGGACAGCTCGGCGGTCGAGCCGTCCGGGTTCCAGATCACGACGTCGGCCTCGGCCTCGCCCGCCCGCACGACCTCGACGATCCCGTCCGCGTCGCCGACGAGCTCGCGCACGCGGTCGGCCGTGAGCTCAGCCCGCCCGGCCAGCAGGTAGACGTTGCCGTGCGCGTGCCATCTCGACAATCGCATCCGCGACCTCGCCGGGCGGGCGGTCGGCCCGAACGGTAACGAGGCCCGGGATTCGGCGCATCCACTTCCGCTGATAGGCGGCGTACGAGCGTGAGCGGACGGTCAACGCCTCGATCGCCTCGTCGCGGGGCAGATCCGCGACCTCGCGGAGACCCATGATCTTTTGTGCCGTCAACGACAATGGGCGCTCCAGGGCCCGTCGGACCTCCTCCACCACGCCGGCATCGAACATGGCGCTCGTGCGCTCGACGATCCGCCGCTCGAGCTCCTCCTTCGGCACGTCGAGCCCGACGACGAGCGTGGGATGACGCGTTTCTCCGCCCCAGAGGCGGTCTTGGTCGGGAATCAGAGAAGCGCCGCCCTCCGCGAGCTCGAGCGCGCGGACGACACGACGCCGGTCGTTGGGATGAACGCGCGCGGCGGCGTCCGGATCGCGCTCGGCGAGCTCGGCGTGGGCGGCATCCGGGCCGCGCTCGTCGTAGAAACGCTGCCAACGCTCGCGCGCCTCAGGCGCCGGCTGCGGCCGAAGCTCGAGCTCAGTGAGGGCCGCCCGCAGATAGAGCCCCGTGCCGCCGACGAGGATCGGCGTCCGTCCGGCCGCCAGGATCTCGTCGATCGCCTCGTGCGCGAGCCGCTGGTACTCGCCCACAGACGCCTCGTGCTCGAGCTCCCAGACCGCGACGAGCCGCGCCGGCGACTGATTCGTAAGGATCGGCAGCCCCCGGTAGAGCTGCGCCGAATCCGCCGAGACGAGCTCGCCCCGAAGCCGTTCCGCAACTGCCTCCGCGACCGCAGACTTGCCGGACGCGGTCGGGCCGAAGATCGCGAGGACTTTCACGCGAGCAGCCGCTCGCGCACACGCTCGAAGTCGCGCTCGGCGACGCCGGCTTGCCGCAGGTAGTCCTCCACACTGCCATGACGCCGCTCGAGCTCCTCCACGACGCCCGTCATGACCTCCGCCGGTGTCGAGGCCCACACGCGACGCAGCTCGCGCTCCTGTTCGTCCGGCGCTTCGGCAATCCACGGGTCGAAAACGGCGGCGCGGTTCGGTCCACTCAGCGAGAAGTCCGCTCCGACGCCCTCGGCCGGGACGCCGACGAGGCGCAGTAGGAGCGCGGAGACAAGACCCGTTCGGTCCGTGCCGCCCTTGCAATGGACGAGCACACAGCCCTCGGGTGCGTTCGCGACCGCGGAGACGGCCTGGGCGAAGGCCGGCCTAAAGCGCTCAAGCACCTCGAGGTAGACGGCTCGTCGAGCGCTCAGGGGGTCGGGCGCAGCCTCGGCAACGGCATCGATCTCAGCGCCGATCTCCGGCCCGACCGGGTCGATCAGCGGGACGTGGACGACCTCGACCGGCAGCTCTCGGGGCGGATCGGCGTCGAGCTCCTGCTGACGTCGCAGGTCGACGATCGTCCGGACGCCGTAGTCGACGAGCGCGGCCCAACCGGCGTCGCTCAGCTGCCGGACGCTGTCCGCTCGGACGACGGCGCCGAAGCGCGTCTCACCGCCGTTCTTGGTCGGGTGTCCGCCCAGGTCGCGGACGTTGAGGCAGCCGTCCCAGTTCAGTCGCACTAGGCAGCGACGAGCGCCGCCTGGGTGCCGGCGAGCGTCGTCGACGTGGCGCTCTCGATCTCGACCGGCACGAGCTCGCCGGGCTGCGCCCGGCCGACGAAGTTGACGGTCGTGTTCCGCCGGGTGCGGCCGCGCAGGCGGGCCGGATCGGTTCGGCTCGGCCCTTCCACCAGCACATCCTCGACCAGACCGACGCGGCGCCGGTTGCGATCCTCCGCGATCCGCTGGACGAGCTCGACGAGTCGCTCGAGCCGCTCGTGCTTGATCTCGTCCGGAACCTGGTCGGGCATCGCGGCCGCCTCGGTGCCACTCCGGGGCGAGTAGATGAACGTGAACGCGCTCTCGTAGCCGACTTCCTCGACGACCTCCAGGGTCTCGCGGAAGTCGTCCTCGGTCTCGCCTGGGAAGCCGACGATGATGTCGGTGCCGAGGGCGAGGTCCGGGATCGCGGCGCGCAGCTTCTCCACCAGCCGGAGGTAGCGCGGGCGGTCGTACGTCCGGCGCATGCGCTTCAGCACGCGGCTGGAGCCCGACTGGAGCGGCAGGTGGACGTGCTCGCAAACCGCGCCACACTCGGCGATCGCGGCGATCACCGGATCGCGGAAGTCCTTGGGATGCGGACTCGTGAACCGGATCCGCTCGATCCCGTCGACGGCGTCGCAGGCGCGCAGGAGCTCCCCGAACTCGGTCCTGAGCTCCGGGAGGAGATCGCGGCCCCACGAGTTGACGTTCTGGCCGAGAAGCGTGACCTCCTTGACGCCCTGGATGGCTAGGCGTGTGACCTCGGCGACGATGTCGCCCGGCCGGCGGCTGACCTCGCGGCCGCGAACCTTCGGGACGATGCAGAACGCGCAGACGGAGTTGCAGCCCATCGAGACCTGGACCCAGGCCTGGAAGCGCCGCCCGGGGTGCGCCGGGAGCGCTGCGGCGAATTCGCGCTCGTCCGCGATGCCGAAACGCCCGCGGTCGACGCCGATGCCCCCGGCTCCGAGCCACTCGCCGAGGTGCGAGATCGACCCCGGCCCGAAGGCGACATCGACAAACGGATAGAGTGCGAAGATCCGCTCCCGCTGCGCCTCTGCATAGCAGCCGCCGACGGCGATCACGCGCTCGGGGTCGGCCTCCTTCATCACCTTCGCGTTGCCAAGGTGAGCCGCGAGCCGCGTGTCCGGCTTCTCGCGAACCGTGCATGTGTTGAAGACGAGCACGTCGGCGTCGGCCTGACTCGACGCCTCGCCGAGGCCGAGATCCTCGAGCATGCCCCTGATTCGCTCGGAGTCGTGAGCGTTCATCTGACAACCGAAGGTCGTGACGTGGTACCGCCTCATCGCGGATGGATGGTAGCCCGGCCCTACACGCGCGGTTCAGGCGTCATTTCGCGAGATCGACTGCGCGGCTCTCGCGGATCACGGTCACCTTCACCTGACCCGGGTACTCGAGCCGGTCCTCGATCTCGCGGGCGATCTCGTGTGAGAGCAGGATCGCGCCGTCGTCGTCGACCTCGGTCGGCTTGACGATCACGCGGATCTCGCGGCCGGCCTGGAGCGCGTACGCCTGGTCGACGCCCTTCTTGTTCGCGGCGATCTCCTCGAGCGCCTCGAGCCGCTTGATATAGCTCTCGAGGCTCTCGCCCCGCGCGCCCGGGCGCGATGCCGACGCTGCGTCGGCCGCGATCAGGAGCACGGCCTCGACCGTCTGCGGCTGCACCTCGTAGTGGTGCGCCTCGATCGCGTGGACGACGCCCTGCGACTCGCCGTACCGGCGCGCCAGCTGCGCCGAGATGAGCGCGTGCGACCCCTCGACCTCGTGGGTCATCGCCTTGCCGATGTCGTGCAGGAGCGCGGCGCGCTTCACCGTCTTCACGCCGGCCTGGAGCTCGGTCGCCATCACGCCGGCGATGTGGACGACCTCGAGCGTGTGCTTGAGCACGTTCTGGCCGTAGCTCGTGCGGTAGCGCAGCCGGCCGAGGACCTTGACCAGCTCGGGGTGGAACTCGCCACAGTTGGCCTCGAAGACGGCCTGCTCGCCGGCCTGCTGGATGTAGTCCTCGATCTCGGCCTTCGACTGGTAGTACATCTCCTCGATCCGGGCCGGATGGATGCGGCCGTCCTCGATCAACTTCCCGAGCGTGAGCTTCGCGACCTCGCGGCGGATGCCGTCGAACGAGGACAGCACGACGGCCTGCGGCGTGTCGTCGATGATGAAGTCGACGCCCGTCAGGTGCTCGAGCGTGCGGATGTTGCGCCCTTCCCGGCCGATGATGCGGCCCTTCATGTCGTCGGACGGGAGCTCGACGATCGAGACCGTGGTCTCGGCGGCATGGCTGGCCGCGACCCGCTGGAGCGCGTCGGCGACGAGGTTGCGGGCGCGGCGCTTGGCCTCGCTGCGGGCCTCCTCGTCGAGCTGCCGGACGCGCCGGGCGAGCTCGTGGCGAACGAGCTCCTCGGACCGGTCGAGCAGGTGCGACTTCGCCTGGCTCTGCGTCATGCCGGAGATCCGCTCGAGCTCGTTGAGCTCCTGCTCCTTGGCGCGCTTCAGCTCCTCGTGGAGCTGCTTCGACGCAACCTCGCGGTCGGAAACGCCCTGCTCCCGCCGTGACAGCTCGACCTGCCGCCGCTCGACGTCTTGCTCCTGGGCGCCGAGCCGCTCCTCGGCCTTGATCAGCGCTGCGCGGCGCTCTTGCACCTCTGCCTCGACTTCGGCACGGAGCGCCACCGACTGCTCGCGCGCGGCCAGCTCCGCCTCCCGCTTCAGCGCCTCGGCCTCCTGCTTCGCCTCGGCGATGATCAGCGCCCGCCGTTGCCGGGCAGCGCCGAGCCGCGTCATGCCGAGCATGCCGATCGCGATCACCGCGGCGGCCGCACCGACGACGATCCCGATCAGAATCCCGATGACGACGAGCATGGCCGCTCCTGGCCGCCGGTCTCGACCGGCGGGTCGAATTCGGTTGTCCGCGGCTCTCACCGCGGCCCCACCCGGCATGTCTGCCGGCACGGGGAACTCCCGAATCGGAGGCGGTCCAGCCGCCTCCCGGACGGCTAGCGCGCCCTCAGGGGCTGCTCAGTACTCGGTTCTGTCGAGGCTGGTCTCGGCTGAATCGGATGTGTCGCTTTCGAGTGAGTCGGTGCGCTGGATTCGGAAAAGAGTTCTCTGTGCAGGAAGAAATGTCAGATGCAGCGCCTCTATCCTAGCGCCGCTCATACGTCGGGCGCAACGTCCGGCCCGACGACCGCCTCGACGGTCTCGTCGGCGAAGCCCCGGCGAGAGAGCAGGCGAGCAGCGGCCTGGCCGTTCCGGCCCTCCGCAAAGCGCTCCGCGCGCGCGAGCTCAGGCTCGAGCGCCGCGACCACGTCGCTCGCGAGCTCTTCGGCCACGCCGCGCCGGTCGAGGTCGTACCGGATCGCCGCGTCGCCGTAACCGCGCACCGCCAGCGCAGTCGCGCGCGCGACCGCGAGCCGCCGGTCGTCGACGAGGCCCGCGCGCTCGAGGGCCGCCACCGCCTCGTCCCGGACCGCAGGAGCCACGCCTCCGCGCTCGAGCCGCTCGCGGACCCGCTGCGCCGTGAGGTCCCGCGTCCTGAGGGAGCGGGCGGCCCGGGAGACCGCGTCCGCCCGCCGAAGCTCGCGCCGGAGCGTCCGCGCCCTCGTCCGGTCGAGCTCGAGGCCGACGACGAGCCCCGCTCGAACGGCGACCTCCACCGGGACGACCTGCCACCGCACGCCGTCGACCTCCACGGCGACCTGGCCCGCCCGCACCTTTCGCAGGCCGGTAACCCGGGGCAACCTACTTCTCCGACCCGACCTCCTCGGGCTCGGCGGCCTGCTCGGGGACCTCGGCCGACTCCGTCGTCGGCAGCAGCCGTGCGGAGACGACCTGTTCGGGCCCGACCTCGGCCTGGAGCCGAGCGAGGATCTGCTGGGTGACATCGGGATGCTCGCGGAGGAAGGCGGTTGCGTTCTGGCGACCCTGGCCGAGCCGTTCGTCACCGAAGCTGAAGTACGAGCCGGACTTCTGGACGACTTTGCGTTCGAGCGCGGCGTCGAGGACGGTGCCCTCCCAGGAGATCCCGGAGCCGTAGATGATGTCGAACTCGGCCTGCTTGAACGGCGGCGCGACCTTGTTCTTGACGACCTTCACGCGCACGCGGTTGCCGATTGCCTCGACGCCATCCTTGAGCGTCTCGATCCGGCGGATGTCGAGCCGGACCGACGAGTAGAACTTCAGAGCCCGGCCGCCCGGCGTCGTCTCCGGATTCCCGAACATGACGCCGATCTTTTCCCTGAGCTGGTTCGTGAACAAGCAGATCGTGTCCGTGCGGTTGAGCGTGCCCGCGAGCTTGCGCAGGGCCTGGCTCATGAGCCGCGCCTGGATGCCGGGAAGGCTGTCGCCCATCTCGCCCTCGATCTCGGCCTTCGGGACGAGCGCCGCCACGGAGTCGATCGCGACCACCGCGAGCGCGCCGGAGCGGATCAGGAGCTCCGTGATCTCGAGCGCCTGCTCGCCCGTGTCGGGCTGCGAGACGAGCAGGTCGTCGATGTTGACGCCGATCCGCTTCGCGTAGGTGGGGTCCATCGCGTGCTCGGCGTCGATGAACGCGCAGATGCCGCCGCGGCGCTGGGCCTCCGCGATCACGTGGTAGACGAGCGTCGTCTTGCCCGAGGCCTCGGGGCCGAAGATCTCGACGATCCGCCCGCGCGGCAGCCCGCCGATGCCCAGCGCGAGGTCGAGCGCCAGCGAGCCGGTCGAGACGGCGCCGACCGAGACCGCAGCCCGGTCGCTCATCTTCATGACCGAGCCCTTGCCGAACTGCCGCTCGATCTGCCCGAGCGCGACGTCCAGAGCTTGCTCGCGATCCACCCGATCAGCCTCCTAGCGCAATCGATTCGAGAACGTCGTACTGCGCCCCGGTCGGTCGCAGCAGTGAATGGTAGACCGCTGCCTCGGACGGACTGACCGGGCCGAGCTCGGGCAGCGTCTCCGGCCGAAGCCGCGGCGGTCGGCGGAAGCGCAGCACCGTGAGGTGCGGGAGCCAGGGGCGCCGCTCGCGCTCGTACACGCCGAGTCGCTCCAGCCGCCCATGGACGTCCTCCGCGAGCGCCGTCGTCCGGCCGTCCTCGTCCTCGAAGACGAGCATTCCGACGCTGCGCGTCTCGCGGTAGCGGGCGGGCGTGAGCACGATCGGGCCTGCCGCGGCGCTTGCGATGCGCAGCTCCGCGGCGATCGGCTCGAGCTCCTCGAGCGGGCGCCGGCCGAGGAAGGCCAGCGTGACGTGGAGCTGGTCGCGGCGGACGAGCCGGGAATCGTCGGGCGCGCCGAGGCCGGCGCTCTGCCAGTCGACGATCGCATCGAGGGCGGGCTCGGGGAGCCGGAGGGCGAGGAAGAGGCGCAGGGGGTCACGGCCCTCGACGCTAGCAGGGAGATTCACGCGGCTTCGTCGCGAGTCCGTGTCAAAAGCCGCCGGACGAGGTGCAGCGCGGAGGCGGCTGCGCGGCGCCGGATCTGGTCCCTCCCACCTGGGAGGTTGAACTCGACGCCTCGCTCTCCGTGAGGGGCCGAGGCATGGAGGTACACGAGCCCGACCGGCTTCTCCGGCGTGCCCCCACCGGGCCCGGCGATCCCCGTTACCGACACGGCCACGTCGGCACCAAGCCGCTCGCGCGCCCCCGAGGCCATCGCCGCGGCCGTCTCGGCTGACACGGCGCCGTGCCGGTCGAGCGTCGCTTCCGGCACGCCGAGCTGCCCTCGCTTCACGGCATCGGCATAGGCCACGATCGAGCCGAGGAAGACGTCGCTCGAGCCGGGAATCGACGTCAGGCGCGCCGCCACGAGGCCGCCGGTGCACGACTCGGCCGCGGCTAGCGTCAGGCCCTGCGCGCGGCATAGCGCCAGCACCAGCTCCTCAACGGGCCGCTCGTCGCGTGCGAACAGGTAGCGGTCGAGCGGCTCCGCGAGCGCCGCCTCGAGCCGCTCGGCAGGCGCCTCCGCCCCCTCGTCGACGAACAGATCGACGTGGATCTCGAACTCGCGCGCGCAGATCGTCGCCTCCACGCCGTCGCCGTCGCCGCCGGCATCGTGGAGCACGCGGGCGACCTGAGACTCGCTGACCCCGAAGAACCGCAGCACCCGCCGCTCCGGCGCTCGCGCGCGCGCGAGAACCTGTTTCACCGCCTCGGTCCCGATCGCCTCCCGCCAGAGCCGCTGCAGCTCCGCCGGCGGGCCCGGCAGGACGACGGCGACGGTCTCTCCCGCCTCCAGCGCGAGACCCGGCGCCGTGCCGGCCAGGCCGAGCGAGACCGCGCCTGCCGGCAATGTCGCCTGCTTGCGCACGCCCGGCGCGAAGTCGGCGTAAGGCCGCCGCAGCCGCTCCGCGATCGATCGCGAGACGTCCTCAATCTCCCGCTCGAGCCCGGGATCGACCAGCAGCTCCCGGCCGAGCACGCGTGCGAGCGTCTCGACCGTGCGGTCGTCGTGGGTCGGCCCGAGCCCGCCCGAGACGACGAGGAGGTC
>JBKOXJ010000170.1:0-5770 GCA_046724905.1 Actinomycetota bacterium | reverse complement strand
GCTCAGGAGGACTCGGACCGCATCTCCTCCATATTCTCGGTCACGACCTTCATCGTCCGGCCGAGCTCCACGGTGGGGCTGAACTCGACCACCTCGGTGCCGGCGTAGAGGACCGGCGTGTGCCCAGGTCCGACGGAATAGGCGTCACCGGCCTCGAAGACCTCCTCCCGGTCTCCGGAGCGAAAAGCGACCTTGTCCTGGATCAATGCCTTCGGCATTCATCTACCTCCTGGTTGGTGGGAACACCCACCGATTGCACGTTCAGTCGCAAGCGATCGGTTGCTCACTGCTTCTGATCGCCCGCCGCGACGTCGCGCTCGCGGACGATCTGTCCGTCGCGAACCTCGAACATCGCGTTCGCGACGACCTTGCGTCCCCCCGGGAACTCGCAGGTGACTGTGGCCGCGGCCCGATCCTCTCCCGCGACCGCGTTGTCCACCTTTGCCCTGACGCCGGCGGCCGCACAGTGCTCGAACATGCCCTTGAACACCTCCTTGCCGTGCCGGACGCGTGGCGAGCTCGGAGGGTTGTCGCGATCGATCTGGATCAGCTCGACCTCGTCCGCGTAGAGCGAAAGCAGGGCATCGATATCCCAGTCCTCGTAGCCGCGCCTGAGCGCGTCGAGGTCGAGCGAGGTGTTGGTCTTGACGGTCATCGTGTACCTCCTGGTCGTGGTGGATCTGACCGTTCGCGGGCTACCATGGCCCTTGAACCGCGGTTCAAGTCAAGGCCCTGATCCGATATGGATGGATTCCCGGAGCTCACTATCGGCGAGGTGGCCAGGCGCGCCGGAGTGGCGACCTCGTCGATCCGCTACTACGAGCGGATCGGCCTGCTGCCCGAGCCCGACCGCCTGGGAGGGCAGCGTCGGTACGACCCCGACGTGCTCGGGAGGCTCGGATTCATCGGCGTTGCCCAGAGCGCCGGGTTCAGGCTACGCGAGATTAAGCAGCTGATCGCCGGTGTCGACGGTGCCACCGGCATGGGCCAGCAGATGCGCTTGCTCTCGAGCGAGAAGCTCGGCGAGGTGGAGGCGCTCCTGGAGCGCACCAAGGCAATGAAGGGGTGGCTCGAGGTGGCGAAGGAGTGTGGCTGCGCGACCCCTGCCGAATGCGCGCTGTTTCCCGCGCCCAGCGAGGAGCCTCAGGACATCGACCTGGCCATGCGAGTAATCCGGGTGGAGGGGAAGGATTGTCGTCGTCCGCCCGCGGGCTGAGCGTCGTTCCGCTCCCACGTCCGCCGGTTTGCGATAGCCGATACGCGATCACCAGTGCGCAACGGAACTCGTGCGACAGGACGACCACTCGGTGAAGTCCAAGGCAACACCTAGGCAACACGAGGTCCGAAAACAGCCGCAGATCTCGCTCGGCGATCGTCGCTAAGAACCGCCAGCCTGCAGGGGAAACGCCGAACGTCCGCAGAGGCCGGGAACCCGCGGGGCGGAATCATAATCCGCGTGTCGGGGGTTCGAGTCCCTCCTCCGGCATCCGAAAGCGCCTGCAAATCGGCACGTTCTGCCTCCTCGGCCTCCTCTGAATCGGGCTCGCGTACACCCGGCGTACACCCAGATGCATCCGCGGTCCGCTCTTCGAGCAGTTGCGAGAGACGATCCGCCGCGTCGTGCTGAGGCACGTGATGCACGTAGATCATCGTCGTCTGGATGTCGGCGTGGCCCATGAAGGCCTTCACCTCGGTGAGCGTGACTGCCTGCACCGCGATCGTCCCGAAGGTGTGTTGCAGATCGTGGAACCGGATGTGCGGGAGGCCCGCCGCCTCGAGCGCACGGTAGAAGCAGCGGCGACGCCGCGGGCCTCCTCGACGTTCGAGAGCCGCTCGATCTGTCCGACTCGGTAGTCGACGACCCGGATCCACGCCGCGAGGCCGGGCAACCGGGCCCTCCCTGCTCACCCGCCCGCCCAGGGTCCGGCTTGCGTCGACCAGGATCACCTCGTGGCCGCGCTTGCCGAGCGCCTGCGTCGCCTCGAGGCCAAGCCGGACCGCCACCGACGACAAGGACCTTTGCAACCGAGGCGCGGGCGGCATCCGCTCGGGATGCCAGCCCCGCCGCCACTCCTCAAGATCAAGGATTCCACTGAAGCGGACGTTCCACCCGGTGGGTCCGACCTCACGGTGGCGGAGGCGAAGCGCTCGCAGCGCGCCTCCGCCCGTGGACCGATCCTCGTCCCCGCCTCGAGGAGGATGCCGAGGGCGGCGCGGCGCAGTACCGTCGAGCCGTGCTCGACGAGGCCCTCCCGGTGTCGACTCAGGGCGAACGGCTCCGCCCGCTGGTGCCCGCCTTTGCGCTCGTCGTCGCGGCCGTCGCGGGCCTCACCGATCCGGCTTCCACGGCCGACCTGATCTTTGCCGTACCGGTGGTCGTCGCCCTCGCGGTGTGGGCCCGCGTCCCCGGCGCGCCGCTGCCCGCAATCGCCCTCGCCGTGCTCGTCCCGATCGTCGTCGCACAGCGCTCCGGAGAGCTCGAGCCGCTGATGTTCGAGGCGTCCCTCCTCGCCTACGTCGTCGGGCGCTGGGCCGCGTCGCCCGCGGAGGCGGTCGCTCTCGGTCTGCTCGCCGTTGCCTCGCCGGTGGCCACCAGCGTGATCCAGAACCCATCCGAGGTCGCCGTCGGCATATGGATCCTGGGCGTTTGCTTCCCGTGGGCGATCGGTCGTGCGGCCGCTCGCCAGAGCGAACTGGCAGGCGAGCTCGACGTCACCCGGCGGCAGCTCGCCGAACAGGCGCTGCTCGCCGAGCGGCGTCGGATCGCCCGCGACGTCCACGACTTCGTGGGACACGGGCTCGCCGCAGTCATGCTTCAGATCACCAGTGCCCGCCACGTGCTCCGACGGGACCCGGCGGCCGCTGAGGAGGCGCTGCGGTCGGCCGAGGAGGTCGGCCGGCGGAGCATGCACGAGCTGCGCCGTACGGTCGCGCTGCTGCGCAGCGACGACGAGGTGGCGGCGTCGCCGCTCCCCTCGGCGAGGGAAATTCCGACGCTGGTGGACGACGCGCGGGCCGGCGGTCTCGCCGTCCAGCTGCGGACACGAGGCGACCTCGCGCGGATCGCGCCGGGCGTCGGGGTAGCTCTCTACCGGATCACCCAGGAGGCACTGGCGAACGCGGCACGCCACGCTCCTCACGCCCTGACCGCTATCGCGGTCGAGGTGAACGAGTCGCGGGCATGCCTTACCGCCGAGACAACCGGACCCACCATCCCCGAGTCGGCCGGCGAGCTGGACCGACCGCGGTTCGGGCTGGTCGGGATGCGCGAGCGGGCGATCGCGCTCGGCGGTGAGTTCGCCGCCGGGCCGACGGCCGAGGGCTGGCGGGTGACCTGCCAGCTGCCGCTGAAGGCGAAGGACGAGGTGCCCGCCACGGACGCGAGCACTCCATGATCCGAGTCGCCATCGTCGACGACCAGGCGATCATCCGGGCCGGCCTGGAGCGAATTCTGTCCCCGACCGACGGGTTCGAGGTCGTCGCCGAGTGCTCCGATGGTCTGCAGGCCGTCGAGGAGCTGCCGGGCGTGCGCCCCGACGTGATACTGATGGACATCCGCATGCCGAGGCTCGACGGTATCGCGGCGACGGCGCGGCTGCGCGCGAAGGCGGACCCGAGTCCGGTTCTCGTGGTGACGACGTTCGGCGAGGACGAGATGTTGTGGGGAGCGATCGAGGCGGGGGCCGCCGGGTTCGTGCTCAAGGACAGCTCCGCCGACGAGCTGATCGCGGCGGTGAGGGCGGTCGCGGGCGGGGGCGCCTGGTTCGACCCCGCCGTCGCACCGCGGGTCCTGGACCGCTACCGCCGGGTGGTGGCGCCGGGCGCCCGCGACGCGGCCAGGCTCGACCAGCTAACCGAACGCGAGCACGCGGTCTTGCGGCTGATGGCACGTGGCGCGACCAACGCCGAGATCGCCGCGAGCCTGTACGTCGCCGAGGCGACCGTGAAGACTCACATCGGGAGCATCTTCACCAAGCTGGATGTCCGCGACCGCGCCGCGGCGATCGTGTTCGCGTACGACCATGGCGTCGTCAGCCCGGGTGCGACGCCGCCGCCCAGCGCCGTCTAGTCCCGAACGCGACCAGTCTCCGACCACGGTCGGAGCGCCGCTAGGGACTCGAGGGCGATGCGCGGCCTAGCGCCGCGATCTACGGTCGGTAGGCGGATGACGGAGCGAGTGACGATCTGGAGCAGCCGCCGGCCCTGGCTCACCGTGCTGGGTTGGGCGGTGGCGTTGGTGGCTGCGATCGCGATCAATGCGGCGTTCCTCGGCGACGCGCTGTCGGGCGACGAGGAGGTCACCAGCGCCACGGAGTCGAGGGGCGCCGACGAGCTGCGGTCGGAGCGTTTTGCCGAGACCCGAGGCAGGCGCGCGCGAGACGCCAGCGAGGTCGTAGTCGTCAGCTCCGGGAGCACTACCGTCGATGAGCCAGGCTTCGAGCGGCAGGTCGACCGGCTCGGGGCGGAGCTCCGGCGAGCCGGTGCGACTCGGGTCAGCACTTTCTACGACGCTGGCTCGAGACGGCTGGTCTCGCGAGATCGCGACGCCACGGCGATGCTCGTCTCCCTCGGACGCGATGCCGAGGACGACGTCGAGGGCGTAGTGGACGCGGTTGACAGGGTCGATGGTCGGCCAGGCTTCGGGGCGGCGATCACCGGCGAGTTCACGCTCGACGCCGACTTCGACACCCTCGCGGGCGAGGACCTGGCGAACGGCGAGCTGCAATTCGGCTTGCCGGCCGCCCTGATCGTGCTGCTGATCGTCTTCGGGTCCGTGGTCGGCGGCCTCATCCCGCTGCTGATGGCGATCGTCGCGATCGCCGTCGCTCTGGGGCTGACGGCGCTTGTCGGCCAGGCGTTTCCGCTCTCGGTCTTCGCCACCAACATGCTCACCGGGATGGGGCTTGCGCTCGGGATCGACTACTCGCTGTTCGTCCTCTCCCGCTACCGTGAGGAGCGGCTTCACGGGCGCGAAGAGCTTGACGCGATCGCCGCCGTCGGCGGCAGCGCCAGCCGGGCGGTCCTCTTCAGCGGCATCGCCTTCACTCTCGCGATGGTCGGGCTTCTGCTCGTGCCGAGCACGATCATGCGGAGCCTCGCCGCCGGCGCGATCGCCGCGGGGATCGTCTCGGTGGCCGCCGCGCTGACGCTCCTGCCGGCGCTCCTCAGCCTCCTCGGGGACCGGGTCAATGCATTGCGAATCCCCTACTTCGGGCGAGCAGCGGGACGCGAGCAGAGTCCGTTTTGGTCGCGGACGGTGCGAGGGGTGATGCGCCGGCCGCTGACGAGCCTCGTGCTCGCCACCGCAATCCTGCTCGCCATGGCCGTGCCCGTACTCGCCTTGGATTCGGGCGAGGCAGGTGTGAGCACGCTTCCGGACCGGCTCGAGGCAAAGCGGGGCTATCTGGCCCTGAACGCCGAGTTCCCCGGCGAGACCGCCGACCCGGTGGAGATCGTGATCGACGGCCGGGCGGCCTCGCCACCGGTTCAGACCGGAATCGAGCGGCTGCGCGAGCGGCTGGCGAGCGACGGTCGGTTCGGCCCCGCCCAGCTGGAGACGAATCGGGCCGGGGATCTCACCGTGCTGACCGTCCCGATCGAAGGCGATCCCGTGGGCGAGGGCGCGATCGACGCCGTACGCGAGCTGCGCTCGACCTACGTTCCCGAGGCCTTCCCGGACCCCGGAGTCGACGTGCTCGTGACCGGCGACACGGCGGAGTCCATCGATGAGTCGGACACGATGAGTCACTGGCTTCCGATCGTCCTTGCC
>JBKOXJ010000182.1:0-11910 GCA_046724905.1 Actinomycetota bacterium | reverse complement strand
GCCGACGACGACCACATCGGCCCGCTCGGCGCGCGCGGTCCCGACGATCCCGTCCGCAGGATCCTCGGCGCTCGCGATCAGTGCGCGGCGACCGTTGCCGGTGAGAACCGGATGCTGGGAGAGCTCCTCGGCGGCGGCGCGCTCGTCGGAGCCGGGCGCGACCACCTGGACGACGAGCAGCTCGGCCTCGTACCGCTCGGCCATGTCCGCCGCCCAGGCGACCGCGCGCTCGGCGGTCTCCGACCGGTCGGTGGCGACCAGGATGCGCTGGACGCGTCGGGGCGATCGCTTCGAGCGGAGTCGCATCGCTGCCATTGTCGCTCGTTACGCTCCCAGCGTGACTTACCTGCCTGTCGCCGACCGCTACGACCGGATGCTCTACCGCCGCTCCGGCCGGAGCGGCCTGTTGCTGCCGGCCGTCTCGCTCGGTCTCTGGCAGAACTTCGGGCACGAGCGCCCGCTCGAGACGAGCCGAGCGATCGTTCGGCGCGCCTTCGACCTCGGGATCACGCACTTCGACCTGGCGAACAACTACGGGCCGCCGTACGGCTCGGCGGAGGAGAACTTCGGCGTGCTGATGCGGCGCGACCTCGCCCCGTACCGGGACGAGCTCGTGATCTCGACCAAGGCCGGCTATGACATGTGGCCCGGCCCCTACGGCGACGGAGGCTCCCGGAAGTACCTGCTCGCGAGCCTCGACCAGAGCCTGGCCCGAATGAGCCTCGACTACGTCGACATCTTCTACTCGCACCGGTTCGATCCGGCGACGCCGCTCGAGGAGACCATGGGAGCTCTGGACACGGCCGTTCGGCAGGGCAAGGCGCTCTACGTCGGCATCTCGTCGTACTCGGCGGAGAAAACACGCGAGGCGGCCGCGATCCTCCGCGACCTCGGGACGCCGCTCCTGATCCACCAGCCGTCCTACTCGATGCTGAACCGGTGGATCGAGGACGGGCTGCTTGACGTGCTCGGCGAGGAAGGCATCGGCTGCATCTGCTTCTCGCCGCTCGCCCAGGGGTTGCTGACGTCGAAGTACCTCGACGGGATCCCGGAAGGATCGCGCGCGAGCCGGCCCGGCACGCTCTCGCCCGACCAGCTGAACGAGCAGACGCTGGCGAAGATCCGGGCTCTGAACGAGATCGCAGAGCGTCGCGGCCAGACGCTCGCGCAGATGGCGCTGGTCTGGACGCTTCGCGATCCGCGGATGACGTCGACGCTGATCGGCGCGAGCAGCGTCGGGCAACTCGAGGAGAACGTCAGCGCCCTGGACAACCTCGATTTCACCGACGAGGAGCTGGCCGAGATCGATCGCTACGCGACCGAGAGCGACATCAATCTCTGGGCCGAGTCCACTGCTTAGCCGCTGATGTGGTCGCGCCACGAGTGCTGCGGCTCGTAGCCCAGCAGCCGTCGCGCCTTCTCGGTCGAGAGCAGCGTGTCGTAGACGCCGTCCGTCGGCTCGTACCGGACGTTCGGGTAGACGGCCGCCATCAGCTCGGCGCTCGGCCGGTTCATGACGGTGTCGGCCGCAGCGATGATGAAGTGCTCCGCGCCATCGACGTCAGCCTCGAGCGCCAGCCGGCAGCTCTGTGCCACGTCCCGGGCGTCGACGTAGCCCCAGAGGTTCCACCTCCGGAGCTGCGGGTCGTCCCAGAACGTGTGGAAGTGGCTGTAGTCCTCGAGCTCCATGATGTTCGAGAACCGGAGCGCCACGAACGAGATTCCGGTCCACCGGTTCACCTGGCGGGCGGCCTCCTCGGCTAGGAGCTTCGACAGCGCGTAGCTCGATTCCGGATAGGCGGGGTGATCCTCGTCGATCGGCGCGTACGCCGGCTGCTCGCGCTCGAACGGCAGCCCGAGGATCGTCTCGCTCGAGGCCCAGACGACGCGCATGAGCCTGAGCAGCCGCGCCGCCTCGAACACGTTGTACGTGCTCCCGAGATTCGTGCGGAAGGTCGTCTCCTCGCTCTGGATCCCGCTCGCCGGGATCGCGGCGAGGTGGACAACCGCGTCAGCGCCGGCCAGGCACTCGACCGTCTGCCCCAGCTCGGTCAGGTCGGCGAGCAAGGACGGCGCGAGCCGGTCGGCCGGCGGGACGAGGTCGACCGCGAACACGTCGTGGTCGTGCTCGACGAGATCGCGGACGACTGCCCGCCCCGCCTTGCCGCTCGCGCCCGTGACGACGACTCGCATACAAGCGATCATCTCGCGTTCGGACCGGTTGCGACGAGGCCCGTTGTGTCGACCGGTCAGTTCAGACGGACGCGCCGAGGGCGTCGCTCGCGACGCCCTCTTCAGGACGCGCGGTTCATCCGCGCGTCCGTCTGCGCCGCCCGCCCGGACCGCTGAGGGACGTCGCAACCTGTCGAGCGCGCCGCGCGTCCTGATGACGGCGCCGCAAGCGTCGCCTTAGGCCGCGCGCGCCAGGTCGTCGTCGCCGCCGGCCTCGAACGTGTCGATGCCGCCGAGCTCCTCGGCGAGACGCTCCATCCCGTCCCGCTCGAGCTGGCGCACCCGCTCGCGCGTGATCCCGAGCTCCTTGCCGATCGTCTCCAGCGAGGCAGCCTCGCCGTCGAAGCCGAACCGCAGCTCGAGGATCCGCCGCTGCCGCTCCGGCAGCGTCTGGAGCGCCCGCCGAACGGCCATCCGCTGGTAGGCCTCCGCGGCCTGCTCAGCCGGATCGTCCGCGGTCGGGTCGCCGAACAGGTCGCCCAGCTCGCCGTCGTCCTCGGAGCCGACGCTCTGGTTGAGCGAGACCGGCGCCTCGGCCACGTCCAGTGCCTCGTCGACGTGCAAACGCGACAGGCCCGTCGCCTCGACGAGCTCCTCGCGGGTCGCCGGCCGGCCGAGCTTCGTCTCGAGCTGGTTCGCCGCCCGCGAGAGCTTGATCCGCCGCTCGTGGACGTGCGTCGGGACCCGGATGGTCCGCGACTGGTTCGAGATCGCCCGCTGGCAGGCCTGGCGGATCCACCAGGTGGCGTAGGTCGAGAACTTGAAGCCCTTCCGCCAGTCGAACTTCTCGACCGCGCGGTTCAGGCCGATCACACCCTCCTGCACGAGATCGAGCAGCGTCAGGCCGTGGCCCTGGTACCGCTTGGCGATCGAGATCACCAGGCGCAGGTTCGAGTTGATCATGCGCTCCTTCGCCTCTGCGTCGCCGCGCTCGACCCGCTTCGCCAGCGCGACCTCCTCGGCCGCGGTCAGCAGCGGGTAGCGGCCGACCCGGTTCATGAACAGGGTCAGCGGATCGGTCGAGACGACCGCCTCGGCCGTCGGAACGACCTCGTCGACCACGTGCTCGGGCTCAGGCACGTCGATCTCGACATCGCGCGCCTCGAGCTCCGCCCGCAGCGCAGCGATCTCCTCCTCGTCGAGCTCGTGCTCGTGCACGAATGCCTCAAGCACGTCCTCGCCGATCGTCCCGCGCTCCTCGGCCTCGTCGAGGAACGTGTGGACAGGTGCTTCAAATGTGGTGATCAGTGTCTCCTCCATTTTCAGTTACGCCCTCTGGGATAGACGCCGGCGCCGCTCGAAACGCTCGATGCGGTTGCCCGAACGCACGGCGCGCTCGACGCCCGTGTAGGCCGGGTGACAGTTCGAGCAGACGTCGACGACCAGCTCGCTCCGGCCGGAGCGAGTTGTGAAGGTGTTGCCGCACGTGGTGCAGCGAACAGTCGCGAGCATCAGCTCAGGGTGTACGTACTTCAGGGTTCCTTGCCTCCTTCGTGTCGTGCGGGGGCGACGGTTGCGCAGACCTCGCCCGGCCGCATCTGTATTAACGGGTATCGGCTGCGGTCTATTCCCGCTGAAGGGCATAGATTCGCGCCGTGCAGGCGTTGACCTTCGACCTCGACGGAACGCTCGTGGCCGAGATCAGCGAGGAAGCGAAGGTTGCTTAGAGCTCCGCCTTGCGCACACGCTCGAAGCCAGCCGCGGCGAGGGCGCCGCTGTCGACGAGGCGGCACATCCAGCCGTGGCCGCTGTCGGGATCCGACTCGTCGTCGGCGGTCCCGACCGAGGCAAGGACGCGGCCGCCCGCGAAGTCCCACTCCTCGATCTCGTCGTGGTCGTCCTCGACGTCGGCGCGGAACCGCTCGAGGTCGGAGAGCAGGCGTTCCTTCACCTTCGGCAGCCAGCTCTCGCGGGGATCGCGGTCCGGATGGACGCCGCAGAGCTCGAGCAGGTCGTCCTCCACCTCCTCGAGGATCAGCGCGTCGAGGTAGCGCCCGGCCGCCTCCCAGTCGGGCTCTTCGCCGGGCTCGAGAGCGACGAGTTCGACGGCCAGCCCTGCTGCCTCGGCCCGAGCGAGCATCGTCGCGGCCGCCTCCGGGAGGCGCTCCTCGCGCGCCGCCAGCGCATGCTCGAGCTCGTGGTCGGGCAGCGCGCCCTCGCCCCCGACCTCGCCGTAGTCGCGCCCGGCGATCAGCTCGAGGTACGGCTCTCCGTCGTCGTCATGCGCCAGCCGCTCGTCGAC
The DNA here is from genome assembly GCA_046724905.1 of Actinomycetota bacterium. GTDB lineage: Bacteria > Actinomycetota > Thermoleophilia > Gaiellales > Gaiellaceae > JBKOXJ01. The sequence goes on along the minus strand of JBKOXJ010000182.1, from coordinate 7,436 downwards.
GACTTCCCAGCTCGCCGGCGCACCGTCCTCGAGGGTGCTGAACGCGTGGCCGAGTCTCGGCCTGCCCGCACGCAGTCGGCGGAACGCGCCCAGCTCCTCGCGCCCGTCAGGGTGGCGGAGTCGGAGGCGGTATCGCGCGGGCTTGGCGGACGCCCGCGGCGGGTCGCCCTCCTCGACCTGCCCGATCAACCAGTGGCGGCCCTCGAGCAGGAGGACGTCGCCGACCTGCAACGGCTCGTCCGTCGCGTACTGGTGCCTGCGCTCCCTCCCAGAGCGCGTGGCCGCGACGACCTCGTACCTGAAGCGGGCCGTCATCGCGGTGCGGAGTGTCTCAGGCTGCGTCCCTCGCTCAGAACGAGAGCCGTGTTGACGAGGGCAAGGTGCGTGAACGCCTGCGGGAAGTTCCCGAGCAGGCGTCCGGAGGTCGGGTCGTACTCCTCGGAGAGCAGACCGACGTCGTTGCGCAAGTCGAGCAGCCGCTCGAACAGCTCGCGCGCCTCGTCGACCTCGCCCTGGAGCGCCAGCACGTCGGCGAGCCAGAAGGAGCACGGCAGGAAGATGCCCTCCCCCGGAGGCAGGCCGTCGACCGCCGCGTCCTCCCGCGACCAGTAGCGCAGGACGAGCCCGTCGACGGTCAGCTCCCGCCGGATCGCCTCGACGGTCGACACGAAGCGCTCGTCGGTCGCCGAGAGGAACCCGACGAGCGGCATCTGCAGCACGCTTGCGTCGAGCTCGTCGGAGCCGAACGATTGCACGAACGCGCGCTTCTCCTCGTTCCAGGCTCGTTCGAGGATCTCCGCGCGGATCTCGTCGCGCAGCGCACGCCAGCGCTCGCCAGGGCCCCTGCGACCGAGCTCATCGTGGAAACGGACGGCACGGTCGAACGCGACCCACGACATCACCTTCGAGTGTGTGAAATGGCGGTTCGGTCCGCGCACCTCCCAGATGCCCGCGTCCTCCTTGCGCCAGCCGTCCTCGAGCCAGTCGAGCAGCTTGCGCACGACCGCCCACGCGTGCTCGTCCGGCGGCGCACCATGTTTCCGGGCCTGGTAGACGGCCTCGAGCACCTCGCCGTAGACGTCCAGTTGGAGCTGCTCCGAGGCAGCGTTGCCGACGCGGACGGGGCCTGAGCTCTCGTACCCGGGCAGCCATTCAAGCTCGCGCTCGTCGAGCCGCCGCTCGCCGGCAAGGCCGTACATGATCTGGAGGTCGGCGGGATCGCCTGCGATCGCCCGGAGGAGCCACGTTCTCCACGCCGCGGCCTCCTCGGTGTAGCCCGCGTTGATCATCGCCAGCAGCGTCAGCGTCGAGTCGCGTAGCCAGCAGAACCGATAGTCCCAGTTGCGCACGCCGCCGATCAGCTCGGGCAGCGAGGTCGTCGGCGCGGCCGCGATCCCACCCGTCGGCGCGTACGTAAGGGCCTTGAGGACGAGCAGGGACTGGTGGATCTCGTCGTGGTAGTCGCCCGTGTGGCGGCACGTGCTCGCCCAGTCGAGCCAGTAGTCCTCCGCGTCGGTGAGCGCCTGCTCGGGGTCGATCTCCTCTGGCAGCTCTTCGTGGGACGGGAACCAGGTGAGAACGAACGGGACGCGCTCGCCTTGCCGAAGCGTGAACTCGGAGACCGTCCGCATGTTCTCGCCGCGCACGTCGACGGGCGTGCGGAAGCACAGCGCGTCCGGGCCGGCGGTTGCGACGCGCGCGTTGTCGACGCGGCGCACCCACGGGACGATGTCGCCGAAGTCGAACCGGATCACGAGCTCGGAGCGCATCGGCACGTCGCCGTCGAGGCCTTCGACGATCCGGACGATGTCGGGCGCCTTGCCGCGCGGAGGCATGAAGTCGATCGCCCGCACGGCGCCGTCCTCGGTCTCGAAGATCGACTCGAGGATCAGTGTGTCGCTGCGGTAGCGGCGCGTTGACCGGCGAACGCCGCCGGTGGGCGCCAGCAGCCAGCGGCCGTGCTCGGGCTCGCCGAGCAGAGCGGCGAAGCAGGCACCGGAGTCGAAGCGCGGGAAGCAGGCCCAGTCGATCGACCCTTCCCGGCTGACGAGCGCGGCCGTCTGGAGGTCGCCGATCAGCGCGTAGTCCTCGATCCTCGCCATGCGGGCTACCGCCGTGTCCGTTGGGCGATCCAGCGCACGACGGCCGGCAGCGCCCTCGGGTCGGTCGGCGGGACATCGAGCAGCCCGTGGCCGGCCTTGGGGTACACCCTGTAGGTGAAGTCCTTCCCCCCGGCCTTGAGCTCGTCGAGGACGTCGACGTCCTCGGCCGTCGGCTGCGACTGATCCTTGCCGCCGTAGAGCCAAACGCCCGAAATGGCCAGCTGCCGCAGGTACGGCCGCGGATCGAAGCCGGAAGGTCCCGGATGGCGCAGGCCGCCGATCGTCGTCACGGCCCAGAGCACCTTGCCGAGGAAGCCGTTGTCGCCGGTCTTCTCGCTGTAGAGGTTCTCCTCTGCGAACGAGACCACCGGGGCGTCGACGAGCGCGACGAACGCCACGTGTCCCTGGGAGCGCGCCGCCGCCAGCGGCACGATCCAGCCGGCCTGGCTGCCGCCGAGGAGCCCGATCCGGTCGGGGTCGACCTCCGGGCGTGAGCGCAGCGCAGAGACGGCGCCGTCCGCGTCGGCGGCCAGCAGGTTGAAGTGACCCTGGTCGCCCGGACAGCACTCGCCCTGCGACCCACCGACTCCGCGCTTGTCGTAGGACAGCACGGCCACTCCCGATCGCACGAGCGTCTGGACCAGCGGCGCTCCGTCGTAAGGCAGGCGCTCCTCTGCCCCGGCTCCGTGCACCCAGGCAACAGCGGGATGCCGCCCTGGGCTGCTCGGGAGATTGATCGTCCCCGCGATCAGCGCTCCGGCGCATGCGAATTGGACCGGAATCTCCTGGTGCCCGCCGAAGTCCCGCTTGGCGCCGAAGAGGAGGCGCGGGGCGTTGCAACGGGCCGACTCGGGATCCGAGAACGTCGGCTGCGTGAAGGCGACCGCGACCGCGGCGGCGACGGCGATCGCGACGATCGCGAGGGCCGCAACCGCGATCCATCTCCGCATTACGCGAGAGCCGACAGGTACTGCTCGGCGAACTCGCGCATCGAGGCGACGGCGCGCTCGGGTTCGGTCCCGAAGCTCGCAACAGCGCCTTCGCAGCCGGCAGGGCGCAACTCCTCGATCTTCGTCCTGACCTCGTCCGCCGACGCGCCGGTGATGCGCGGTACGACCCGCAGGTCCGGAAATCGCTCCTTCACCTCGCGGACGCGCGCCGAGTCGACGCCTCGCGAGGGATGCCAGACGTCTCCAAGCTCGCGGGCCCGGCGGATCGCCCGATCCGACCCCCCTCCGACCCAGATCTCCGGCTGCTGCGAAGGCAGCGGCTCGAAGGTCGCGTTCTCGAACGACCAGAACTCCCCGTCGAACGAGCGCTCGCCCGACCACAGCGCCTTCATCAGCTTGAGCGCCTCGTCGGCCCGCCGCCCGCGCGTGCGGAAGTCGACGCCCATGAAGCGGTACTCGTCCTCGTCCCACCCGATCCCGACGCCGAGCCGGAAGCGTCCTCCGGAGAGCGCCTGGAGCGTTGCGACCTCCTTCGCAAGACGGATCGGATGGTGGAGCGGGACGAGCACGATCGACGTGCCGAGGCCGACGCGTTGCGTGTAGCCGGCAATCCACGAGAGCGTGCAGAGCGGATCGAGGACGCGACCGTACGGATCGACCGCCTGGGGGCCGACGATGATGTGCTCGGTCGCCCAGACGGAGTCGAAGCCGAGCTCCTCCGCCGTCTCCGCGACCGCGCGGACACCCTCGGGGCTGGCATGCCGATCGAAGTTCGGCAGGATGATCCCGAGGTGCACGACGAGAGCGTACTGCGGGAGCGCGTCTCGGCGGCGCGGGTCGCGAGGCTCGCCACGATCGACCCCGACGGCCGCCCGCACCTCGTGCCGATCGTCTTCGCCCTCGACGGGGACACGCTCTACTCGGCGGTCGATACGAAGCCCAAGCGGTCGCGCCGGCTCCGGCGGATCGAGAACGCGCGCGCTCGGCCGGAAGTGACGGTGCTCGTCGACCACTACGACGAGGACTGGACGCGCCTCTGGTGGGTGCGGCTGCGCGGCCGCGCACGCGTGCTCGACTCCGGTGAGGAGGCGGAACGCGCGCTCGGGCTGCTCGCGGGCAAGTACCAGCAGTACCGCACGGAGCCGCCGGCCCTGCCCGTGCTCGCCGTCGACGTCCTCGAGTGGCGCGGCTGGTCGGCGTAGGGCTCGTATCCTTGGCCACATGGAGCTGACCGGGCACGACGAGCTCGTTCTGCTCGCGCTGCTCGCGGCGGTCGCCGCTCTGATGGCGCTCGCTCCGACGCTGCACGTGCCCTACCCGATTCTGCTCGTCCTCGGCGGGCTGGCGCTCGGCTTCATCCCTGGCGTTCCGGAGCTGACGCTGCCCCCCGAGCTCGTCCTCGTCGGGATCCTGCCGCCGCTCCTCTACACGGGCGGCTTCTTCACCGGTCTCCGCGAGCTGCGCGCAAACCTGGCGCCGATCGCGATGCTCTCACTGGGTCTCGTCGCGCTCACGACGGTGGTGGTCGCCGTCGTCGCGCACGAGGCGATCGCCGGGATGAGCTGGGCGGCCGCGTTCGTGCTCGGGGCCGTCGTTGCGCCCACCGATCCGATTGCGGCGACCGCGATCGCGCGACGGCTCGGCGTCCCGCGCAAGATCGTCACGATCGTCGAGGGCGAGAGCCTGGTCAACGACGCGTCCGCGCTCGTCCTCTACCGCGTCGCGGTCGTCGCCGCGGTCACCGGAGGCTTCTCGCTCTGGGACGCGAGCCTGCGCTTCGTCGTGAGCGTGGTCGGCGGCATCGCAGTCGGGCTTGCCGTCGGCTGGATCGTTGCCCTCGTGCGCATCCGGCTGGACAACATCCCCGCCGAGATCGCAATCTCGATCCTGACGGGCTACCTCGCCTTCATCCCGGCGCTGGCCCTGCACGTGTCGGGAGTCCTCGCGGCCGTGACGGTCGGCGTCTACCTCGGCTGGCGCAGCCCGGAGCTCTCGACGCCGGCGATGCGGATCCAGGGCTTCGCGGTGTGGGAGACGCTCGTCTTCCTCGTCAATGCGCTGCTGTTTGCGCTGGTCGGCTTCCAGCTCCGGCCGATCCTCGACCACCTCAGCGGTCGCTCGCCCGAGAGTCTGATCGGCGACGCAGTGCTCGTGATCGCGACCGTCATCCTCGTCCGGCTCGCTTTCGTCTTGCCGTACGCCTACAGCCGGCGGCGCCTGCTCGGCGACGGCAAGAAGCCGGCGGGAGCGAGCACGTGGCGGCAGGGCCTGCTGGTCGGCTGGATGGGAATGCGCGGAGCGGTGTCGCTCGCGGCGGCGCTCGCCGTGCCGCTCGAGACCGATGCCGGCGCACCGTTTCCGGCGCGGGAGCTGATCATCTTCCTAGCCTTTGCCGTCATCCTCGGCACGCTCGTCGTCCAGGGGCTCTCGCTGCCCGCGGTGATCCGCCTGCTCCGGATCGAGATCGACCCGTGGGACGCGAAGGAGGAGACGAAGGCCCGGATCCACGCCGCGGAGGCGGCGCTCGGCCGGCTCGAGGAGCTCCTCGACGAGGACTGGGTGCGCGAGGACACGGCGGAGCGGATGCGCGGCGCCTACAACTTCCGCCGTTCCCGCTTCCAGGCTCGGCTCGACGGTGACGACGACGGCTCGATCGAACAGCGCTCGGCCGACTACCAGCGGTTGCGGCGGGAGCTGCTCGAGGCCGAGCGCGCCGCGGTGGTCAGCCTGCGGCGGGACGGACGGATCAGCAGCGAAGTGATGCGCCGCGTCGAACGCGACCTCGACTTGGAGGACGCGCGCCTCGACATCTGACTCTCTTAGCGGACCGGCTTGATCGCGCCGCCGAAGACGAGCTTGCGCGTTTCAGCGGCTGTCGGGGCGTACACCTCGATCTGGTACGGCTGTCTCGGGTAGACGAGGTAGATGTTCTGGGGCCGGTTCGGCTTCGCCACAGCGATGCCGCCGTTTGCGACGGTCGCGACGAAGAAGTGCTTCTGCTTGGCGATCGCCGAGACGCGGTTGTAGGCGTCCGGCTGCGAGTAGGTGGCGACGACGACGTAGCCGGCACCGGCGGCTCCGGCTTTCGCAGAACCGGTCAGGTAGCGCACGTACATGCGTCCGTCGCTCATCCGTGTGTACTCCAGCCTGGTTCGCTTGCGCGGGCCGGCCCAGTAGAGCGGCCGACGGTTTGCCGCCGCAATCTCGCGGAGCTGCGCAGGGGACACGATCTCCGGCCGAACGGCTGCAACCGTCGCGCCCGCGCCGGACTTCACGAGCGCGCGGCCCACAGTCGTCAACGAAGTGGCTGCGCCTTTCGTGTTGTCGGAGCTGCCCCAATTGAGCAACCAGACGGCCCCGGCGACCCCGGCGAACACGATCACTCCCACGATCACGGCCAGCACCATGCGGCCCGCTGGACCGCCGTGATGTGGATACCAGGCTCCCCGTCGCGGTGGGGACGATCGTGTCGACCTCTCTGGCGTGCTCATGGTCGCTCCGCGTTACTGCGTACAGATCGCATAAGGCGTCAACGAGGCTGTGTTCCCTCCGGAGAGTGCGGTCGTGACCACGCCCGATGCCCGCCAGGTCGTCGTCGACGTCGCTCGTGACTCGAACAACACCGTTCGAGATTGTGCTTGCGTATTCGTGACGATCCCGCCGCCGCCCAGCAGCACCGTGCCTGCTGGGCACGTCACGGTCCCGGTGATCACCGTGTTCACGGCGGGATTGGCGCCCGTGGTCGTCGTAGTTCCGGTGACGAGCTGGACGCCGGTGGGACCGGTCGCGCCTGTCGGTCCTTGCGGACCCGTCGGGCCGGTCGCCCCCGTGGCACCGGTGGCACCCGTGGCTCCGGTTGCTCCGATCGGCCCTTGCACGCCCTCCGGACCTGTCGCTCCGGTCGCGCCCGTGGCACCGGTGCTGCCCTGCGCTCCGGTCGCGCCGGCTGCGCCCGTGGCGCCAGGCGCGCCCGTGGCACCGGTGGCACCCGTGGCTCCGGTTGCTCCGATCGGCCCTTGCGGTCCAGTTGGCCCCGTCGCTCCGGCGAGGCCCGTCGCGCCGGTGGCGCCCGCAGGCCCGGTCGCACCGGTCTCACCCATCGCACCCGTCGCACCCGTCGCGCCGGTCTCACCCGTCAGACCCGTCGCACCAGTCGCACCCGTCGGACCCGTCGCGCCGGTCGGCCCGATCGGCCCCTCGGGCCCCGTCGGCCCAGTCGCACCAGTCGCACCGGCACCGCCCGTCGCACCGGTCGCACCAGTCGCACCAGTCGCACCAGTCTCACCCATCGCACCCGTCGCACCGGTCTCACCCGTCAGACCCGTCGCACCAGTCGCACCCGTCGCGCCGGTCGGCCCGATCGGCCCCTCAGGCCCCGTCGGCC
>JBKOXJ010000012.1:0-5120 GCA_046724905.1 Actinomycetota bacterium | reverse complement strand
GCCGTGGCCCGCCCGCGCGAGCCGCTCCCGGAGCCGCTGCCGCCCGCGGAGCGGACGGTCGGGCAGCTCGTCGCCGAGGCGATCCGCCTCTACGGACGCCGGTTCTGGCCCTCGCTCGCCCTCGGTATCGGCCCCGCGGCGCTCGGCGTCGTGACCGCTGCGCTGCCCGGCTCCGCGCGCGGAGCGGTGGCGATCACGGCGGGGCCGCTGCTGCTGAGCGCGTCGTACGTCGGTGGGGCCGTGCTGGCGCTAGACACCGAGCGAACCTTGCGGCGCCTCGGGCTCGCGTTCCTGGTCGGGATTCCGGCGTTCGTGCCGCTCATGGTCTCGCGCGTCGTCATCTTTCCCGGGATCTACCTGCTCGCGATCGGCTGGTTCGCGGCCATCGGCCTGGCGGTCCCCGTGACGCTGGTCGAGCGCCGCGGAGCCCTGGCCGCCTACCGCCGCGCGCTCGCCCTCGCCCGCGCGGACGTCGTGCACGCCCTAGGTGCCGTCGCGACGCTTGTGATCGGGATCGTGGTGGCGAGCCTCGGGCTCTTCGTCCTGCTCGCCGCCTTCGGCGACGCCGGCGGCCCCGCGGCGGCGTTCGTGTCGCTGCTCGTCCTGTCCCCGCTCTTCTTCCTGGGAGCCGCGCTGCTCTACGTCGACCAGCAAGCCCGCGTGCGGCTCGACCGCGATATCAAAGCGATATCGACATCTTGATGTTACGCGTGATCCCTGGCACTATTCCCGCCTCTGGGGAGAGAGGTTTATAAGTACCTGCTCCGGATTCCGGAGCAGCTGAGACAGCAGCTGGCCGAGTCCGCGGCCCGCGAAGGGCGAAGCTTCAACGGCGAAGTGCGGTATCGGCTGGAGCGGAGCTTCGAGCAGGAAGCTGTTCGCTCGCGGGCCGCGCGTCTGGCGTCGGCACTTCATCCACCTCTACGAGGGAGAGAGATGCGAATACCAGGGAGGGTGGCGGCCCTGACTGTTGCGATTCTCGTCGCAGTCGGCGCCGCCTTCATTGCCGCGATGTTCACGCACGGCGACTCGTCGAAAGGCGCCAAGAACGCGAAGGTCCTTCTCGCGGTCAAGGGCGATCCCGACTCGGGCGCCGATCAGGCGGGCGTTCCGAACGAGGGCCCGGCCGGCACGTACGAGGCGCAGCAGGAGGCGCTCCGCGCGTACCCGGCGGACTCGGTCCCGGTCGAGGCGACGCAGAACTCGATCGCGACGTTCAACGCGCTCACGAAGAAAGGCAAGGGCAAGGGGGACTGGGTCTCGATCGGACCTAGTCAGGCCAAGTACCCGGCCCTGCTCGACCAGTTCCTCGCCGGCGGAAAGGAGTACACGGCCTCCGGTCGCGTCACCGCCTTGGCGCTCGCCGGCTGCAAGAAGAACGGCATGTGCAAGCTCTACGTCGGCGCGGCCGGCGGCGGCATCTGGCGCGGCGACAAGGCCAAGGACAAGGGCAATACGACGTGGGACTTCGTCTCGGGCTCGTTCGGCACGAACGCGATCGGCTCGCTGCTCGTCGACCCCAACGACCCGAGCGGCAACACGGTGTACGCAGGGACCGGTGAGCCGAACGCCTCCGGTGACTCCGAAGCCGGCGTCGGCATCTACAAGACCACCGACGGCGGTGCGAGCTGGACGCTCGTTCCCGGAACCGACCTGTTCCGGGATCGCGCAGTCTCGACCATGACCTTCGACAAGGACGGCAACCTGCTCGTCGGGATCGCGAGCGCCATTCGCGGCATCAGCTCTGTGACCGGCGGCGCAGTCGGTTGTCCGACACCCCACGGCTGTGCCGTTCGCGGCGTCTACCGGCAGACCGGCGCGTCGTGGACGCTGCTGCGGGCGACGAACATCCGCGGCACGACCGACGTTGCCGTCGACCCGAACAACTCGAACATCCTCTACCAGTCGTCGTTCGCGGAGGGGATCTGGCGCTCGCTCGACAACGGCGCCACCTGGACGCAGATCAAGCCCGCGCTCAACCCGATGAACAACGCCGACCGGGCCTCGTTCGCACTGAACAAGCTCCCGAACGGCAAGACGCGGATGTACGTCGGCGACGGCAACACGTCGGACACCGGCGCCAACCGCGCTCGCTTCTACCGCACGGACGACGCGGCCGGAGCGGCGGTCTTCACCGACATGACGACGCCGCAGAACATCGGCTACTGCACCGCGCAGTGCTGGTACGACAACGTCGTCTACTCGCCGGCCGGGGCTCCCGACGTCGTCTACCTCGGCGGGTCGTACTCCTACGGCCAGCAGCACGTCCAGTCGAACGGCCGCGCGGTGCTGCAGTCGGTCGACGGCGGCGCGTCCTGGACCGACATGACCCTCGACAGCGACGACAGCGGCTGGCTCCACCCGGATCAGCATGCCTTCGTAACGATTCCGGACGAGCCCCTGCAGTGGATCGCCGGCGACGACGGCGGTGTCGTCCGTGCAACCGGCGAGTACGTCGACGCGTCGAGCGACTGCGACTCCCGCGGGCTGAACGCGACCGACCTGGCGTTCTGCAAGCAGATGCTCTCGCGGATTCCCAAGGAGACCGTCAACCTGAACAAGGGGCTCGTGACGCTCCAGTTCCAGAGCTTCTCGATCGACCCGACGCACCCGCAGAACAGCCTCATGGGCGGGACGCAGGACAACGGAACGTTCGAGTACGGCGGCTCGTCCGAGGTGTGGCCGCAGATCATCTACGGCGACGGCGGCCAGTCCGGCTGGAACGCGGCCGACAGCACCCTGCGGTTCAACTCGTTCTTCGGACAGTTCCACGACGCGAACTTCGCGAACGGCGACCCGGCGAAGTGGGTGATCATCTCCGGCAAGATCGCCGCCAGCCCGGAGGGGTCGAACTTCTACGCGCCGATCATCGCCGACCCGAATCCGGCGGCGGCCGGCTCGATCTTCGAGGGCTCGCAGAGCGTCTGGCGTACCCAGGACTGGGGCGGCGACCGCGCGTTCCTCGAGGCGAACTGCCCCGAGTTCACGACGGCCGGCGACAACCCGGCTTGTGGTGACTTCGAACGCATCGGGCCGCCCGGTGCGACCGACCTAACGTCGGCGACGTACGGCGACCGGGCCGGTCTCGTCGTCGCTGCCGTCGAGCGGGCCCCGAGCAACACCGGCACGCTCTGGGCGGCGACGAACACCGGCCGGGTGTTCATCACCGACAATGCGAACGCCCCGGCGGCGTCGGTCGTCTGGACGCGGCTCGACTCGTCCGCGACGAACGACCCGAATCGCTTCGTGAGCTCGATCTACGTCGACCCGACAAACCCGAACCACGCCTGGATCTCGTACTCGGGCTACAACATCAACACGCCCACCACGCCTGGCCACGTGTTCGAGGTGACCCGGACGGGAGCCACGGCCACGTGGGTCGACCGGACGTATGACCTGGCCGACCTGCCGGTCACCGACCTCGTCCGCGACGACGTGACCGGGGACCTGTACGCGGCGACCGACTTCGGCGTCATGCGCCTCGCCAGCGGCACTACGTCGTGGCAAATCGCGGCGGGCGGCATGCCGATGGTCGAGGTTCCAGGCCTGACGATCTCGCCGGGCGCGCGGGTGCTCTACGCCGCCACGCACGGCCTCGGCGGCTTCAAGCTCGACCTCAGCAAGGTCGGCTAAGCGAGCGACATCGCGACTGCGAAGGGCCGCCTCCGGGCGGCCCTTCGCGTTTCAGGGGGTAGGCTCGCTTCGCCGTGCGTCGGCTCGCTCTGACAACCGTCGCCGTCGTCGCCGCCGTGCTCGTGTCGTCCGCCGTCGCGCGGCTCCCCGGCCCCGGCGCGGTGCGCCACGACTGGCGGAGCTATGCCGGCGACCGGCAGCTCTCGAACGTCGCCACGTTTGCCCTCACCGTCGGCGCTGCCGGGCGTCTGACCGAGCGCTGGCGGGCACAGCTCGACGGCCCGATCGTGGCCTCGGCGCTGTACGCCCGCGGGATCTCGACCCCGACCGGCCTGCGCAACCTCGTCTACGCGGCGACCGAAGGTGGATCGATCTACGCGCTCGCCGCCGATTCGGGCGAGGTGGTCTGGCATCGCGAGTTCGGAACGGTCACGCCGGTGCCGCTCGACGCCGCCTACTGCGGGACCTGGGGGATCAGCTCGACGCCGCTGCTCGACCGCGAGCACGACACGCTCTTCGTCGCCACAGCGAAGGGGCGGCTCGAGGGTCTCGATCCAGGCACGGGCGCTGACGTCGAAGGGTGGCCGCTTACGCTCACCGAGCGGCCGAAGTACGAGTACGTCTGGGGAGGACTGCGGCGGCTGGGCGACCGGCTGTACGTCGCGTTCGCATCGCACTGCGACGAGAAGGACGAGAGCGGGCAGGGCGTCGACGGCCGCGTCGTCCTGGTCGACCTGGCGGCGAAGCGGATCGGGCGCACGTTCGATCCAGTCGAAGGCCCCGGGAACATGGCCGGCGCGTGGGGGTGGGGAGGCGTCTCGGTCTCTGCCGACGGCGACTTCGTCTACACGGCGTTCGGCAACTCCTACGTCTACGACCCCGCGTGCGACTGCTACTCGGACAACGCCGGGCTCGGCAACAGCGTCGTGCGGCTGACGCCCGACCTCGAGCTCGTCGAGTCGAACCGTCCCAACGACATCCCCGACTCGGGGGACCACGATTTCGGGGCGGCGCCGCTCCTCTTCCAGCCGGGGGGGTGCCCGCCGCTCGCCGCGGCGAACAACAAGAACGGGATGCTCTACGTGTGGCGGGCGGAGCGCCTGCGTGCGGGCCCGATCTGGCGCGTCCCGCTTGCCCTGTCCGGCAGCGCGTTCGTCGGCCAGCCGAGCTGGTCGGCGCGCCACCAGCTGTTCTTCGACGCGGGCACGCGGATCATGCGGAACGGGGTGTACGCGGGCGACGGCGTCACGGCCTTCCGCGTCCGCTCCCGGTGCCGCTTCGCGCGTGCCTGGTCGACCGTCACGGGGACGTCCACTCAGCCGCCGCCGCTCGTCCTGGGGGAAGTGCTGTTCGCGGTGGGCGGTGCCGAGCCCGAGTACACCGTGCTGTCCGCCGCGACCGGGCGCGTGCTCCAGCGCTTTCCCGCCGAGGGCCCGACGTTCGCGCCCCCGAGCGGCGCCGACGGGCTGATCGTCGCCGGCGACTAC
>JBKOXJ010000045.1:0-9024 GCA_046724905.1 Actinomycetota bacterium | reverse complement strand
ACCTGGTGGTCTTCCCCGAGGGCCCGGTGGGCGCCCACCAGGTCGCAAACCGCACCGACGAGCCGTGCCGCGTGCTGATCCTCTCGTCCAAGTCGCCGCTCGCGGTGGTCCACGACCCGGACAGCGGCAAGATGGGCGTCTGGACCGAGCCCCTCTAGCACGCCCGAGCCCTAAAGATTCGCCCCTACGTCAGAACTTGGCGGTCGCGCTGGTGGTTCAGGATCTTGCGCTTCACGCGCTGCAGCGCGTTGTCGATCGTCTTCGTGTCGCAGCCGAGCTCCGCGGCCATCGCCTCGTACGACGAGCCCTCGAGGTAGAGCCGGAGCGCGCCCGACTCGAGCTTCGAGAGGCCGGTGCCGAGGCAGAAGACGAGGCTCTGGAGCTCCTCGGTCGAGATCACGCACACCGACGGGTCGTTGACGCTCGGACCCGGCAGCGCGTCCCCGAGCGTGCAGTCGCTCTCGGCCTCCTGGCCCGCCGGAGTCTGGCTGAAGGAGACGTAGCTGTTCAGCGGTGCGTGCTTGTAGCGGGTCGCGGTCTTGATCGCGGTGATGATCTGGCGCGTCACGCAGAGCTCGGCGAAGCTGCGGAACGACGTCTCCTTGTCGGCGCGAAAGTCGCGCACGGCCTTGTAGAGCCCGATCAGCCCCTCCTGGACGAGATCTTCCGGCTCGCCTCCCGCGATGAAATACGAGCTCGCCTTCAGCCGCACGAAGCCGGAGTAGCGTCGGATCAGCCCGTCGAGCGCGGCCTGGTCGCCGTTCCGCGCGCGGACGACGAGCTGCAGATCCTCGAGCTCCCGCCTAGCCTTCTGTACCGCCGGCTGAGTCGTCGTCGCTGCGGGACGGGCTGCCATCTGGTCTCCCGAGTCGGCGGGTGATCCCGAAGTCTCACCCTCAGGTTGAGCCAGAACATAGCAGCGGCCGGACCAAGTTACAAGCGATTTGTCATGGACCCAGGATGATAGGAACGTGTGTTCGTACTCGATTTCCCGTGAAGACGGAGCGGCCAAGGCACTTGTCGGAATTGAAGGACTGGCCTTAGCCTTCGACGGGGGCGCCGCCGAGCCCGAACTCGTTGCCGTCTATGTCGCGATAGACCACTTTGCGTACTCCGTTCGAGTACGTCTCTCGCCCGGCAGGTTCAATCCCGCGCGAGGCGATCTCCCCGACAAGCGCGTCCAGGTCATTGACCCAGATCAGGTTGCTCGCGCCGCCAGGTGCGTCCCGGTCTTCCACGATGAACACGTACCGATGCTCCGCGAGCTCCCAGACGGCCTCTGTGGCATTCGGAAAGAACGACGGCTCTTTGCCCAGCAGCCGTTCGTACCACAACTTGGCGACGTGGTAATCGCGGACACGGATGCCGGCAAAGAGGTCGAGAGCCATCGCTTGACCCTACATCGCGTTTCGTCTCGTCCACAGAAATCGAGTCGACGTGTGTTCGTGTGCCTTAGCTCGCGCCGCGGCGGAGGCGTTCGAGCTGCTCCCTGGTCTCGTCGTCGAGCCGGCTGCCGAGGCCGGCGGGCGGCGCCGGCGAAGGGCCACGCTCGACCTCCGCGTCCGCGAGCTCGACGAGGAACAGCCGCGACGAGATCTTCCGCACCTCCTGTCCGGACACGCCCCGAATCGCCGCGTCCGAGGAGACGAGACAGACCTGCTCGCCGCCTCGGTGCTCGGCAGCGAGCCTCTCGAGCAGCGCGTCCGCGTGAGCCGCATAGCGCACCTCGAGCGGGCCGAACCGCTCGTCGGTGCCGGCGCCGTCGAGCACCAGGACTCCGCGAGCGCCCCGCAGCGCGACGAAGCTCGCGAGCCGGTCGCGCAGCTCGCGCACGTCCTCGAAGTCCCCGGCGTGGAGCAGGTTGTACCCGTCGAACAGGTAGAGGGTCGGCTCAGCCACGCTGGCGTCTCGCCTCGTAGAGGAGCAACGCAGCGGCGACGCTGACGTTCAGCGACTCGACGCGGCCCGCGAGCGGGATCGAGACGAGCGTGTCGCAAGTCCGTCGCACGAGCGGGCGTAGGCCCCTCCCCTCTGCCCCGAACACGAGTGCGAGCCCGCCGGTCAGGTCCGCATCCCACATCGGTGTCTCCGCATCGCCTGCAGTGCCGACGGCCCAGAGGTCGTCGCGCTTCACCTCGGTCAGGTACCGGGCGAGGTTCGTGACGACGGCGACCGGAAGATGCTCGACCGCGCCGGCCGAGGCCCGGCAGACCGCGGGCGTCACGCGGGCCGACCCGTGTGTCGGGACGACCACGCCCGTGGCGCCGGCGCCCTCCGCGCTCCGGCAGACGGCCCCGAGGTTGTGCGGGTCCGAGACCTGGTCGAGGCAGACGAGCAGCGGCCGCTCGGCCGCGGCCAGCTCGTACGCGTCGGCATAGCGATAGGGCTCACACCACGCGACGACGCCCTGGTGGTCGCGCGACCCGATCTCCTGCGAGAGCTCGCGCTCGGGCCTCACCTGCACACGCAGCCCGTTCTCCCGCAGCCACGGCTCGGCCGAGAGCGCGCGCTCGCTCGCCCAGACCTCCAGCACCTCGCGGGGCCCGCGCATGGCCTCGCGAACCGGACGCCGCCCGTAGACCTGCTCGCGCGTCACTTCGGGACGAGCTGGAAGCCCTCGGCCACGTCGCGAACCGTCCATCCCGCCGCCTCGATCTCGCCCCGCAGCTCGTCGGCGGTATCGAAGTCCTGCTGGTCGCGCGCGTGGCGCCGCCTCTCTGCGAGCGAGACCACCTCGGGCGGCGCCTCAGGCAGCTCGGCGAGCGACGACAGCCCGAACAGGTCCAGTGCGAGCCTCAGCAGCTCGTGATCGCGCCAGTCGTGCATCACCGCCAGCGCCTCGGGCGTGTTGAAGTCATCGTCGAGCGCCGCCGCGAATCGTTCCCAGGCACCGTCCGGCGCGGGTTCGGACGGCCCGCGGAAGACGTCGCGGAACCCTTCGGCCCGCGCCGCCGCCGCCGCGAGCGTCTCGTCGGCGTAGTCCATCGGCTTGCGCCAGTGCGCAGTGAGGAAGAAGACGAGCAGGGTCTCGCGCCCCCAGCGCTCGAGCCCGTCGCGGAGCGACTCGACGTTGCCGAGCGACTTCGACATCTTCTCGCCCGCCAGCCGCAGGATGCCATTGTGCATCCAGATGCGTGCGAACTCGCGGCCTGCGCCCCGCGACTGCGCGATCTCGTTCTCGTGGTGCGGGAAGATCAGGTCCAGGCCGCCGCCGTGGATCTCGAACCGTGGCCCGAGGTGCTTCTCCGCCATCGCCGAGCACTCGATGTGCCAGCCCGGCCGGCCGCGGCCCCAGGGCGAGTCCCACCACGTGTCTTCGCCCTCCTTGTGGCCCTTCCAGAGGGCGAAGTCGCGAGGATCCTCCTTCAGCGCGTCCGCCTCTTCTTCGACCGACGGATTCGTCAGGAGCTCCTCGGGGTCGAGCCGGCCCGACAGGCGTCCGTAGTCGCCGAAGCGCGCGACGCGGAAGTAGACGTCGCCGTTCGCCTGGTACGCGAGCCCGTCGGCGATCTGCTCTTCGATCAGGGCGACGATCTCGGCGATCGTCTCGGTCGCCTTCGGCTCATGGTCGGGCCGGCCAAGCCCTAAGCGATCGGTGTCCTCCACGTACCAGCGCGAGGCGTTCGCGGCGAGCTCGGCGCTGTTTCCGGGCGCCGCCGCGTAGATCTTGTCGTTGATGTCGGTGATGTTTTCGACGAGCGTGACCTCGTAGCCGCGGGTCTCGAGCCAGCGCTTGAGCCACATCGAGAGCACGAACGGCCTTGCGTTGCCGACATGGATGCGCTGGTAAACGGTGGGGCCGCAGACGTACATCCCGATCGGGCCGGGAGGCGGCGGCAGCTCCACTTTCTCGCGATGCCAGGTGCTGTAGAGGCGCATCGCCCCAACCTAGCGCGCCGCGTCGATCCGCCGGAGCGCCTCGTCGCGTGGCAGCGCGGCGAGCACAGCCCAGAGCTCGGGGCCGCGTTCGCGCCCGGTGAGGGCGAGACGAAGGGCGCGGAGATCGCCGCCGACGGCTTTCAGCTCGCGCACGAGCTCGCGGGCGGCATCCGGATCGAGCCGGCCGTTCGCCGCTTCGCGCAGCTCCCGGAAGCGGGTCAGCGTCTCGGCCGCGCCGACGTTCGCAGGCTCGGGCGCGGCCAGGATCTGCTGCGCGTACTCGCGGGCCTCCTCGAGATGGCGCGCCCCGCGCAGCGCCGGAGCGACCTCTTGCGGGACGCCGACGCGGGCGGCCAGCTCCTCGTCGCTGAGCGACGCGATCGCGTCGATCGCGAGCCGCCGGATCCGGGGCAGGTCGTACTGGACGTCGTGCGCCGGCATGCCGAGCTCCTCGAGGTATCGTCGCACCGCCTCGGCCGGAATTCCGGCCTCCCGGAGCGCGGAGACGGTGGCGCCCTCGGCGCGCTTCGACATCTTCCGGCCGTCGGGGCCGAGGATCAGCCCGTGGTGGAGAAACTCCGGGGGGCGCGCGCCGAGGGTCTCGGCGAGCTTCCGGTGCAGGGGCTCGTTCGGCCGGTGGTCGTTGCCGCGAATCACGTGGGTGATGCCGAAGTCGATGTCGTCGACGACGCTCGCGAGCTGGTACGTCGCGGTGCCGTCCTCACGGAGCAGCGTCGTGCCGTCGAAGCGATCCCCGAGGGGCGCGGCCGCCTCGCGGTAGCGCTCCTGGCGCTCGCTCTGCCGCAAAGGCCCTTCGTCCCACTCGATCCCGAGCCATTCGAGGTCGCGGAGAATCGCGTCCTCGCCGCCCTCGACGTTGCGCGCGGGGTCGGTGTCGTCAATCCGCAGGAGCATCCAGTCGCCGAAGCGCCGGTTGGCGACGGCGCTGAGCGCGTTCCCGACGTGCAGGGACCCGGTCGGGCTCGGCGCGAAGCGAACCCTCTTCACATGCGAGCCCTCGCCAGAGCCGTGGCGCACACGTCGTCCGGCTGCGGGCCGATCCGAGGAATCGCCGTGCGCAGCAGCGTGCGGAGTCGGCCGAGCCCCTCGGCCATCACGCGCGCAACCGTCTGGCTCGTTACGCCTCCTGCGCCCGCGATGCCGACGTCGTGGTCGGTCACGAGCGAGAGATTCGCGTAGCAGAGCTCGAGCTCGCGGGCGAGGTGAGACTCCGGGTACGCGACCATGTTCACGAGGTCCCAGCCCATCATCCGGAAGAACTCCGATTCCGCGGTGGTCGAGAAGCGCGGGCCCTGGACGACGACCATCGTCCCGCCGTCGCGCACGGAAAAGCCGAGCTCGGCACCTGTCCGCACGAGAATCGAGCCGAGGTCGTGGCAGAACGGCTCGGCCGACGCGACGAGAATCGTCCCGGGCCCTTCGTAGTACGTGTCCTCACGCCCCCAGGTGCGATCGACGTACTGGTCGCAGACGACCATGTCTCCCAGCGCGAAGTCGAGCCGCAGCGCTCCGCAGACGATCGGCGCGACGATCCGGCGCACGCCGAGCTCCTTCAGTGCCCACACGTTCGCGCGGTACGGGATCTGGCGGGGCGGGATCTCGCCGTGCTCGCCGCGGCGCGGAAGGAATGCGACGCGCGTGCCTTCGATCTCGCCGATCGAGATCTCCGAGGAGGGCCGGCCGTACGGTGTCTCGACCTCCACGCGCTCGGCGTCGTCCAGCGGAGACGACGAGTCACGTATCCCGATCACGCCGATCTCAGCTTCTGTGCTCACAGCCGCCTGCGTCCTGCCGCGCATCCTAGACTCGCTGTGCGTGGAGGACTGTCTGCTGGCGTGGTTTGCGGAGAACGGCCGCGAGCTCCCGTGGCGGCGGACGCGTGAGCCGTACGCGATCCTCGTCTCGGAGGTGATGCTCCAGCAGACGCAGGTCGAGCGCGTCGTGCCGCGGTACGAGCGCTGGCTGGCCCGCTGGCCGTCAGTGACAGCCCTCGCCGGCGCAAGCCCAGCCGACGTGATTCGCGAGTGGCAGGGACTCGGCTACAACCGCCGCGCCGTCAACCTCCACCGCGCCGCCCGCCGCGTGGCCGAGGCCGGCTGGCCCGACGACCTGACAGAGCTGCCCGGCGTCGGGCCGTACACGGCGGCGGCGATCCGGAACTTCGCCTTCGGCGAGCCGCTGCTCCCGGTCGACACGAACGTCGCGCGGGTGCTGGAGCGCACGGGCATGGAGTTCGGCCCGCGGGCAGCCCAAGCACTGATGGATCTCGGCGCCGCCGTCTGCATCGCGCGGGTGCCCCGCTGCGTCGTCTGTCCGCTGAGCGTGGAGTGCCCGTCGCGCGGGCGCCGGTACGAACCCCTGCGCCGCCAGGGCCGCTTCGAGGGCTCGTTCCGCGAGCGCCGGACCGCGACGCTTCGTCTCGTCGCAGAGCGGCCGCGACGACCGGGAGAGCTGGACGGCGAGGCCCTGACGGCGCTCGCGGCCGACGGCCTGGTCTCCGTCGAGCGCGGTCGGGTCTCGCTCCCGAGTTAAGCGACCCGTAAGAGCCGCGTAGCCGGGACGAAAGACGCGGGCCGTAGCCTCGGGCTCCGCACACCGACGAAGGAGGAACGATGCGACGACTCATATCGGTGGCGGTCGCGACGGCGCTCGTCGCCCTCGCGGTCGGCGTCTCCGCACATGCCTCGGCCGGGCCGCCCGGCGGCACGATCTACGCCTTCGATCAGGCGTACCGGACCGTTCTCACGCCGACCTCGCTCCCGGACCTCGGTCCGTTCGACACGCTCTATATGTTCCCGGACTGCCCGTCGTGCGCGTCAGTCTCGGACGGCGCGCCGGGTCATCCGGGCTACAACGGCGGCCGCTGGAAGGTGGTCCTGGCGTACGGAATCACGAGCCAGCTGACGAATGCGGACGCGGTGCAGGCCGCGGCGACGTCGATCGTCGACACCGGCACGCGCTTCGTCTGCCCGCTAAGCCAGCAGTAGCGCACGGGGGGCGCCGCGGGAATTAAGACGTTCGCAACATCCGCGGCGCCCCTCACCCCGCAGAATGAGCCCATGGCGACGGTTCTGGTCGTCGACGACGAGCCGATCGTGCGCGAGGTCGTCGTGCGCTACCTCCAGCGCGAGGGCTTCCGGATCCTCGAGGCCGGCGACGGCGACCGCGCCCGCGAGCTGATCGAGCGGGACACGCCGAACCTGGTCGTGCTCGACCTGATGCTGCCCGGAACCGACGGCCTTTCGCTCTGCCGCTGGATCCGCTCCCGCTCGGACTTGCCGGTGATCATGCTCACCGCTCGGGGCGAGGAGGCCGACCGGATCGTCGGCCTCGAGCTCGGCGCGGACGACTACGTGACGAAGCCGTTCTCCCCGCGGGAGCTGGCGGCGCGCGTGCGCACGGTGCTCCGGCGCGCGGCGCCGCCTGCGCTGCGCGAGGCGCGGCTGGCCTTCGACGAGCTCGAGATCGACGCCTCGACGCGCGAGGTCACCCGGGGCGGCGAGCAGCTGCGGCTGACGGCCAAGGAGTTCGACCTGCTCTGGTTCCTCGCCTCGAACCCCCGCCATGTCTTCTCGCGCGACCAGCTCATGGACCGCGTCTGGGGCTACGAAGCGGCGTTGGACACCGGCACCGTCACCGTCCACATGCGCCGCCTGCGCGAGAAGGTCGAGCAGGATCCGTCCCACCCGCGTTACCTGGAGACTGTCTGGGGCGTGGGCTACCGGTTCGTGCCGTGATCGGGCTCGCAGTCGTGGTCGCCCTCGCGACGCTCGGCGTCGGGCTTGTCGTCGCGTTCGCGCTGCGGCTGCTGCCGACTGTCCGCCTGCAGCTGGCGGGTCTCGCCCTGCTCGCGGTTGTGCTTCCACTCGGCGCGGTGCTCCTTTCGGGCTGGGTGATGTTCCACATGGGCGACGACGTCAAGATCCTCGCGGTCACCGCCGCGTCCGCGTCCGCCGCCGTCCTCGCGGCGCTGCTGCTCGCGCGGTCGGTCTCGCGGCGGGTCGATCGCCTGCGCGCCTCGTCCGCCGCACTCGCGAGCGGCGATCTGTCCGCGCGGGCGCCCGAAGAGGGGCCGTCCGAGCTGGCCGAGCTCGCCCGCGCGTTCAACAGCATGGCACTCAGCTTCGCCCGGCTCTTCGACGCCCGCCGTGAGCTCGTCGCCTGGGCGAGTCACGACCTGCGCACGCCGATCGCGTCGATGCAGGCGATGCTCGAGGCGACCGAGGACGGGCTCGCCGAGCCGGGCCACTACCTCCCGGCTCTCCAGGAGCAGGTCCGAACGCTCTCGCTGCTCGTCGACGACCTCTTCGAGCTGGCGCGAATCGACGCGGGCGCGCTCACGCTCGAGCTGCGCGAGGCCGAGCTTGCCGGCCTGGTCGAGTCGTGCGTGCGTGGGCTGGAAGCCGAAGCTGAGTCGCGCCGAGTGCGTCTGGAAGCCCGCGTGGACGGCGGCGCGACAGCCCGCTGCGAGCCGGCCAAAGTCGAGCGCGTGCTCCACAACCTGATCACGAACGCGCTCAGGCACACGCCTTCGGACGGGTCGGTCGCGGTCTTCGTCCAGCCGGGAGCCGAGGAGGTCCAGGTGACCGTCGAGGACACCGGCGAGGGGCTCGAACCGGAAGCCGAGCAGCGGATGTTCGAACGCTTCTGGCGAGGCGACCCGGCCCGCACGAGCGGCCGCGGCAGCGCGGGACTCGGCCTCGCGATCGCGCGCGGGCTCGTCGAGGCGCAGGGCGGCAGGATCTGGGCCGAGAACCGCGCGGGCGGCGGCGCCCGCGTGTCGTTCACGCTGCCGTCTGCCTGATTTCGCGCCATCGCGGCCTGTGGGGAAGTTGTAACGCTCTCGGCACATCCCGGACCGGCCGCTTCGCCCACGTCCGGGGACAGTCCCCGTTAAGAGCCGGATCGGTTGCGCGAAGCGTTACCTGCGCAGAAGTGCAACAGCGTGCGCGGCCAGGCCTTCGCGGCGGCCGGTGAAGCCGAGGCGATCCGTCGTCGTCGCGCGGACGCTCACTTCACCTTCGCCGATCGCAGCACTGAGCCGGCGAGCCATTTCGTCGCGGTGGCCGGCGATCCTCGGCTCCTCCCCGACCAGGACGACGTCGGCGTTGACCAGCGCCCAGC
>JBKOXJ010000133.1:0-9687 GCA_046724905.1 Actinomycetota bacterium | reverse complement strand
GCGGACGGTGGCCAAGTGCATCCGACCGTACGTGCTCATGCTCGACAACGCCGACCTTCTTCGCGCGCCGGAGGCGAGGCGCGTGCTGTCGTCGCTGGTCGGCCAAGTTCCGCAGGGATCGATCATCGTGTTCGCGGCGAGGGTGACGCCGAAGCTTCCCGTCGCCGCATTCCCGGGGGACGGAGCGGTGAAAGAGGTCGGTGTCCGCGACCTCGCCTTGACTCCGCGGGAGGCGCGGCTGCTCTTGCGATCGGCGGAGGCCGATCTCAGCGACGAGGAAACGGACGAGTTGATCGAGAGGAGCGAGGGTTGGCCGGCTGCCCTCTACCTGGCGGCGCTCTCATCGCGCGACGCGATCCTCGGATCGGTGCGACCGGCTCGCTTCGCCGGAGACGACCGCTTCCTCGTCGACTACCTGCGTACCGAGTACGTCGCGCGCCTGCGCCAACGCGAGTTGCGATTCCTGCGCCGGACCGCCGTCCTCCGTGCGCTCTCGGGGCCGCTGTGCGACGCCGTTCTGCAGGATCAGGGATCCGGGCGCGAGCTCCAGAAGATCGCTCGCGCGAACCTCTTCCTGATGCCGCTGGAACGTCGTGGCTGGTACCGCTTCCACCACCTCTTCCGCGACCTCCTCCTTGGCGAGCTCGCGAAGGTGGAGCCACAGCTGATTCCGACGCTCCATCGCCGAGCAGCGGACTGGCACGAGGCGAAGGGCGACCTCGAGACGGCGCTCGAGCACGCCGACGCCGGAGGCGACGCCGGTCGCGTGGCCTCGATTATCTGCGCCGTCGCGCTCCCTCTTGCGTGCCGCGGCCGCGCGGCGACGCTCGAGGACTGGCTCGGTCGCTTCGAGACGAGCGGGCTCGAGCGGTATCCGCTCCTCGCCGTGCACGGCAGCCGGCTGCACGCTGAGCGGGGGCGAACCGCGGAGGCGGAACGATGGCTCGAAGCCGCCGAACGGGGCGTTCGGTCACGCCGCCGTGACGCAGCCGCCGTCCAACCGAAGATCGCCGTCGTTCGCGCCGCTCTGTGTCGTCAAGGCCCGCGCCAGATGCTCCTGGAGGCGGACGCTGCTTTGGCCAAGCTTCGACGAGGAAACGAGTGGCATCCCGCCGCGCTGCTGATGCGCGGAACCGCGGCCATGCTCGACGGCGCTGCGGAGGAAGCCGACGCGATGCTCGGCGCCGCAGCCGTCGAGGCGGCGGCGCTCGGGTGGACCGAGACGCGCATGATTGCGATCGGCCAGCAGGCGCTCATTGCGAGCGCTCGGGGAGACGTGGCCGCAGCCGACGAGTTGGCCCAGGAAGCGCGCGCGATCGGGATTGAAGGGGAGCTCGCGGAGTATCCGACGTTCGTGATCGCGCTCGCGGCGGGCGCGAGCTCGTCGCTTCGGCGCGGCCGCTGGGCGGAAGCCCGCGAGCTGCTCGCTGCCGCCGACCGGAGCCGGGCGTGTCTGACCGAAGCACTGCCCTGGCTTGCGGTGGGCGTGAGGCTGGAGCTCGCCCGTTGTTACGTCACGCTGCACGGCCTCGACCAGGCGCGCGCGTTGCTTGCCGAAATCACGGCGATCCTCGATGTGCGCCCTGAGCTCGGCGTGCTCGTCGACCAGGCACGCGAGCTGGCGCGCGACGTCCGAACGCTGACCCTCGTCGAGGAGAACGCCAGGCTCGGTCTCACGCCCGCCGAGCTACGGCTCCTGCCGCTGCTTGCGACCCACCTCTCATTCCGCGAGATCGCGGAGCAGCTCGAGGTGTCCCGCAACACCGTCAAGACCCAAGCGATCTCGATTTACCGGAAGCTCGGCGTGTCCGGACGCAGCGACGCGATCGCCCAGGCCGCGCGACTCGACCCGACTCGGGTAGCTGCATGAGCGTGACGGCCGTGAAGAGCCGCGCAGCGCGAGCCGAGGCCGAGCCGCTGCCGGCGCCGCGGATCGCGCGCCTGCCGTTCGAGGTCTCCGAGTCGAAGCTCCACGTCCCTGGTCTGCGCCCGGGAACCGTTTCGAGGACCGGCCTCGTCAACCGCTTGCGCGCCCATCGCGACTACTCGGTCGCGACGATCACCGCGCCCGCCGGCTACGGCAAGACGACGTTGCTCGCGCAGTGGGCCGGGCGAGACTCCCGGCCGTTCGCCTGGATCTCGGTCGACGACCGCGACGACGACCCGATCGTTCTGCTTCGTCACCTCGCCGCCGCGGTGCACGCGATCCGGCCGCTCCACCGGTCCGTCGTGGAGGCGCTGGCCGCTCCAGGCCCGTCGATCTGGACCGCCGCCGTACCCCGGCTGGGATCGGCGCTGAGCGCGTTCGAAGACAACTTGGTGATCGTGATCGACGATGCGCATCTGGTGCGGTCGCGAGCCTCGACGGAGGCGCTCGCCGCGATCGTGGATCACCTCTCCGAGGGCTCGGTGCTAGTTCTGGCCGGGCGAGCGGCGCCCGCGTTGCCGATCGCGGCATTCAGGGCGGCGGGCAGGCTCTTCGAGCTCGGCGTCGATCAACTCGCTCTCACCCCGAAGGAGGGTCTCGTCCTCCTTCGCTCCAGCGGCGCCGACGTCACGTTGGCCGAGGTGACGGAGCTCGTGACGCACTGCGAGGGTTGGCCGGCCGCCCTCTATCCTGCCGCGCTCGCGTTGCGCGACGACGGACACGAGCCGATTCGGTTCACCGGCTGCGACGAGCACTTCGCGGACTATCTGAGACGGGAGTACCTGTCCCGCCTGCGCCCACACGCCCTTCGGTTCCTCCAGAGGACGTCGGTGCTCGAACGGATGTGTGGGCCGCTATGCGACGCCGTGCTCCAACAGGAGGGGTCTGCCGGCGAGCTCGAGCAGATCGAGCGCGCCAACCTCTTTGTGATCCCACTCGATCGCCAACGGATCTGGTACCGCTACCACCACCTCTTTCGCGAGCTGCTGCAGCAAGAGCTGGCCGAGCGTGAGCCGAAGCTCGTGCCCGTCTTGCACCGCCGCGCAGCCGCCTGGTACGAGGCGCAGGCGGACCCGGAGTCGGCGCTCGAGCACGCTCATGCGGCGGGCGATCTCGATCGCGCCGCCCGGATCCTCGCGACGATCGCTCTCCCGGTGTACTACGACGGCCGTGTGGCCACCGTCGAAGGGTGGCTTGCGCGCTTCGACGACCCGGAGCTCCTGAAGCGCTACCCCGCGGTCGCGCTCGAGGGGACCCTCGTCCACCTCCTGCGCGGGCGCCCAGAGGAGGCCGAACACTGGTTGAGCATCACTGAGACCGCAAGCGTCGAAGGCCCCCGCGCCGAGGGGTCCACGTCGTTGCAGCCGTGGATCGCGGCCGTGCGCGCGACAACGGGCAGGGACGGCGTCCGGCAGATGATCGTGGACGCCGAGTCCGCTCTCGCCGGTCTTCCTCGCGACAGCCACTTCCGCCCGACCGCGATGATCGCCCTTGCCGTCGGGTCGCTGCTGCTCGGGCAGGACGACCACGCCGACGAGGTCTTCGCAGCGGCCGCGGCCGAAGCGGAGCGCCTCGGTGCCACCGACACGCGAATCGTCGCCGTCACCGAACGATCGTTGATCGCCGCCGCTCGAGCCGACCACACGGCCGCCGAGACGTTCGCGACGGAGGCCCGCGAGCTGGCGGAGGAGGGACACCTGGAGGCGTATGCGACGACCTCGATGGCTTTTGCCGTGGCAGCGCGCGCGTGCCTTCGGCACGGCCGCTGGGATGAGGCTCGCGACCTGCTCGCGCAGGTTCAAGCCCTCCGGGAGCGCCTCGTTCGCACCCGGCTGCCGTGGCTCACCCTGCAGACGCTCCTCGAGGAGGCGCGGGCGTACCTCGCTCTCCGCGACACCGGGTCGGTGCAGTCGGTGCTCGCAGAGATCCGTAGGTTGCTGGTCGAGCATCCCCGTGTCGGCGTGCTCGCCGACCAGGCCGGAGCGCTCGAGCGCGAGGCCAAAGCGATTCCGCGGCGTGAGCATGCGAGCGTCGCCGGGCTCACGGCCGCCGAGCTTCGCCTCTTGCCGTTCCTCGCGACGCATCTGTCCTTCCGCGAGATCGGCGAGGCCCTCTACGTGTCGCGAAACACCGTCAAGACCCAGGCGATCTCCGTCTATCGAAAGCTCGGGGTGACCAGCCGAAGCGAGGCAATCACGCGCGCGCTGGAGCTGGGGCTGGTCGAGCTCGGCACGAAGCGTTCGTGACGGCTACACGGCTTCCCGCAGCCGAGCGCCGCCGTACACGGCCAACGCGTAGATGATCAACACGTCGACTGAGAACATGGCCAGCGCCCACCACGGGTAGGCGGGAGCGAACATGAGCTGGCCGATTGCGTTCAGGCCGGCCGCCGCGATTCCGAACCAGCGCGCGAACTCGCTTCCCGAGAACAGGGTCACAGCCGCAAGGCCCTCGAGGATGCCGAGGATCATCACGATCCAGCCCCACGTGTTCAGGTCGCTGAAGACGAAGGCCTGGTGCCCGACGAACACCTTGGACGACGTGATCGCGAGGATCCCGTCGATGAAGTTCCAGGTCCCCGCCAGCCCGAGCATGACCGCCGCGAACACGACCCAGCCCGCTCCGATCGGCGCTTCGTCGTCGACGACCGAGGACGCGTACGTGCCCTGGAGCTGGTAGTCCTGCGTCGTCCTCATTCCTGCTCCCTTCCTCCTCGGCGCAGCTAAGACCCCGGCACGTCTCCCGACATCGTCCCGATGGGATGACCGACCCGGCCGCGGTCCTAGTGCGAGACGATCAGCGTCAGGCCGTCGACTGACCGAACCTCGACGATGTCGCCGGTGTCGGCGCCTGCTTCACACACCGCCGCCCACAGCTCCCCGCGCAGGTGCACCGTCCCGCGCGGTCGACATGGCTCGACGACCTCGGCGCGCTCGCCGATCATCGCCTCCGAGCCGGTGGTCCGTCGCGTGCGCCGATCGAGATGCTTCGCCCAGCGACGGAGGACCGCGATCTCACCGACTTCCAGGACGCATCCCACTGCCAAGACGACGACATTCCAGGGCGACTCGAGTGAGCCGAAGACGATGAGCAGAATCACGAGCAGCAAGATCACGCCGCAAACCCTCCAGGTGCTCGCCCGGCATGTGATCACCCCCTTGGGATGACCGCTCGCGCACGGGACCGCGCTAGCATCGGTCGGCGTTCGAGCACAACCTCCGGCGCGAACAGGGAGAGGCGCGACGATGGCCGACGCGACCGCGGAATTTTTCGAACGCCTGCGTGCCCGCGGTCACGAGCCGCTGCTCGAGAAGGCGCGCGGAACGCTTCGAATCGACCTGGAAGACGGCAAGCACGTGGAGCACTGGCTCCTCGCGATCGACAGAGGCGACATCCGGGTCTCGCGTCGCAACGCCAAGGCCGACAGCACCGTGCGAACACGCAAGGAGGTCTTCGACAGCCTGGCACGCGGAGAGACGAACGCGATGTCGGCCATGCTCCGCGGCGTCGTCACAATCGACGGTGACTTCGAGCTCATCGTCCTCTTCCAGCGCCTCCTCCCGGGCCCGCCCGACGGCGGCGGCCACGCGGCATGAGCGGTCCGCTGGTACAGATCCTCGACGGCAACACCTTCGTCGTCAGCGACGACAGCGGCGACATCGAGGCGTCGCTGACGGATCCCACCGGTCTGTTCGCGTTCGACACGCGCTTTCTCTCGAAATGGGTGCTGACGATCGACGGGCAGAAGCTCAATCCGTTGTCGACGGACGACCTCCAGTACTTCGAGACCCGCTTCTTCCTTGTGCCCGGGACCGGGACCGTCTAC
Organism: Actinomycetota bacterium; assembly: GCA_046724905.1. GTDB lineage: Bacteria > Actinomycetota > Thermoleophilia > Gaiellales > Gaiellaceae > JBKOXJ01. Next base: position 3,934 of record JBKOXJ010000133.1, on the reverse strand, counting down.
GTCGATGCAAAGCTGTCGGTCATCCGGCAACGCGCCGTCGGCAACGGCTTCCACGAGGACCTGACGATCCTCAACCACCAGGACCATCCCGTCGAGCTGACGGTGCGGATCGACGCCGAATCGGACTTCGCCGATCTCTTCGAGGTCAAGGATGCCCTGCAGAAGAAGGGGACGTACAACACGCGCATCGAGAACGGCGACCTCGTCCTCTTCTACGAACGCGAGACGTTCGCGCGGGCGACCCGGATCTCCTCGTCGGTTCCCGCCCGAGTCGACGAGGGCGGACTCACGTACGACGTCCCGATCGAGCCGCACGGGGAGTGGCGGACGCATCTCGACGTCGTCACGGAGGTGCTGTTCTCCGGTCACCGACCTCGGGAGACGAAGCACGGGCCGAACGGCCGGCGGAAGTCGGCCATGGAGAGAAACCTCGAGCGCTGGCTGGGGGAGGCGCCGCGCGTTGAATGCGACTGGGAGTCGCTGAAGTCGACGTATCGACGCAGCCTCGTCGACCTTGCCGCTCTCCGGTTCTCCCCGCCGGTCGGGGGTGGGCAGAGCCTTCCTGCCGCCGGCCTCCCGTGGTTCATGACGATGTTCGGGCGCGACAGCATCTTCACCAGCCTCCAGGCGCTCCCGTTCACTCCTGAGCTCGCGGCGACGACTCTCCGCGCGCTCGGGAACTGGCAGGGCACGAGGGTCGACGACTTCCGGGACGAGGACCCGGGACGCATCCTCCACGAGCTGCGGTACGGAGAGCTGCCCGCCTTCGAGGAGCGGCCGCATTCGCCCTACTACGGCACTGCCGACGCGACGCCGCTGTACGTCGTGCTGCTCGACGAGTACGAGCGCTGGAGCGGGGACACGCGGCTCGTGCGCGACCTCGAGCCGGAGGCTCGCGCGGCGCTGAACTGGATCGACGAGTACGCCGACCTGATGGGCAACGGCTACGTCTGGTACAAGCGCCGCAACGAGGAGACCGGCCTCGAGAACCAGTGCTGGAAGGACTCCTGGGACTCGATCTCCTACCGTGACGGCCGGCTGCCCGGCTTCCCGCGGGCGACGTGCGAGCTCCAGGGCTATGCCTATGACGCGAAGATCCGCGGCGCGCGTCTCGCGCGTCTCGTCTGGAAGGACGCGCCGTTCGCCGATCGGCTGGAGAAGGACGCGGCCGACCTGAAACGACGGTTCAACCGCGACTTCTGGGTCGAGGACGGGCAGTACTTCGCGCTGGCGCTCGACCCCGACGGGAACCAGGTCGACGCCCTGTCCTCGAACAACGGCCACCTGCTCTGGAGCGGCATCGTCGACAAGTCGAAGGCGAAAGCCCTCGCGCGGCACCTCCTCGGGCCTCGGCTCTTCTCGGGCTGGGGGATCCGGACGCTCGCGGAGGGCGAAGGCCGGTACAACCCGATCGGGTACCACGTCGGAACCGTCTGGCCGTTCGACACGTCCTTCGTCGCCTGGGGGCTGCGGCGGTACGGCTTCAAGGAGGAGGCGGCGACGGTCGCCGCCGGGATCCTCGACGCCGCCGAATTCTTCGACGGCCGGCTCCCCGAGGCGTTCGGCGGCTACGAGCGCTCGGTGACCAGGTACCCGGTCCAGTACCCCACCGCCTGCAGCCCGCAGGCGTGGTCGACCGGTGCCCCGCTTCTGCTCCTACGCACGATGCTGGGGCTCGAGCCGGTCGGCGACCACCTCGTCGTGGATCCCGCGCTCCCGATGGGGATCGGCCACCTCGAGGTGCTGGACATCCCGGGTCGGTGGGGCCGGGTGGACGCGTTTGCGCGGGGGCGCGTCGACGTGGAGAGGCGTGCGCCGCTTCGTCCACAGCTCGGCGTCGCGTCCCGCACACCTGCGAGCAGCCGGCAGCGACGCCAACGCGCCTGACCTGGCAACAGTCGCGACGGGGATCACCCGCTCGGGATGATGCTCCGGCCGCGGACCCGGGGGACGCTGTCACGACCCATTAGCGGAACCGCACCGGCAGGAGGAAGCCAATGTCGACGATGTCGAATCGAACCTTCTCTGCTCTCCAGCGTCCGGGATGGTTGACGTTCGCAGCCGTGGTGCTGATCTCGGTCGGCTGCCTGCGTGCGATCTCGGCGCTCTACTACTTCGCCGACAGCGCGAGGGTGAACGACCTCACGCGCGGTGCGCTCGGCGACAATCTCTTCCTCTGGGGCATCTGGGATGCCGTGATCGCAGGGCTCGCCATCTGGGGCGGCCTGTCCCTGCTCGGCGGCAACACCTTCGGGCGCGTCATCGGCTACGCCTGGGCGAGCCTCGTGATCATCCAAAGCTTCATGGTGCTTGCCTACGCGCCGTGGTTCGGGGCTGCCTCGATGACGGTCGCGATCCTGGTGATCTACGCGCTTTCGATGACCTCGGAATGGAGAGAGCAACCAACCCCGTGAACTGAGCAAGGAAGGTGACCGACCCGGATGCGACCGGCGCGTCCGCAATCGAGCGACTGATGCTCGGCTCGGTGCGCGCCGTCGCTACCCCCACGCTCCAGCGCGCGATCGACGGCATCCTCGCGGGCCCGCTGCCCGAGGCGTTCGCGCAGTCGCTCGTCGAGCATCGGGTCGTCCAGCGAGTCGCGGCTGAGGCGCTCGGCCACGACGATCTCGAGGGCGCGCTCACGTCCGCGCTCGAGAGCGAGCAGGCCGAGCGCCTCTTGCGGGAGCTACTGGCGAGCCGGGCGGTCGACCAGACGTTGCGAAGCCCCGAGTTCGAGCGGGTGCTCGCGCAGGTCCTTTCGAGCTCTCAGGTCCGATCGGCTCTCGCTCAGCAGTCGACGTCGATGGCCGCCGAGACCGCTGTACGCGCGCGCAGGGATGCGGTGCGCTTCGACGATGCCGTCGAGCGCCCTCCGCGCCGCTGGTTCGGGCGGGCGCCGCGCGTGTCGGCGCCCGTCGGCGAGCGGTCGATCCCTTACGCCGGCATCGGAACCCGCGGCGTGGCCCTCGCGATCGACGCCGGAATCGTGACGCTCGTCTTCGTGACGGGCGCCGCATTCGTCGACCTCGTCTCGTCGCTTTTCGGGCACCTCCGGCCCAACTGGCTCGCCGAGGCGCTCGGGGTGACGCTCTGGCTCCTGCTGCAGATCGTCTACTTCGCCGGCTTCTGGGCGACGGTGGGCCAGACGCCCGGCATGCGCGCGATGCGCGTGCGTGTGCAGGTTGGCGGGGGCGGCACGCCAGGCTACGGACGCTCGCTGCTACGCCTCGCCGGCCTCGCGCTGGCGATCATCCCGTGCTTCGCCGGGTTCCTGCCGGCGCTCGTCGACGACCGGCGCCGAGGGCTCCACGACTTCATCGCCGGGACGGTGGTCGTGTACGCAGACGACGCCGAGTAAAAGGGCTCGGCGCGACGCAAAGAGCGTCGCGCCGAGGGGAGGACCACGCGCGCCCAGCAGCCGGGCGCGCTGTGGGCACGGTCATCCTGCTCGATCCGGCCCGCGCGTTTCCTGACCCAACTGCGTCAATTGGACGCGTCGCCCGGCCCCTCGAGCAGGCCGTAGCGGTGAGCGACCAGAACCGCCTCGAGGCGGGACTGCGCCCGGAGCTCTGCCAGCAAGGCGCGCACGTGATTGCGAATCGTCTCGATCGCGAGCCCTGTCTCCTCGGCCATCTGCCGCGTCGTCATGCCGGCCCCGAGCATCCGCAGGACTTCGTGCTGCCGCGGCGTCAGCCTCGGTGCGACGTCGGTCGTCTCCCGAGCCGGAACGGGCCGGTCCGAGCGCACCACCCCGAAGACGCCCACGATCTGATGACCCTTCCGAAGGGGAACCGAGCTGATCTCGATTGCGTGACGGCCACTCGCACCCTCGAGCATCGTCTCGTGGTCGGCGAAGGGCTCCTGTCCCAGCATCCTCAGCGCGAAATGCCTGCGCGCGCTGTGAACCTGGTCGGGCGGAAGCACGGCCGTGAAC
>JBKOXJ010000081.1:0-7267 GCA_046724905.1 Actinomycetota bacterium | reverse complement strand
AGCCGGTCGAGTTCCTGAACCTCGACGAGCACTCGGCCGTGCTCGTTCGCTGGTGGGCCGAGCGCGACGGGAGGCGATCGGAGGGACGTGAGATCGCCGTCTATCGCCTCCGCGATGGACGGATCACCGAGGTCTGGTTCTACAACGAGCCGTCGGATGCACAGGCTTTCTCGACTGTGTTCGCCTTCGACTGACCGCGACGTTTCGCGGCCCCGGCTCGGGGAAACGCGGCCGCAGTGAAGCTCGGCGAGCTGTTCGACGCCTGGCCGGTCGTGCGCCAGCTCCGCGAGGGAGACATGCTCGGGCTCGGGAAGGCCGTCCGCTCGAAGCCCTCGGAGCGGCTGCGCCCCCGGACGGCGGAGGCCGAACACGTCGTCAAGTCGGTCTGCCCGTACTGCGCCGTCGGGTGCGGCCAGCTCGTGTACGTGCGCGAGGGAAAGGTCGACCAGATCGAGGGCGACCCGGACAGCCCGATCTCGCGCGGACGGCTCTGCCCGAAGGGCGCGGCGTCGAAGCAGCTCGTCACGAGCCCGCTGCGCGAGTACCGCGTCAAGTACCGGCGCCCGTTCGGCCGCACCTGGGAGGAGCTGTCACTCGACGAGGCGATGGATATGATCGCCGACCGCGTCATCGCGACCCGCGGCGACAGCTGGCAGGAGACGAACGAGCAGGGGGAGGTCGTCAACCGCACGATGGCGATCGGCAGCCTCGGCGGCGCGACGCTCGACAACGAAGAGAACTACCTGATCAAGAAGCTGTTCACGGCGCTCGGCGTCGTCCAGGTCGAGAACCAGGCCCGCATATGACACAGCTCCACGGTCCCGAGTCTCGGGACGTCGTTCGGGCGAGGAGGAGCGACCACCTTCCAGCAGGACCTCGCCAACGCGGACTGCATCGTGATCATGGGCTCGAACATGGCCGAGAACCACCCGGTCGGCTTCCAGTGGGTGATGGAGGCGCGGCACCGGGGCGCAACGGTCATCCACGTCGACCCGCGTTTCACGCGGACGAGCGCGATGTCGACCTTCCACGTGCCGATCCGCGCAGGGTCCGACATCGCCTTCCTCGGCGGCATCGTCAACTACGTCCTCGAGAACGACCGCTGGTTCGACGAGTACGTGAAGGCGTACACGAACGCGCCGGTCATCATCCACGAGGACTTCAAGGACACCGAGGACCTCGACGGCTACTTCTCCGGCTGGAACGAGGAGAAGGGCGAGTACGAGCACTCCACGTGGCAGTACGCGGGGCTCGAGGTCGAGGGGTCGGGCATGGGCGAGGAAGGCGCACCGCGCGGCGAGTCGGCTGGCCACGGCGGGGCGGCGGCAGGGCTCAAGCACGGCGAGCCGCCCGACGAGGACGAGACGCTCCAGCACCCGCGCTGCGTCTTCCAGCTCCTGAAGAAGCACTACCGGCGCTACACGCCCGAGCTCGTGGAGGAGGTCTGCGGCTGTCCGAAAGAGCTGTTCTTGCGCGTCTGCGAGGCGATCTGCGACAACTCCGGGCGCGAGCGCACCTCCGCGTTCGTCTACTCCGTCGGCTGGACGCAGCACTCGGTCGGCGTCCAGTACATCCGCACCGCCTGCATCATCCAGCTCCTGCTTGGCAACGTCGGCCGGCCCGGCGGCGGGATCATGGCGCTCCGCGGCCACGCGTCGATCCAGGGCTCGACCGACATCGCGACGCTCTACAACATCGTGCCCGGCTACATGCCGATGCCGCACGCAGGCGCCGACAAGAGCCTGGCCGAGTACATCGACCTGAACCGCTCGCCGACCGGGTTCTGGGGCAAGCTCGACGCGTACTTCGTCAGCCTGCTGAAGGCGTGGTGGGGCTCGCACGCGACGATGGACAACGACTTCTGCTTCGACTACCTGCCGCGGATCTCGGGCGACCACTCCGCCTACCAAAGCGCGTTCGGGATGCTCGACGGCAAGGTCAAGGGCTACTTCCTGCTCGGCGAGAACCCGGCGGTGGGGTCGTCGAACTCACGGCTGCACCGGTTCGCTCTGTCGAAGCTCGACTGGCTTGTGGTGCGCGACTTCGTCGAGATCGAGTCGGCGGCGTTCTGGAAGGAGGGGCCGGAGATCGAGAGCGGCGAGCTGCGGACCGAGGAGGTCGGCACGGAGGTCTTTTTCCTGCCTGCCGCGTCGCACGTCGAGAAGGACGGCTCGTTCACGAACACGCAGCGGTTGCTCCAGTGGCACTGGAAGGCGGTCGAGCCGGAGGGGGACTGCCGCTCCGAGCTCTGGTTCACGTACCACCTGGGCCGCAAGATCCGCGAGAAGCTCGGGGAGTCGCAGGAGGCGCGCGACCGGCCCATCCTCGAGCTGACCTGGACCTACCCGACGCAGGGGGAGATCGCCGAGCCGAGCGCGGAAGCCGTGCTGCGGGAGGTCGGCGGCGTCGATGCACACGACCGCGCGCTGCCGGACTACACGTTCCTGAAGGCGGACGGGTCGACCAGCTGCGGCTGCTGGATCTATTCCGGGTGCTACGCCGACGAGGTCAACCGGCCGGCGCAGAAGAAGCCCGGGCGCGAGCAGTCGTGGGTGGCTTCCGAGTGGGGCTGGGCGTGGCCGATGAACCGCCGGATCCTCTACAACCGGGCCTCGGCCGATCCGGACGGGAAGCCGTGGTCGGAGCGGAAGCGGTACGTCTGGTGGGACGAGTCCGAGGCGAAGTGGGTCGGCCAGGACGTCCCGGACTTCGAGCTGGACAAGCGGCCGGACTACGAGCCGCCGGACGACGCCCGCGACCAGCAGGCAATCCGGGGCGACCACCCGTTCATCATGCAGGCGGACGGGCAGGGCTGGCTCTTCGTCCCGAGCGGCCTCAAGGACGGGCCGCTGCCGACGCACTACGAGCCGCACGAGTCGCCGCTCGAGAATCCGCTCTATTCGTGCCGGGCGAACCCGGCCCGGCAGCAGTTCCCGCGCAGGCTGAACGAGTACAACCCGTCGGGCGGGGCGCCGGGGGCTTCCGCGTACCCGTACGTGGCCACGACCTACCGGCTCACGGAGCACCACACGGCCGGTGGGATGTCGCGCGGCGTGCCGTACCTGAGCGAGCTCCAGCCGGAGTTCTTCTGCGAGGTCAGTCCGGAGCTTGCGGCCGAGCGCGGTCTCGAGCACGGCGGCTGGGCCACCATCGTCACGGCGCGCACGGCGATCGAAGCACGGGTAATGGTCACCGACAGGATCCCGCCGCTGACGGTGCAGGGCCGGCGAGTGCACCAGGTCGGCTTGCCGTACCACTGGGGTTTCCGTGGGCTCTCGCGCGGTGACTCGGCGAATGACCTCTTTCCGATCGCGCTCGATCCGAACGTGCATATCCAGGAAGTGAAGGCCGCGAGCTGTGACATCCGGCCGGGGCGGCGCCCGCGCGGGGCCGAGCTGCCGCGGTTCGTCGAGGCGCACCGGCCGCCCGACACGATCCGCTCGGGGAAGCAGGACATCGAGCTGTGAGCGTCCGAAGCAGACATGGCGGGGGTCAGACCCCAGACATGGCCGGAGCGGGCAAATGAGTGTTGCGCCGACGACCTCGAGCTACGGGGCCGAGGCGCGGCCGCGCGTCGGGTTCTTCACCGACACCACCGTCTGCATCGGCTGCAAGGCGTGCGAGGTCGCCTGTAAGGAGTGGAACCTCGTCCCCGAGGACGGCCTCGTCTGGAGCGGCAACTCCTACGACAACACCGGCGAGCTGAACGCGAACACGTGGCGCCACGTCGCATTCGTCGAGCAGCCGGGCCCCGAGGCGATGGACTTCCGCTGGCTGATGAGCTCCGACGTCTGCAAGCACTGCACGCACGCAGGCTGCCTCGACGTCTGCCCGACCGGGGCGCTCTTCCGGACGGAGTTCGGAACCGTCGTCGTCCAGGACGACGTCTGCAACGGCTGTGGCTACTGCGTCCCGGCGTGCCCGTTCGGCGTGATCGGCCGCCGCGAGCCGCCCGGCCACGCGATCGAGCGCCACGCCCCCGGGGCGCACGACGGCGGCGCCCACAAGTGCACGCTCTGCTACGACCGGCTCCAGGACGGCCTCGAGCCGGCCTGCGCGAAGGCCTGCCCGACGGACTCGATCCAGTTCGGCCCGCTGGACGAGCTGGTCGAGAGGGCCCGCCAACGCTACGAGCAGGTCGTCACCGAGGGCGCAGAGAGCGCGCGGCTCTACGGGGACGACGCGAACGACGGCGTAGGCGGGTTCGGAGCGTTCTTCCTGCTCCTGGACGAGCCGGAGGTCTACGGCCTCCCGCCCGACCCCGTCGTCCCGACCCGCAACCTGCTGTCGATCTGGGGCGCAGTCGCGGGCGCGGCCGGACTGCTCGGCGCAGGAATCGCCGCCTGCTTCGCGCTGGGGACCGAATGACCGAGGTGCGTTCCTACTACGGCCGGCCGATCGTCAAGGAGCCGGTCTGGAAGCTGGAGATCCCCTGGTACCTCTTCTGCGGCGGCCTCGCGGGCGCCTCCGCCGGCCTGGCGCTCGGGGCACGGCTGGCCGGGAACCCGAAGCTCGCCCGCAACGCCTCGCTTATGGCGCTCGCGGGCGGGAGCGTGAGCCCGCTGCTTCTGATCAAGGACCTCGGCCGCCCCACGCGCTTCTACAACATGCTCCGCGTCTTCAAGGTCACCTCGCCGATGAGCGTCGGGACCTGGGTGCTCTCCGCGTTCGGCTCGACGGCCGGCATCGCGGGCACATGCGAGCTGCTCGGGATCCTCCCGCGGATCCGAATCGCCGCCGAGGTCGTCGCCGGCGTGCTCGGGATGCCGCTCTCGACCTACACCGGAGGGGTCCTCGCCGACACCGCGATCCCCGTCTGGAGCGAGGCCCGTCACGACCTGCCGCTCGTCTTCGCCGCCGGATCCGCCGCGAGCGCGGGTGCCGCAGCCGCGATCGTGACTCCACCCGAGCTCGCGGGACCGGCACGCAGGCTGGCGCTCGCGGGCGCGGTCGCGGAGCTCGCAGCGACCAAGCGGATGGAGAAGAACCTGGGCGAACTGCTCGCCGAGCCGTACCACCGTGGCACCGCGGGAACGTTCGCCCGCGCCGCCAAGACGCTGACCGCCGCCGGGGCTGCAGTCCTCGGCGTCGTCGGGCGCAGGCGCGCCGGCGCAGCGCTCGGCGGCGGCCTGATCCTGGCCGGAGCCGCCTGCGAGCGCTGGTCCGTGTTCAAGGCCGGCTTTGCGTCTGCGCGCGACCCCAAGTACACGGTGATCCCGCAGCGCCGGCGCCTCGAGGAACGTGCGCGGCAGAACGGCGCGCCGGCTTGATCGACACACGCGTCGAGTTCCGAGACCTGCTCGAGCTCTACCTCCCGGTCATGCTCGTCGTCGTTGCGATCGTCGTCGGGGTCGTGCTGTTCGCGCTGGTCCGCTACCGCGCGGGTACGGGTCGCACGCCGAGCTCGAAGAGCGACGCACCGATTCTCGAGTCGGCGTACGCGCTCGTGCTCGCCTGCGTCGTTGCGGTCTTCGTCTGGGCGACGTTCACGACCGAGACAAAGGTCGACCGCGTCTCGAGCGACGCCGGGCTGCGGATCGACGTCGTGGCGTTCAAGTGGCAATGGCGTTTCGCCTATCCCGGCCGAGACGTCCGTCCGATCATCGGCACCGAGCACACCCAGCCGACCCTCGTCGTCCCTACCGAGACGACGATCCAGTTCACGCTGATCTCGCGTGACGTGATCCACGCGCTGTGGGTCCCGGCGCTGCGCTTCAAGCGCGACGCGTTCCCCAACCGGACGACGGAGTTCGACCTCGTCTTCGACCACCCGGGCACCTTTGCCGGCCGCTGCGCCGAGTTCTGCGGGCTCGACCACGCGGACATGACCTTCGTCGTCCGCGCGCTTCCGCCTGATCGGTTCCGCAGCTGGATGGCCCAGCGGCAATGAGACGACGCTCGCGGCGTCTCCTTCAGGCCGTGCGGGCTTTGCCCGTGCGGCCGTCTGAACCGACCGGCCGACACGTTGGAAGGTCGCAGCTGCGGCTGTGACCATCGTCGCGGCACCGCGCGCCAGGGCCGGCCCGCTCACCTGGGTCGCGTCGACCGACCACAAGCGCGTCGGGCTGCTCACCGCGGGGCTCGCGCTCGTCTTCTTCTTCGTCAGCGGCGTTGCAGCGCTGCTGATGCGGACCGAGCTGGCGGCCCCCGGAATGCAGATCGTCTCGCACTCCGGCTACAACCAGCTCTTCACGGCGCACGGCTCGGGGATGTTTTTCCTCGTGATGGTGCCGCTCGCGCTGGCGCTCGGCGTCTACTTCGTGCCGCTCCAGATCGGCGCCGCCGAGCTGGCCGCGCCGCGGCTGGCGCTCGCCGGGTTCTGGCTCTTCGTCTCCGGCGCAGTCTCGATCTACCTCGGCTACCTGACCCAGGACGGGGGTGCTGCAGCCGGCTGGACCGCCTTCCCACCGCTCTCCGACTCGGTCAACTCACCCGGCACCGGGACAGACTTCTGGATCTTCGGCGGGATCCTCTCGCAGGCCGGGTTGACGCTTCAGGGCTGGTGTGTGCTCCTCACGCTGCTGCGCCTGCGAGCCCCCGGGATGACGATGCTGCGGCTACCCGTCTTCTCGTGGTCGATGCTCGTCACGTGCCTGATGGTCGTGACGTCGTTCCCGTTCCTGATCGTGGCGCTGGCGCTGCTCGAGCTCGACCGCGCCGGCGTCGGCGTCTTCACGTCAAGCGGCGGGCCGGCCGCCTACCAGCACCTGTTCTGGTTCTACGGCCACCCGGTCGTGTACGTGATCTTCTTCCCATTCGTCGGCGCCGTCGCCGAGGTCGTGGCGACGTTCTCGCGCCGCCGGTTCTTCGGCTACCACGCGCTCGTCCTCTCGCTGCTCGCCTTCGCCGCGCTGTCGATGAGCGTGTGGGCCCACCACATGTTCACGACCGGCCAGGTGACGAACAAGTACTTCTCGCTCACCTCGACGGCGCTGATCGTGCCCGCGGGGATCGAGTACTTCGACCTGCTCGCGACCATGATCGGCGGCGCGATCGTGCTGCGGACCGCGATGCTCTTCGCCGTCGGGTTCATCCTCCAGTTCCTGCTGGGCGGCCTCTCGGGGATCATCACCGCCTCGCCGCCGCTCGACTACCACGTGCACGACAGCTTCTTCGTCGTCGCACACTTCCACTACACGATCTTCGCGGGGAGCGTCTTTGCGTTCTTCGCCGGGCTCTACTACTGGTTCCCGAAAGCCACCGGGCTACTGCTCCGCGAGGGCCTCGGAAAGCTCCAGTTCTGGCTGATGTTCGTCGGGACGAACCT
>JBKOXJ010000033.1:0-8489 GCA_046724905.1 Actinomycetota bacterium | reverse complement strand
GGTCCGCATCACGTCCAACGTGATCGACCCGCTGCCGCGGATCCGCGGCGATCGGGAGCGTCTCCGGCAAGTGCTGATGAACCTGGTCGACAACGCGGTCAAGTACTCGCCGTCCGGCGACGAGGTGCAGATCAGCGCGCGGACTTCCGACGGCAAGCTGAAGGTCGAGGTCTCGGACCGGGGCCCGGGCATCGCGCGCGAGCACCAGACGCTGATCTTCGAGAAGTTCGGCCGGGCCAAGACCGCAGGGGCTTCGATGCCTGGGACTGGGCTCGGCCTCTTCATCGCCCGGTCGATCGCGGAGGCGCACGGCGGCTCCCTCGACGTGCGCTCCGCGCCGCACCAGGGTGCGACCTTCACGCTTGCGCTGCCGACGAGCTAGCGGGTCTTTGCCGTCGCCCGCAGGCGCGAGACGCCGAGCTGCTGCGCGAGCTCCCGCGCACGCGCGGCGATCCGCGGCCGCAACTCGGGCGGCTCGAGCAGGGCCGCCTCGCCGCGGTGGAAGAAGATCTCTCCGACGAGCCAGTCCTCGCTTCCGACCGGCGTCTCGCCGAGCGCCGTGCCGTCCCGGAGCGGCACCGCGCCCTTCTCGACCTCCCAGCGCGCCACGTTCTTCGAGTACAGGATCCGGGCCGTACGGGCGTCGCGGAAGCGCTGCGGCTCGAACTCCGGCCGCGGCTCGAACCGTTCCTTCGTCGACTTCGCCGTCCGCATGCGATCGAGCCGGAAGCTCCGTTCGGCGTCGCTCGTCCGGTCGAACGTGTGGACGTACCAGTGCGGCATCCGCCGCTCGATCGAGTACGGCTCGACGAGACGCGTGGTCGGCTCGGCCTCCTCCTCCTTCTGGTACTCGATCTCGACCAGGCGTCGCTCCCGGATCGCCTCGCTCAGCGTCGCGACGAGCCGCTCCTCGTCGGTGCCTTCGTGCGGCTCCGGCGTCTGCGTCAGCTCGAACTGCCCGAAGGTCTCCTCGAGCTTGCGCCGGACTCGCTCGAGCGGCCGGTGGGCGTCCGCCGCGATCATCGGTCCGACGAACTCGAGCGCAAGCCGGATCGCGCGCGCCTCCAGCGGAGTCAGGCGGGGGGGCCGGCGAAACGTGTCGCCGAACAGCTCCTTGTCGATCCGCACGTGGTCGCCCTCGAGCTCCGCGTAGACCGCATAGCAGCCGCCGCCGAAGTTGACGAGGTTGAGCAGCGAGAGGTGCTCCTCGAGCTGGTCGGGCGGGATGTGGAAGCGGTCGACGAGATCCTGCGCCTCGATCGTCGCCTCGCGCTCGTCGCCGCAGCGATCGAGCAGGTAGGCGAGAAGCGCCTGGAGGAGCGCGAACCGCTCGGGCGCCACCGGGCCGGCGGGCCGCTCGGCCTGACCGTCGCTCTCGGCTGCCGTGGCCTCCCGGGCCGGCCGCGGCGATGGGCCCTCGTGAGTGGTGCGCACCTTGCGTAGCGCGTCCGCGACGAGGCGCCGCAGGTCGTCGGGCTCCTGCGGCACCGCTCGGCCGTCCTGGCGCAAGACCCATGACGCGAGCGGCTCGAGCTGCGAGTAGGGCGTGACGAAGACGTCGTCCTCCAGCCTGCCCGCGCCGCGGAAGACCCGCTCGACCCACCACGCGGTGTTCGGGCCGACCTGGATCCGCGCCTCGTCCTCGGCGTCGCCGATCTGCCAGTCGGGGCGGTCGCGATAGACCTCGATGTCGAAGTCGGCGGGCGCACGGAAGTCGCGCTCGCGCCGCGTCGCGAAGCGGATGTCGCCCTTGACCCTCGAGACCCGGAACGTCCGCAGGTCCTTGCGGTCGAGGTCGTAGCCGACGACATACCACTTGCCGCGGTCGGTGAAGAGCCCGTACGGGTTCACGGTGCGCTCGCTCTCGACGTCGCGTGAGATCGAGCGGTACCGGAACTTCACAGTGCGCTGCTTGGAGATCGCGTTCTCGAGCTTCCCGAGGCGCCCCGCCTTCTCGGGCGTGTAGTCCGGGTCGAGCACCTCGACGCGCCCGGCCGTCTCGGTCGGCTGCTCGGCGAACCCGGGCCGCCCGAGGGCGAGGTTCTGCAGGGCGAGGCGGAGGGGCTCCGCGTACGCGAACTTCCCTTCGAGCAGGTACAGGGCCGTCTGAAGGGCGGCGAGCTCCTCGTCGTCGAGATCGAGCTTGTCGAGGAAGTAGTTCTCGGAGCGCAGCGTGTAGAGCTCCTCGCCGGTGAACTCGTCCCGCTGTGAGTGGAGGGGCACGCCGAGCGAGAGCAGCTCGGCCCGGTCCGAGTAGAAGCGCCGGGCGAAGGCCTCGTCGGACATCTCGGAGTAGCCCTCGACGTTCTGCTTCACGTCGCGGGCCGTCAGCGGGCGCCGCTCGGCCATCAGGAATGCCACCAGCGACAACTGGCGGATCAGCTTGTCGGTGTCGTGGCTCACCCGCCCGCGAGCTTAACGGCAGCGCGCGGTTCGGAGGCCGCGCTACGCGGCGACTTTGCTTCGCTCTAGGTGCTGGTGCGACGGGCAGTAGTCGCGCTCGGGCAGCGGCGTGCGCTGGCACGGCTTCCCCTTCCGCGTCGTGGCCCGGCACCGGGCGACGCCGCCGTCGAGCGCGCCGGCCTCGATCTGCTCCTCGATGAAGGTCACCGCCGCGGACACGCCCTCCTGCACCGTCCAGGACACGTGGGCCTGCGCCGTGATCGGGAAGTAGCGACGGATGTCCTGGAAGAGCGCCCGATCCGGGCGTGAGAAGTAGAGAGGATCGCGCGCAAGCCTCTCCATCGTCTGCTCGCACGCCTCGAGCACCGCGCGGCGGTACTCGAGCTGCGTCTCGGCGTCCACGTACGGGTCGATCAGGTCCTTGATGGACCTATAGATCGCGCGAGAGTATTGATACATGCAGTTCTGTAGCTGGAGGATCCGCTCGTCCATTCCTAGTATCTCGTCCCCCTCATTAACGGGCCGCAAAGCTTTGTTAAAGCCGGGTTAACCTTCCTGGCGCCGTACGATTCGGCGCGATCTTAACGCCCTGAACGCCGTGTTACAAATGTTGCCTCTGCCGACAACTAACGACTGATCGGCCTCATGTACGCCGATTCGTAAGCGCCGCCGCGAGCTTGGACGTCACCGACGGCCCGGCTGGCCTGCCCGCTGGACGAATAGATCCCGCTGAAGACGACGTAGTAGCCCGGGTGGAGGCTCGGGTAGCTGGACGAGTCGAGCACGCCGACCTCGGGCAGGCCGTCGCGCAGGGCCGCGCGTGCCCGGTCGAAGGCCGCCTTGCGGCCGGTTGTTCTCGGGAGTGAGAAGAGGACGACGGTGTAGCCGTTTTGTCCTTTCGGCCACGAGACGAGCTGCGCCTTCGGGGGAGGCGGCGTTGCAGTGGTCGTGGGAGCCGTCGTGGTGGGTTCGGGCGGCACGATCGTCGTCGCGGGTTCGGTCGTCGGCGCGGCGAGCCCGCTCGTGTCCGTGGCCACCACGACGTTCCCCGGCTCGTTGCTCTCCTCGTCGCGGGTTGCGATCAGGATCGCCGTGAGGACGCCGGCGAGAAGTAGGCCGAGGAGCGCGGCCCAGACCCACTCGCCCGGAGACCACGGCGCGCGGCGCCTGACGAAGTCCCGCATCCCGCCGAGCATCCCGGTGTGGGCCGGCAGCCGCAGGCCGCATTCGAGGCAGTACTCCTGGTCCGCGTCGTAGGGCGTCCCGCAGCGGGGGCACGTGCCGCCCTCGGGTGGAGCGGCCGCCATTTCCTACGCGCTCCGAATATCCTCAGCGTCGCCGGAGATCGCGGAAGCTTCGTCGCGCATCGTCTCGGCCGGCGTGCCGCACGCGGAGCAGAACTGCGCACCGGCGGCAAGCGCGTGGCCGCAGACGGTGCAGGCCGCGACCGCGGCGTCTGCGACCGGGCGGCCGCAGTTCCCGCAGAAGTGCGATCCCCAGAGGATCGGCGCGCCACACTCGCACTTCGCGGCCGGCGCCTGGCGGCGCGAGGCGGTGGCGGCGGCGAGCAGCGCGTCGACCTCCAGCAGGCGCTCCTCGATGTTCATCAGCTCGGCAGCCTGCTCGAACAGGAGGTCTTCGCGGAAGCGGTCGCGCCGGAACATCTCGAGGACGACTCCGCCGAGGTCTCGGATCCGTTCCTCGCGCAGGTTCAGGAGCGCGCGGCGCTCACGGCGGAGCTTGCCCGGTGGCGGGAGCGGCCGCCGCCGGGGCGCGGGTGCAGCGTGCCCTGCAGGCGTTTCGGGGGTTCCAGCGTCGCCGGCCGGCCGCCGCTTGCGAATGCGGGCAAGGAACGCCATCCGAACCCGCGCGAGCATAGAGGATCGGCCGGAGCTCGGCCGATGCGTCTTACGGCTGCCGCTCGGACGCAGCTCGGCGGCCGAAGCCGGCCAGATACGCCACGAGGAGTCCAAGGCCGACGATGCCGACCGCGATCCCGACCCACGGAATCAAGAACAGGAGGACGACTCCGATCACCAGGAGCGCGAGGCCGACGCCGATCATCGGAGAGGCGTTCCCGCGGCGCAGGCGACGAAACTACGGGAGATCGACGACGACGACACGTTCCTCGGTCATCTCGCGCACCGCGTAGGCTGGCCCCTCACGCGTGTTGCCCGACGCCTTCACGCCTCCGTAGGGCATCTGGTCGGCGCGGAACGTCGGCGCCTCGTTGACCGTGACCCCGCCGAACTCGAGCTGCTGAGCCGCGCAGAGCGCGTTGTCGAGCCGACCGGTGAAGATGCCGGCCTGGAGCCCGTAGCGGGTGCCGTTGGCGAGCTCGATCGCCTCGTCCAGCGAATCGACGGCGGTGACGGTCACGACCGGGCCGAAGACCTCTTCGGAGGAGACCTTCAGGTCGGGGCGCGGGTTCGCGATCACGGTCGGCCGCAGCAGTTCGCCGTCAAGCTCGCCGCCCGTCAGCACCTCGGCCCCGGCGGCCCGCGCCTCGTCGATCCATTCCAGGACGCGTGTGCGCGCGTCCTCGTCGATCAGCGGCCCGACGTCCGTGTCCTCGTCCGCCGGATCGCCCACACGGAGCGCGTCGACGCCGGGCAGCAGCTTCCCGACGAAGTCGTCGTACACGGAGCGCTCGACGTACACCCGCTGGATCGAGATGCAGCTCTGGCCCGCGAACGAGAACCCGTTCTGCGCGACCTTCTCGGCGGCGGCGTCGAGCTCGGCGCTCGCGTCGACGATCACCGGCGTGGCGTTCCCGAGCTCGAGGCTCACGCGCTTCCGGGGGGCCCGCTCTTTGAGCTTCCAGCCGACGTCGCCCGACCCGGTGAACGTCAGCATCGCCACCCGCTCGTCGTCGACGAGGACGTCGCCGATCTCGGAGGCGGGGCCGACGACGACGTTCAACCACCCGGGCGGAAGACCTGCCTCGTCCTCGAGCTCTCCGAGCAGGAGCGCCGACAGCGGCGTCTGGGACGCTGGCTTCAGGACGACGGCGCAGCCGGCCGCGAGCGCCGGAGCGACCTTGTGCGCGACGAGGTTGAGCGGGAAGTTGAACGGGCTGATCGCGCCGACGATGCCGATCGGCGTTCGCAACGTGAACGCGAGCTTGCCCTCGCCGGCCTGAGACGCGTCCATCGGCACCATCGCACCCGCGAGCTTCCTCGCCTCGACGGCGGCGAAGGTGTAGGTCGACATCGCGCGCTTCGCCTCGACGCGCGCAGCCTTCATCGGCTTGCCGGCCTCGTCTGAGATCAGCCGGGCCACCTCGTCGTGACGGCGACCCAGCGCTCCCGCCACCTTGACGAGGATCTCGGCGCGCCTGTGCGCCGGCAGCGGCTCACGCATCGCTTGCTCGGCAGCATCGATCGCGCGTCGTGTCTCGTCCTTTCCGGCCTTGGCCACGCGGCCGACGACGTCCCCGGAATACGGCGATCGAACCTCGATCCAGTCGCCCGTCTCGACCCACTCGCCGCCGATCAGAAGCTTCCGCTCGGTCGCCGTGACGGCCATAGTTGAAGCCTATGCCTCCAGAGACTCGCTACGCGAACAGCGGCGGCCTCCACATCGCGTACCAGGTCGTCGGCGACGGACCGTTCGATCTCGTGTACGTCCCCGGCTGGATCTCGAACGTGGAGTTGATGTGGGAGGACCCCGCGCATGCCCACCTCTTGCGGCGGCTTGCGTCCTTCTCGCGGGTGATCCTCTTCGACAAGCGAGGGACCGGTCTCTCCGATCCGGTGCCTCTCGATCGCCTGCCGACGCTGGAGACCAGGATGGACGACGTTCGCGCGGTCATGGACGCCGCCGGCTCCGAACGGGCCGTGGTCTTCGGTTCATCGGAGGGCGGCCTCATGAGCGTTCTCTTCGCCGCGACATATCCGCAGCGGACGATCGCGCTCGTGGCGTACGGGATCTTCGCGAAGCGGCTCTGGAGTCCCGACTACCCGTGGGCTCCCACACCCGAGGTGCGTCGTCGCTTTCTGGCGGAGATCGAGCGCACCTGGGCCGGAGCCATGGATATCTCGACGCTCGCGCCGAGCGCGGACGAGGCGTTCACCCAGCGGACGCTGGCCTACTTCCGCCGCAGTGCCAGCCCCGGAGCGGCCGTCGCCCTCCTGCGAATGAACACGCAGATCGACGTGCGGAGCGTTCTGCCGACCATCCGCGTTCCGACCTTGATCCTCCATCGCACCAACGATCGCGATGTGTTGGTGGAGGAAGGGCGGTGGATCGCGTCCCAGATTCAGGGTGCGACGTACGTCGAGCTCCCCGGAGACGACCACCTCGTGTGGGCAGGCGATGTCGAGGAGCTGATCGACGAGGTCGAGGAGTTCCTAACCGGCACGCGGCGCCAGTCAGAGCCGGATCGGGTGCTCGCGACGTTGCTCTTCACAGACATCGTCGGCTCGACCGAGCGGGCGGTCGAGCTCGGCGATCGTCGGTGGCGCGAGCTTCTCGATCATCACCATCAGCTCGTTCGCCGCGAGTTGGAACGATTCCGCGGCAGCGAGATCGACACGGCCGGCGATGGTTTCCTCGCGATGTTCGACGGCCCGGCACGCGCGATCCGCTGCGGCTGCGCGGTCCGCGACGGCGTGCGCCGGCTCGGTCTCGAGGTCCGCGCCGGGGTTCACACGGGAGAAGTCGAGCTCGCCGACGGCGCAGTCCGCGGCATTGCCGTGCACACCGGGGCGCGGGTTGCCGGTGCAGCGTTGCCAGGCGAGGTCTTCGCTTCGCAGACGGTCAAGGACCTCGTCGCCGGCTCGGGAATCGAGTTCGACGACCAGGGCACGCGCGAGCTCAAGGGCGTGCCCGGCGAGTGGCGGCTGTTCGCCGTGCGCTCTACCTAGAGGGTCTCCGGGGCGAGCCGCTCGGCCAGGGCCTGGAGCACCTTGACCAGGATCTGCGGCGAGCGCTCGAGCAGGCGCTTGAACGAGCGGTCCGTGACCACGAGCGCATGCACCGGGGACGTCGTGGTGACCGTGGCCGTCCGCGGGGCGTTCGTCAGCAGCGCGATCTCGCCGAAGAAGTCGCCGTCGGACAGGTCATTGACCTTGCGGTTTCCCTTGCGTACGTCCGCGCCGCCCTCGAGCAGGATGAAGAACTCGCGCCCGCGTTGCCCCTCGCGCGTGAGCTCCTTCCCCTCCCTGAAGTCGATTTCGTCCGCGATCCCGGCGACCTCAGCGAGCTCGCGCTTCGACAGCTGCGAGAACAGCGGCACGCGCTTCATTAGCTCGACCTTGGCGTCCTTCCGTAGCCGCACGAAGCAAGTCTAAGCTTGAGGCGTGGCCGGCTGGAAGTCCGAAGCGCTGATCGTGGACGCCGTGCGCTCGCCGATCGGGCGCAAGAACGGCACGCTGTCCTCGATTCGCGGCGACGAACTGGCCGGGCAGGTCCTGAACGCCCTCGTCCGGCGGCACGAGCTCGACCCTGGGGAGATCGAGGACGTCCAGCTCGGCTGCGTCACCCAGATCGGCGAGCAGGGCTGGAACATCGGCCGCATGGTGCCGCTTGTCGCCGGCTGGCCGGAGACCGTGTGCGGAACGAGCGTCGACCGGCAATGCGGCTCGTCGATGCAGTGCAACTTCAACGCCGCCGGGGCGATCTGGTCGGGCCAGCTCGACCTCGTCGTCTCCGCGGGGGTGGAGATGATGTCGCGCGTCCCGATGGGCTCGAACGGCGGCGACCTCTCGCCGGAGCTGCTCGAGCGCTGGGAGATCGTTCCGCAGGGGATCTCTGCGGAGGTGATCGCCGAGGAGTGGGGCTTCTCGCGCGAGCAGCTCGACGCCTACTCGCTCGAGTCGCACCGGCGCGCGATCGCGGCGATCGACGAGGGGCGGTTCGAGGACGAAATCGTGCCGGTCGACGTCTCGAACCCGCATGTCGGGACGGTGTTCGCGGTCGACGAGACGCCGCGTCGCGACACTTCCGCGGAGGCGCTGGCCGGGCTCCAGCCAGCGTTCCGTCCGGACGGGAAGGTCACGGCCGGAAACTCGAGCCAGATCTGCGACGGCGCTGCCGCCGTCCTGATCGCGAGCGAGGGTGCGGCCTCGCGCCTCGGGCTCGAG
>JBKOXJ010000035.1:0-9331 GCA_046724905.1 Actinomycetota bacterium | reverse complement strand
ATCATCGACTAGGGCCGGCCTGCTGGTCGCCGCGGTCGCGGCCGCGGCGGTCGCGACCCTGCTGGGGCTCGCGTTCGAGAAGGCGGCTCTGGCCGTCGGAGGCCTGATCGTCGCGACAGGAGCGGCGGGGCTGCTTGCGGTCTATCTGATCGTGACCGAGCGCCGCCGCCACGAGGTGGTCGAAGGCGAGCTCGCCGAGCAAGCGACGTTCCTCGAGTCTCTCGTCGAGTCGATGGGGGCGATCGCCGCCTCGGAGTCGGATCCCGAGCGCGTGCTCGAGCAGGCGCGGCACGAGGCGGAGCGGCTCTTCGAGGCGCGCGCCTCGCTGCTCCTGCCGGGCGAGAAGCGCTCGGCTGCGCCTGCCGAGCACGCGCTCGTCGTTCCGCTGCGCGTTCGCGACGAGGATATCGGCGCGCTCCACCTCGTCCGCCCGCGACAGTTCGACCGCGACGAGGTCGTCCGAGCGACGCTGCTCGCGGACTTTGCGGCCCGCGCGAGCGACAACGCGCGGCTGCTCGAGGAGGCGCAGATCCGCGAGGCCGAGCGCGAGCGGCTCTCCGACCAGCTGATCACGGCTGAGCAAGACGAGCGGCGGCGGCTCGCCCTTTACCTCCACGACGGGCCCGTGCAGTCGATGTCGGGTATCGCGCTGATGCTCGACGCGGCGCAGGGTGCGATCGCCGAGGGGCGGCTCGACGACGCGCGGCAGGTGATGGTGTCGGCGCTCGGCCGCCATCGAGACACGATCCGCTCGCTCCGCGACCTGTCCTTCAACCTCGAGCCCGTCGTCCTGCGCGACCAGGGCTTCGCGACCGCCGTGCGAGCGCTCGCGGAGCAGATCGGGCTGGCGAACCGCGTCCAGATCGACGTGGACGCCGACGCCGGCGAGCAGCTCGCGGAGAAAGTGCAGGCCGCGCTCTACCAGATCATCCGTGAGGCGCTCGACCAGGCGATCCGGCGCGGACCGCCTTCGCGGATCTCGGTCAAGGTCCGCCAGGCCGAAGACGGCGGGTTCGAGATGCTGGTGGTGGACGACGCTCCCGGCGAGCGCCGGCGGGCGAGCTTCGACGCGCTCGAGGAGCGCGCGCGGACGCTCCGGGGTCGGCTGCACGTCGACCAGGGCGACGACGGCGGCACCTCGGTGTCGCTCACGTTGCCGCCCTACGCGGCACGAAGCTAGGATCGCGCCCCGTGCCTGACGGGAAGCATCTGCTGTTCGTGTCGAAGCCGAGCGGTTACGAGCTCACGGAGCGAGACGGAGAGCCGCCGGCCGTCGGCGACGAGGTCGAGCTCGCCGACCAGCGCTACCGGGTCGTCAAGATCGCGCCGTCACCGCTCCCCGGCGACGAGCGGACCTGCGCCTACCTTCAGGCCGCCTGACACTCACCGGAGCGCGGATTCGGCCGCAATCCGTCCGAAGACGAGCGCCGCGGCCAGGCCGCTCGCGTAGCCGCCGGTCGAGATCCCGCCGACGTCGGCGCCCGCGGCGAACAGGCCGTCGACATGCGTGCCGTCCTCTCGGAGTACACGGGCGCGGCTATCGATGCGGATCCCGCCGATCGTGTGCGTGATGCCGGGCGAGACACGGACGGCGACGCGTGCGCCCGCGGGAGCCGGGAAGGGCAGCGCTTCGGGGGCCACGCGAGTCGCGGAGGGTGCTGCCTCGACCATGTCTGCAACCGGCCGGTCGCGGATGCGCTGCGCGAGCGCCTCGTCGTCGAGCACGTACCACGCGCGTGCGCCTGGTCGCTGCGCCGTCGCCTGGACGAGATCGACCTCCGACCAGGACACATTGCCGTCGAAGAACTCCTCTCCGTTCTCGTCGAAGACCCGTGCGAAGCGCCCGTAGAGCTGGGCGAGCGGCACGAACTCGTGCTCCGAGAAGTCGGAGTCGGGCATGTTGCGGCCGTAGAACTCGTCAAGGCCCGCCGTCGGGGCCGCGCCTCGCTCCAGCGCGAGCCGCAAGCCGTCGCCGGCGCTCCACGGATTGGCGCGGAGCCGCAGAGGAGCGGCGGGCGCGACGTACCGCGCGACCAGCTCGGGGTCGCCCTGGAAGCCGCCGGTCGCAAGGACGAGCAGATCGGCATCGGCGGGCGCGCGTTCGCCGAGACGCACGTCTCCCGCGGCTCGCACGAGCACGTCCGTGACCCCGACAGGATCGAAGCGGCGGCCGGAGGTCAGGGGGTTTCCGGTCTCACGCGCCACCACCGGCGCCCCGAGAGACTCGAGCCAGTCGAGCGCGTCGTCGAGCCGCTCCCAGACGAGGCGTTGTAGCTCCGGGTCACCGGCCGGGCACTGCGCACGGAAGTCCTCGAACGTGCGGTAGCGCCAGATCACGCACGACGAGAGCAGCATCGACCCGCCCGCGCGGTCGCCCTTCTCCCACGCCACCGGCTGCGCCCGCAGCTCACGCGCCCGCGCGGCGGCAGCGAGCCCGGCCATGCCGGCACCTGCGATGACCACTACGTCAGCGAGAAAGTCGGCTTGTGCTCGACGTACTCGATTCGGACGCGGTCAGGCCCCCAGACGAAGACCGCGTACGTGTTCGCCGCGTCCACGACGTTGTCGACGATGCCGAGGTCTTGCGCCTCCGCGATGTGGTCGTCGGCCGAGTCGACGAGCACCGCTACGTGGTTCAGGAGCGGCTTCTCCGGGTCGCCGGGCTCGCCCGGGTGGAGCTCGACGAAGGCGCCGCCGACTTCGACGCGCGGTAGGCCGTCGTTCGGCTCGGCCCGGTTGAAGCCGAGGCGCAGGTACTCCTCCGCAGTCCCGGCCGGGTCGGTCGCGAAGAGCGCGACGTGGTCGAGGTCGTAGTCGACGTCCGTCTCGCCCTCGACCAGCGTCACCGTCACGCCCTCGCCGAGGTCCAGGAACTCGCCGGAGCCGGCCGGCAGCTCCGCGCGCGCCGCGTCGAGATCCGACACGCGCAGCGCCACGTGCTTGAACGCGCCCCGCTCCCGCGGCCCTTCGGCCTCGAAGAGCGTGAGCTTGCCGCGCCGCGCGTCGGAGCCGAGCAGCGTGAAGGCATCCGTCCGGTCGATCACGTGCATACCGAGATGCTCGACCGCGAAGTCCGCGATCAAGTCTCGATCGGCGACCCAGAAGGCGACGTGGTCCAGTGTCTTCGGATCCACGCCGCCAGCGTACCTACAGAGCCTGGGTCTACTTTTTGCGGTTGACCGCCGCCTGGAGCTGGGCCTTGTTCATCTTCGAGCGGCCCTTGATGTTCAGGCGCTTGGCCTGGTTGTAGAGCTGCTCCTTCGTCTGCCCGCGCTGGCGGACCCTGCCCGAGCCGCGCAGGCCGCCTCGGCGACCCGAGGAGATGTCACGGGTCGACGTGCGCGATCTCTGTCGGGCTTCGCCCGTCCGCGCCCGCTCCTTGTTGACGGTACGTGCCGCGATCTCCTTCGCGCGCTTGGTCGACGCGCCGCGCTCCTTGGCGCTTTCCTTGACGTGCTCGTACTGACGCTCGCGCTTGTTACTCCACGCTTGCTGAGGCATACGACCCCCTTTTTGCAGGACTTTTGGAGGACCTATGCCCGCTCGGACCGGAGCGAAACGCTACTCGAGAGGCGGATTCTGGACGTTGTGCTCGGTCGCGTACTCGTTCGTCAACTGGTTGACGACGTCGAAGCCGTCGCTGTATGCGTAGTTGATCTTCACGAACGGCTCCCACTTCTCGGGCAACGCGTCCTCGGGGAAGATCGCCTCGACCGGGCACTCCGGTTCGCAAGCACCGCAGTTCCTGGTGTAGATGCCGCCCGCGAGCGTGAACGCGTGCTTCCCCGGGACGACGGCGCAGAAGGTCTCGGCCTCGTCGGCCTCTTCCGGCTCGACGCTCATGACCCGCCAGAAGGACTCCCTGCTGGCGAGATAGAGCCATCGGATCGGCCGGCTGCGGACGCCGAAGTTCGTCTGGACGCTGGCGTCCTGCCCTGATCCGACGACGACGTACCCCGCGTAGACGGCGACGTCTTCCACCCACGCGAGTGCGTCGTGAGAAGTGGAGCGCAAGCGCCACGACCCCGCCTTGACGGGATCGCCGTCCGCCGCCAGCCACGCATCGACGAAGCCGGCGATGTACTCGGCGTCACCGGTCTCCGGGAGCACGCGCTTCAGGTTCACGGGCGCCGTCACGACCCCGGTGCCCGCGTAGCCCGGATGCACGTCGAGGCATGGCGAGAAGTTGACCTGGTCGAAGAAGTCGCGGTACTTCGCGACACGCTCGCCGTAGAGCTGGACGTAGTGGAGGTGCTCACCCGAGCGAACCTCCTGCTTGTTCCAGCTGCCGTCTCCGAAGACGAGGCCATGCAGAACGCCGAGCCGGTAGCTCTCCGACGTTCGCTTCGGATTGCTGCGGACGGCAGGGACGAACTGGCCCGGCGACAGCTCGCTCGTTCGCTGCCCGTCAGCCAGCAGCCACCCGTGCGTTGGCGTCGCGCGGACGGTCCGCCTGAAGCGCGAGATGTTCCGCGTCGTCAGGCGGGTCCCGCCGTAGCGGTCGCGCTCCTCGAACGCCGGCGCCAGCTCCACCTTCACGAGCGGCTTCCGGCGGAAGCGCTTGATGACCGCTGTCTTGAAACCGCTATCGGTCAGGACGCGGCAGGGCTGGTTCTCGAGCTCCTCGAATGAGCGGACGCCCCAGGCAGTGACAAACCGCTCGGATGGCGCGAAGCAGTCGATGCACTCCTCGGGGTCGATGACCAGGATCCGGTCGGCCTCGTGGATGCAGTCCACCGGGCAGACGTCCACGCACGAGAGGTCTTTGATGTCGATGCAGGGCTCGGCGATGATGTACGTCACGGCAGCGAGTCTAGCGAGGCGATCCGATCAGCTGCTCCACGAGATCACGGCCTCGTTCCTCCAGCGCGGACTTGACGATCACCTGGTCGAAACCGGCCGCCTGAGCGGCGCGCAGCCCCGACGTGTCGGTGTGGTTCGTGAACCCGAGGATCGGCACGTCGGGATATGCGTCGGCGACCTCGATCGGGTCGATCCGCGCGATGTCGGCGATCACGAGCTCGGGCGCGTCGACGCTGTCCGTCGAGACGAGGTGGTGGCTCGGGAGGAGCGCTTCGAGCTTCCCCCTGAAGTAGAGATCGACCCCACAGAGCAGGATCGTCGCCACGGCGTGAGACTACCACTGCATGGAAGACCTGATCACGCGGGACTTCGAGCGGGGGGTCGACCTGATCCGGCGCGGCGAGTTCTTCACGGCGCATGAGGCGCTCGAGGATGCCTGGCGGGCGGCCGCAGCTGAGGAGCGCGACTTCTTCCAGGGGCTCGTCCACGTCGCGGTTGCGTGGTATCAGGCCGGGCGCGGCAATCGCGTCGGCTGCGAGCGGCAGCTCGCCAAGGCGTCACGGCGGCTCGCCGGATACGCGCCTGCGCATCGCGGGCTCAGTGTCGCGGCGATCCTGCGCCAGGTCGATGCGGCAGCTCGCACCGTCGAGTCCGGCTCGCTCGAGCTGCGACGGCCGCGGCTTTAGGAGGGCTTGGCGAAATAACGCTGAGCCGCCGGGCCGCGCTGCTCGCCCCGAGGAGGCGTCCTCAGTCGCCCCCGTACTGAACAAGTACGGGGGCTCCCTGTGTCCTTGCCTCGGAACGACCATCGCACCCCGACGACGAGCGACATTCCGCCAAGCCCTCCTAGAGTCGGGCGAGCTCCGCGCCGAGCGCCTCGAGGCTCGCCAGGTTGTGGCCGGCGGCGAAGACGTCGACGTAGGGCAGAGCGGCCTGCATCCGGCGTGCGAGCGGCTCGTAGGCTTCGTCGCCCTTGAGCGGGTTGAGCCAGACGATCCGGTGTGCGAGCCGCGAAACGCGGGCCATCTGTTCGGCGAGCAGCTCGGGATCGCCGACCTCGAGGCCGTCCGAGCAGAATACGACGACCGCACCGCGCAGCAGGCCGCGGTGTCCCCACTCGTCCAGCAACCACTTCAGGCAGTCCCCGATCCGCGTGCCGCCGTTCCAATCGACGACCTCGGCGGCCGCACGGCGGAGCGCCTCGTCGGGACGGGAGGCGCGGAGCGCCCGGGTGACCCGTGTCAGGCGCGTGCCGAAGCAGAACGCCTCCCAGCGGCGGTCGGTCCGGAGAGCCGCGTGCGCGAAGACGAGCAACGCCCGCGAGTAATCCGCCATCGAGCCCGAAACGTCGAGCACGAGGACGAGGCGCCTCCGAGTGTGCGGGCGCGCCCTGAAACGGCGCTCGAACGGCTCGCCGCCGGTGCGAAAAGAGCGGCGCAACGTTCGGCGCAGGTCCGGGAGGCCTGCCCGGGCCGGCTGGAGCCGGCGGGAGCGCCTCGTCGGGACGGCGAGCCTCAGGCGCTCCATCAGTGCGGCGAGCTGCTCGAGCTCCTCGACCGAGCAGCTCGCGAAGCTCTTGCGCCGGAGCAGCTCGACGGAACTCGCGAGCGCGACCTCCTCCGTGACGACGACCCCGGCTCTGCGTGGCGCCTCCGCGGCAGGGACCTCGCCGCCGAAGAAGGCCTGGAAGACGCGATCGTAGACGGGGATCTGATCCCGGCGTGCGACCAGGGTCGCGCGGCCCGCCCAGTAGAGGTCTTCTGGCGACAGCAGAGCCGCAGCCCGGCAGAACGCGGCAATCCTCCCCGTGCCGACGGGGAGGCCCTCCGCACGCAGCGCCCGGCCGAAGGATGCGGCCGCGAGGAGCGCCTCACTCACTCAGGAGCTCCGGGAGCGCCGGCTCGACCCGCCGCAGGTCCTCGCGGTTCTTGATCGCCCAGCCGAGCGTCTCGGCCGCGATCTGTCCGTCCACCGAGTCCGCGCCCAGGTGGGTGAGCGCCTGGGCCCAATCGATCGCCTCGGCCGCCCCCGGTCGCTTGACCAGGTCGAGCTCGCGCAGCCGCGCCACAGCACGGGCGACGGAGCGCGCCAGGCGTTCCGACACGTCCGGCGCGCGCAGCCGGATGATCTGGACCTCCCGCTCGAGGTCTGGGAACTCGATCCAGTGGTAGAGGCAGCGGCGCTTGAGCGCGTCGTGGAGCTCACGGGTGCGGTTCGAGGTGATGACGACCGCCGGCGGCTCGGAGGCGACGATCGTCCCGAGTTCCGGCACGGTCACGGCGAAGTCGGAGAGCACCGCGAGCAGGAACGCCTCGAACTCGTCGTCGGCTCGGTCGAGCTCGTCGATCAGGAGCACCGCCCCCGCCCCCGCGCGGATCGCCTTCAGCAGCGGCCGCTCGACGAGGAAGTCGGCGCCGTATAGCTCTTCTACGCGCCGCTCGGGGTCGACCTCGCCCGCTTGGAGCGTCCGCGCGTAGAGGAGCTGGCGGGCACGAGACCACGGTCAGCCAGATCGTCGCTTCCGAGCTCGGGATCCCGATCGAGGACGTCACCGTCGAGCTCGGCGACACGCTCGGCACGCCGTTCGGCTACGGCACGTACGCGAGCCGGAGCGCCGCGGTCGGAGCGGTCGCGGTCTACAACAGCCTCCAGAAGATCAAGGCGAAGGCGCGGCGTGTGGCGGCGCACATGCTCGAGGCCGACGTCGACGACATCGTCTTCGAGGAAGGGAAGGCGTTCGTCAAGGGCTCGCCCGAGAGCGCCAAGACCATCCAGGAGATCGCCGGCGCCGCCGCACTCGCGTATGACCTGCCCGCGGGCGAGGAGCCGTTCCTCGACGACACGACGTATTACGACCCCCCGAGCTGCACGTTCCCGTTCGGAACGCACGTGGCCGTGGTCGAGGTCGATGCCGACACCGGCGCGGTGACCCTGGAGCGCTACGTCGCCGTCGACGACGTCGGCCGGGTGATCAATCCGATGATCGTCGACGGCCAGGTCCACGGCGGGATCGCCCAGGGAATCGCGCAGGCGCTCTGGGAGAGCGGGGTCTACGACGAGAACGGCCAGCTGCAGACGCCGAGCCTGATGGACTACGCGGTCCCGAAGGCGGCCTTTTTCCCGTCCTTCGAGGTCGAACGGACGGAGACGCCGACCGACGTCAACCCGCTCGGCGTCAAGGGGGCAGGCGAGACGGGGACGATCGCCTCCACGCCGGCGGTGGTCAACGCCGTGATGGACGCGCTCGCCCCACTCGGGATCAGGCACCTCGACATGCCGCTGACGCCGGAACGCGTCTGGCGGGCGATGCAAGCGGTGAGGAGCTGAGAGGAGCGCCATGTACACACAACGTCCAGCGGAGTTCGAGTACAAGCGGCCGGCGAGCCTCGACGAGGCGATCGGGCTGCTGGCGGAAAATGGTTATACGCGGCCGCTCGCGGGCGGCCATTCACTCCTGCCGATGATGAAGCTGCGGCTTGCGGAGCCGACGGCGCTCGTGGACATCGGTCGTCTGCCGGGGTTGGACGGCATCGAGATCGAAGGCGACGAACTGCGCATCGGCGCGCTCGCCACTCACGCATCGGTTGCGGCGTCGGAGCTCGTGCGGGAGAAGTGCCGCGTGCTGGCGACGACAGCCGAGGGCATCGGCGACCGCCAGGTACGCAACCGCGGCACGATCGGCGGCAGCCTGGCGCACGCCGATCCCGGTGCGGACTATCCGACGGTGGTGACTGCTTTGAGTGCGACCGTGGTCGTTCGCGGCCCGGGCGGCGAGCGCGAGATTCCGGCCGACGACTTCTTCACCGGCGTCTTCACGACGGCGCTGCAGCAAGGTGAGCTCGTGACGGCGGTGCGCGTGCCGACGGTCGATCGTGCGGCCTACGTGAAACACCGCCATCCCGCGTCGGGCTACGCAGTTGCTGGCGTTGCCTGTGTCATGCGCGGCGACGAGGCACGTGTCGTGGTCGGAGGCGTTACCGGGACCCCTGTGCGCGCGACCGACGCGGAGCAGGTGCTGATCGGTATCGCTCCCGTCGATGAGGAGAAGATCGCGGCGGCAGCCGAGAAGGTCCCCGCGGCGCTCTCGGGCCCGATCGGCGACACGTATGCGTCGGGGGAGTACCGCGTCCACCTGGCGCAGGTGCTGGCGCAGCGTGCGATCAAGGCGGCGCTCCGACCTGCGTGAAGCTCGAGAACTTCGTTCGAAGTGCCCACGCACCTCAGTGCGGGCGTGGGCCACTTCTGCGACCTCCGGCGTGACAGGCCGGTCATGGCGCTTGCGGGATGGGCGGGGATAGGCGGGGATTCCTGCCGTGAGCAGGGCGTTCCGACCCTGCCGTTGCGGGGAGTCGCGGGTGCTGGCGGAAGCTTGCGGCGGCCTCCTGCTGGATCAGCGCGGGATGCGGCGTTGCCTCAATAGTGAACGTGTCAAAGATTGTGCGCGGGGTGCGCGTCTGTTCGGGCATCGGGACACATCGGCCTCTTCAGGTCCGCGCTCGCAGCGGCGCTGTACCGGTCGCAATGTGGC
>JBKOXJ010000075.1:0-6740 GCA_046724905.1 Actinomycetota bacterium | reverse complement strand
AAGGTCGTGCGGGATCTCCCCGTCGCCGCAAAGGCAGCCGCTGTCTCGGGCAACCGCCTCGCGCTCCGTACCGCCGACGCGGTCGAGGTCTATGACACCGGCTCGGGTCAGCGCACAGACCGCTTCGCCGTCCCGAAGGGCGCGACCCTCGAGGACCTCGAGGGCGACATCCTCGTGACCGCCTCGGGCGCGACCGCGACGCTGCGCAAGCTCGGAAACGGCCACACCGCCGTGTTCAGGACGGTCGGGCCGGCTAAGGCGGCGCTCGAGCAGCCCGGTCTCTACCTCGCTGGATCGCGCCGCGTGACCTTCACGCCGATGCCGGACGTCCTGCGCCGACTCGGCGGCTGACCCGAGCCGGTAGCCGTCTGGCTCGGACGGGGCCGCCGCAGCCGTCGCAGCCGCTGCGCCGCCTCCAAGCCGTCAAGCGCCGCTAGGCTGCGCGCATGACCGAGCCGAGCCCACCTCTTCAGCAGCAGCTCGAGGAGATCAGGACCCAGCTCTCCTGGGTCCGTGATTACCTTTGACCCCGACGCGCTAGCGAAGCGGGTCGCCGAGCTCGAGGCCCAGATGGGCGAGCCCGGCTTCTGGGACAACCAGCAGCACGCGGCGCAGGTCTCGGCCGAGCACGCGCGCCTCTCGAAGCGGCTCGAGCGCTACCGCCGCCTGCAGCAGGAGTACGAGGACGCCGAGGAGCTCCTGTCGATGGACGGCGACATGGCCGCCGAGATCGCCGCGTCTCTGCAACCGCTCCGCAGCGAGCTCGAGCGGCTCCAGGAGGACGCGCTCTTCTCCGGCGAGTACGACGCGGGCGACGCCGTCGTCACGCTCCAGTCCGACGCCGGCGGCACGGACGCGCAGGACTTCACCGAGATGCTCCTCCGCATGTACCTGCGCTGGGCCGCCGACCGCGGCTTTAAAACGGAGCTGCTCGAGGCAAGCCCGGGCGAGGAGGCCGGCCTCAAGTCGGCGACGTTCACTGTCGAGGGCGAGAACGCCTACGGCCTGCTGAAGGCCGAGCGCGGCAAGCACCGGCTCGTCCGGCTCTCCCCGTTCGACCAGGCGCATCGTCGCCACACCTCGTTCGCCCAGCTGATCCCGAGCCCGCTGCTCGCGGACGACGGCGAGATCGCGATCGACGAGAACGACCTGCGCATCGACACGTACCGCGCCCAGGGCGCCGGCGGCCAGCACGTGAACAAGACCGATTCCGCCGTCCGGATCACGCACCTTCCGACCGGCATCGTCGTCCAGTGCCAGAACGAGCGCTCGCAGTCGTCGAACAAGCAGACCGCGCTCCGCATCCTGCGCTCGCGCCTCGCGGAGCTCGCCGAGGAGCAGCGGGAAGAGGAACTGGCCAAGGAGCGGGGGACGGTCGCGATGGGCTTCGGCGGCAACGCGATCCGCAGTTACGTTCTACACCCCTACCAGCTCGTGAAGGATCACCGCACCGAGTACGAGACGGGGAACACGCAGACAGTCCTCGGCGGCGATCTCGACGGCTTCATCCGCGCCTACCTGCTGCAGAAAGCGGCAGGTAACGCCGTCTAAGCCTTCCGCTAGACTCCGAGCCCTGACCTCGACCCAGGGCGGCCGTCGCGGCCGCACGGTGCTTTTGCGGTGTCCGACGTCGATCTCGAGACCCAGATCCAGTCAACCATCGCGCTCGTAGAGCCGGAACCGGCCGAAGAGCCGATCCCCGCCGCCACGGCGGGACCGGCGATCATCTTCGACACGGTCACGAAGATCTACGAGCCGGGCGTCGCCGCCCTCAGAGACGTGGCCTTCGTGATCGACAAGGGCGAGTTCGTCTTCATCGTCGGCGCGTCCGGGTCGGGCAAGTCGACGATCATCCGCCTGATTCTCAAGGAGATCGAGCCGACGCAGGGCCGGATCATCGTCGGCGGGCGCGATCTGACGCGGCTCCGGCGCTCGAAGGTGCCGCAGCTGCGCCGAAACGTCGGGTGTGTCTTCCAGGACTTCAAGCTGCTGCCGAACCGCACCGCCGTCGAGAACGTCGCCTACGCGCTGAAGGTGCAGGGCGAGAGCGCGAGCGCGATCCGGCGTAAGGTGCCGGAGGTGCTGTCGCTCGTCGGCCTCGCCCACAAGATGAGCTCCTATCCGGACGAGCTCTCCGGCGGCGAGCAGCAGCGCGTCTCGATCGCGCGCGCCTTCGTCAACCATCCGCCGCTGCTGATCTGCGACGAGCCGACCGGCAACCTCGATCCCGACACTTCGGTCGGGATCATGCAGCTGCTCTACCGCATCAACCGCTCCGGCACGACGATCCTGATGGTGACGCACGACCGCGAGATGGTCGACAAGATGCGCCGCCGCGTCATCGCGCTCGAGGACGGACGCCTCGCGCGGGACGAGCGCCGCGGGGGCTACGCCTCCGAATGAGGGTCCGGATGCTCTTGGCCGAGGCGGCGAGCTCGGCGCGGGCGAGTCTCTCGACGACGTTCGCCGCCACCGTGACCGTCCTGATCGGCATGTTCCTGCTTGGCTTCTCGATCGCGCTCGGCACCTGGATGCTCTCGTGGTCGGACAAGGTCAAGCGCGAGCTCGTCGTCAAGGTCTTCTTCTGCACCGAGAACACCTGTCCCGGTGGGGAAGTCAGCGAGCGGCAGATCAATCGCGTTCGCCTCGCGCTCGAGTCGAACCCGCTCGTGAAGGAGGTCAAGTTCGTCTCGAAGGACGATGCGCTGAAGAAGATGAAGAAGCAGTCGCCCGACCTCGTCAAGGGCCTCTCGTACAACCCGCTGCCCGACGCGGAGGAGGTGATCCCGAAGCGCGCCGAGTACGTACAGCGCATCGCGCAGAGCCTCCGCAACCCGAAGCCGCCGGGCGTCGAGAAGGTCGACTACGGCCAGCGCACGGCGAGCCGGATCCTGCGTGTCGGCAAGATCATCTCGTCGATCTTCATCGCGATCGTCGTCCTGCTCCTAGGTGCCTCGACGCTCCTGATCGCGAACACGATCCGGCTCTCGATCTACGCGCGGCGGCGTGAGATCGAGGTGATGAAGCTCGTCGGCGCCTCGAACTGGTTCGTCCGCGGGCCGTTCATGCTCGAGGGGCTGTTCTGCGGGCTCGCCGGCTCGGCGCTGGCAGTCGTCCTGCTCCTGCTCGGCAAGGAGCTCGTGCTGCCCGCCGTGCTGCCGCGGATCGACGCCGGGTCCGACGTGCAGGCGCTCGCGTTCTTCTGGACGACGCTGATCCTGATCGGCGTCGGGCTCCTGCTCGGCGCGGCCGGCTCGGGGCTGACGCTGCGGCGGTTCCTCCGGGTCTGACCGACGATCGCATCGTGGTCGAGGTCCGGCGGAAGGGCCGGCGCCTCGTCGGCGAGCCGTACTTCACGCCGGCCCTGCCGGTGACGCTCGAACGCAAGGGCGCGGGTGACGTGCGCGAGGGCGATCTCGTCGTCGTCCGGAAGGCGCGCGGCCGTGCAGTCGTCGAGCGCGTGCTCGGTCGCGCAGACGCCGTCGAGTCGGTCCTCGAAGGCCTGCTCGAGGAGGAGGGGCTGCGCGGCGAGTTCGAGCCCTTCACGCTCCCAACGCCGGATCTGTCGGGCCGCGTCGACCTGCGTGACCAGCTCGCCTTCACGATCGACCCCGAAACCGCAAAGGACTTCGACGACGCGATCTCGATCCGGCGCGAGGGCGACGGCCTGCGGGCGTGGGTCCACATCGCGGACGTCTCCCTCTTCGTCCCTGCCGGCTCGCCGCTCGACCGCGGCGCCGCCGACCGGGCGCTCTCCGTCTACGTGCCCGGCCGGGTCGCTCCGATGCTGCCGCCGGAGCTCTCCGACGACGCGTGCTCGCTCCGTCCGCACCAGGACCGCCTCTGCCTGACCGTCGAGGTGCCGTTCGACGCAGCGCTGGACGCCGGCGAGCCGGCGTTCTACCGGTCGGTGATCCGGAGCCGCGAGCGGCTCACGTACGGTCGCGCCGAGGCGATCCTGGCCGGCGGCGAGAACGCGGGCGAAGAGCTCGGCGGCGCTCTGCTCCTGGCCGAGCGGCTCGCAACCGAGCTGCGGCGACGGCGGTTCGCGCGCGGCGCCCTCCGCATCGAGTCGCGGGAAGTCACGTTCGCATTCGACGGCTTCGGCGGGATCGAACGCGCCTGGCTCGAGGCCGAGTCGCACGCACACATGCTCGTCGAGGAGCTGATGATCCTGGCGAACGAGGCGGTGGCCAGGCTGCTGTCTTCGCGCCGCCGCGAAGCGGTCTATCGCGTGCACGAGCAGCCCGACCCTCAGGCGGTCAACCTGCTTCTCGCCAAGCTCGCCGACCTCGGCGTCCCGACCCCGCCGGCGCCCGAGGCCGAGCGGCTGTCGCCGGCAGAGGCGGAACGGATCGCCGCCGAGACGAGCGAGCGCGTGACCGATTACGTCATGCGCTCAGGGCGCGGAGCCGAGGCCTTCCCGGCGCTCGTCCTGCGCTCGCTCAAGCAGGCGCGCTACGACACGCGCAACCTCGGGCACTCTGGGCTCGCGAGCGGGGCCTACTGCCACTTCACGTCGCCGATCCGTCGTTACCCCGACCTCGTTTGCCACCGCGCGCTGCTGCGCGAGCTCGGCGCCGGCAACGGGCTCGCGCCCGGCGACCTCGAGGACGTCGCCGAGCACGCTTCCGTCGGCGAGCGCGCGGCCGCCGAGGTCGAGTACCTCGCCGACGACATCTGTCTTGCCTGGATGCTCGACACCGTCCTGTTCGAGCGCGGCTGGGAGGAGCCGTTCGACGGCGAGATCACGAGCGTGATCGGCTCGGGCCTCTTCGCCCGCTTCGGCGACGTGTTCGAGGGTTTCCTGCCGGCGCGGCGCCTGCCGGGCGATTACTTCGAGCTGAACGCGCACGGAACGGCGCTGGCAGGCCGCCGCCGCGGCGGGGTCTATCGGCTCGGCGACCCGATCCCCGTCCGGGTCGAGAAGATCGACAAGCCGCAGGGCAAGGTCGAGCTCTCGCTCGCACCACGTGTGTAACTTGATTGTTACGTAACGGACGAGTTACACTGCGCTCAGTGGAAGTCTTCGAAGCGCTGGGAGATCCGACGCGCCGGCACATCGTCGAGTTGCTCGCACGGCGCGACCGAACTGCCGGCGAGGTCGCTGCCGCGTTTCCCGTCAGCCGACCTGCGATCTCCCGTCACCTGCGGGTTTTGCGCGAGGCCGGTGTCGTCGAAGCCCGCAGCGAGCGGCAGCAACGCGTCTACCGGCTCGAGCCGGGCGCCCTCCGGGAGGCGGAACAGTGGCTCGCACGCCACCGCCGCTTCTGGACGCAGCGCCTCGACGCGCTCGAAGAGCACCTCGAGAGAAAGGACGGCGATGAACGGTGAGCTCGGAACGATCGAAGGGCGAACGCTGTGGCTCGAGCGCCGCCTCGCGGCAACGCCGGCCGACGTCTGGCGGGCGCTGATCGACCCCGACGAACTTCGGGCCTGGCTGGCGCCCGCGACGGTCGACCCCCGCGTCGGCGGCGAGATCGAGCTCCGCTTCGACGACACCGAGGATGTCATGCACGGCGAGATCCTCGAGCTCGTCGCAGAGCGGGTGCTCGAGTACACATGGCAGGAGAGCGCCGGCCGGTCGGTGGTCCGCTTCGAGCTCGAGCCGGACGGCGCCGGGACCAGGCTTACGCTCCGGCACTCGCTCGACGACAAGGCCGATATCGCGGGCTTCGGAGCAGGCTGGCATCACCATCTGGAACTCCTCGACCGCTCTCTCGGCAAGAACACGACCGACTGGGACTGGCGGCGCTTCGACGAGCTGAAGGCGGAGTACGAGCGCCGGGCGCAACAGCGCCGCGAGGCCGAGCTGGCCGCTGACCCCGAGCGGTAGGGCCGCTCCTACAATCGAGGCATGGCGAGGGCCGGCGAAAAGCTGATCGCGGAGAACAGGCGGGCGCGGCACGAGTACCACCTGCTCGACCGCTACGAGGCCGGGCTCGTCCTGACCGGGACCGAGGTGAAGTCGCTTCGGGAGGGCGGGGCCAGCCTCCAGCGGGCGTTCGCGGATCTCCGTGACGGCGAGGCCTGGCTCGTCGGTGCCCATATCGCCCCGTACGAGCAGGGAGCAACGTTCGGCCACGAGCCCGACCGCGACCGCAAGCTGCTGCTGCACCGGAGGGAGATCGACCAGCTCCGCGGCAAGATCGCCGAGCGCGGGTTCACCGTCGTGCCGACGAAGCTCTATTTCAAGGACGGCCGCGCGAAGGTCGAGCTCGCACTCGCACGCGGCAAGGAGCTGCACGACAAGCGCCGCGACATTGCGCGCCGCGACGCTCAGCGTCAGATCGAACGGGCCCTGAAGAGCCGGCGGTAGTGGAAGCGCGGTTTCGCGAGGCCGCGGGCACGCCCGACGGCGCACTCGTGCTCTTCCACGGCCGCGGCGCCGACGAGCACGACCTATTCCCGCTGCTCGACCTGCTCGACCCGGAGCGGCGGCTGCTGGGCATCACCCCGCGCGGGCCTCTCTCGCTTCCGCCGGGCGGCGCGCACTGGTATGCGGTGCGTGAGATCGGCTACCCGGATCCGTCGACGTTCCTGCCGACGTACGAGCGCACGTCCGCCTGGCTCGACTCGCTCGACATTCCGCCCGAGCGGCGGGTGCTCGGAGGCTTCTCGCAGGGCGCGGTGATGGCGTACGCACTCGGTCTCGGCCGGGGCCGGCCTCTTCCTGCCGCCCTGATCGGGCTGAGCGGGTTCGTCCCAACGGTCGACGGTTTCCAGCTCGACCTCGACCC
>JBKOXJ010000078.1:0-5340 GCA_046724905.1 Actinomycetota bacterium | reverse complement strand
GCTTCGCGCCGTTCCGCGCAGCGGCGACACGGACTTCCGCGAGGAGCTCGTCGCCGGCCTCGCAAACACCGAGCTCGCGAACGGGCTCGGGAATCTGGTGAGCCGGACCGTGGCGCTCGCGGCACGCGGCGGGTGGCGGCGGGTCGACGCTTCCGAGCTTCGGCTCGACGACCTGGCCGGCAAGATCGACGCAGCTCTCGCGAGGTTCGACTTCCGCGCCGCTACGGGAGCGCTCTGGGAGGCCGTGGTCGAGGCGAACCGCTTCGTCGAGCGGACGCGGCCATGGGAGCTCGAGGGGCCCGAGCGCGACGCGGCCGTCTCGGCGCTCGTCGCAGCCTGCGAAACGCTCGCCCGCGAGCTGCAGCCGTTCCTGCCGCGGGCGGCTGAGCGAATCGTCCACGCCGTACGCTCGGTCGATCCGGCGGCCGCGCGCCGGCTCTTCCCGCGCCTCGAGCTGGCCGCCTGAGGTCATGCTTAGAGGTGTTGCTGATGACTTCGAGCGGGTCGACCGGTCGGTTCAAACGGACGCGCGGGCCAAGCACGCACGTCCTGATGGTCGGCGCCGCAAGCGTCGCCTTAGCGTCATGCCGCTGACGATCGGGACCGCCGGGCACATCGACCACGGCAAAACGTGGCTCGTGCGGGCACTGACGGGAAAGGACACCGATCGGCTCCCTGAGGAGAAGGCCCGCGGGATCTCGATCGAGCTCGGCTACGCGCCGCTCGAGCTCCCCGACGGCACGCAGCTCTCGCTCGTCGACGTCCCGGGCCACGAGCGGTTCGTGCGCACGATGGTCGCCGGCGCGACCGGCATCGACTTCTTCCTGCTCGTGATCGACGCCGGCGAGGGCGCGCGGCCACAGACGCACGAGCATCTTGCGATCCTCAGGCTGCTCGGGATCGAACACGGCGTCGTGGCCGTGACGAAGGCGGATGCGGTAGACGCCGAGACGCTCGAGCTTGCTCTCGACGAGGCGCGGGAGCTCGTGCCAGGAGCCCCCGTGGTCGCTGTCAGCGCCAAGACGGGCGAGGGTCTCGACGAGCTGCGCGCCGCGCTGGCCAAGGCGGCCGAGCAAGTGGCTGACAGCCACAAAGTCGGCCCGGCTCGCCTCTACGTCGATCGCGTCTTCACGCTGCGCGGGATCGGGACGGTCGCGACCGGGACGCTCTGGTCGGGGTCCGTCGGCGAGGGTGACGAGCTGCGGGCCGAGCCGGCCGGTGTGGACGTTCGAGTCCGCAGTGTCCAGGTCCACGACCGCGACGTCGAGCGCGCCGAGGCCGGCCAGCGGGTCGCCGTCGCGCTCCCCGGCGTCGAGCGGGCTGCCCTGCGCCGGGGCGACGCACTCGTCGAGCCGGCCGCGTACCCGACGAGCTACCGGCTCGACGTCGTGCTCGACGAGCTCGAGCCGATCGCCGACGGCACCTGGCTGCACGTCCACCACGGGACCGCAGAGGTCTTCGCTCGGCTCGTCCGGTCCAGCCGGTACGCGCAGCTGCGGCTCTCCGAGCCGGTCGTCGCCGCGCGCGGCGACCGCGTCGTCCTCAGGCGGCGGACGACGCTCGGCGGAGGCGTCGTGCTCGATCCCGCGCCCCCGCGTGGACTCGATTCCGACCGGCTCGAGCTGCTCGAGCGGGGAGACCCGGAATCGATCGTGCGCGCGACCGTCCGCGAGCCCGTCACGGGCGCAGAGCTCCAGGGACGCGGGCTGCTCCAGCCGGCTGAGCTCGCGGCCGGTCTCACCGCGGTCGGCCAGGCGGGTGACTGGTACTTCGCGCCGGAGTGGCTGGATGAGCTCAGGGCCCGTGCGCGGGAGCGCCTGGAAGACCGCGCACGCCGCGAGCCGCTCGACCCCGGCCTGACCGCGGCGGAGCTGCTCCCGAACGAGCCGTGGGCCGGCGCCGTCGCGCCGCTGCTCCAGCTCGAGCGCCGCGGCGCGAAGCTCTATCTGCCCGGATCGGCTCCGGCGCTCGGCGCTCAGGAGGAGGCGGCCCGCGAGCTCGAGCGCGCGCTGGCCGAAGCCGGGCCGAATCCGATCCGCGTGGACGACCGCCGGCTCGCCGCGTATCTCGAGTCGCAGGGATCGCTCGTTCGCCTCGGGGACGGCCTCGCGGTCGGCGCCGACGCGTACGAGCAGGCCAAGCGCGCGCTCGTCGCGGAGTGCGAACAGGCCGGGCGGATCACGCTCGCACGCTTCCGCGACCTCCTCGGCATCTCGCGCCGCCCCGCACAGCTGCTGCTCGAGCGCTTCGACGCCGACGGGATCACGCGCCGCATCGGCGACGAGCGCGTCCTGCGACGAGCGGCGAGAGCCCGCTAGCTATTCAGGCCGCTTGATCGTCGCGCCCGGGAGCCCCGGCTGCTCCGGCTCCTTCTCGGCGCGACCGCTCTCTTTGACCGCGGGGAGGATCTTCCCGAGCATGTCCTGGAACAGGCGCTCGCTGAAGCCGGCGAGGAACGCCCAGACGACGTAGAACTCCATCGCGTACGTCTCGTCCGGCGGCTTGATCATCAGCAGCTTGCTCTTCAGCGCGAGATACGCGATCACCCCGAACGTCGCTCCGATCAGCGGCCGGAAGGACCCGAGGTTGAGCACCGGCGGGCGACCGACCTCGTAGTCGACGCGGAAGCCTCCGGTCGCCATGCGCGAGAGAACGCTGACGAAGGCGCCCGCGGCACCGGCCGCAAAGCACGCGAACAGCACGCCGTGGAGGTCGAGCCCGAACAACGTGCCGACGAACGCGATGGCTGTGACGACGCCGAGCCCCATCACCATCCCCTGGACGTATGTGATCTGCGCCGTCCGCATGCCGGCGTTCTCGTAGTACTCCTGCATCCGCTCGAACTCGACGCGGTAGGCGGTCAGCACGCGCCGCGTCTCCTGCTCGTTCGGCTTCTGGTCGTTGTCGACGACGCCGAGCAGGTACGCGACGACCGAGAAGATCCACTGCATCATCACCCGGAGCGGCGTCTTCGGCAGGACCTCGCGGGCGCGCGCGGCGAGCGTGTCGCACTCGTGGAGCATCCCGGCGAACTCGGGCGCGTCCTTCGTCGCCCAGTCGCTCACGCGATGGATCTTGATGCGCGTGCCGTGCTTCCAGGGATTGAGCGCGTCTTTGGTCTCGGTCTTCGTCGTCAAGGCCACACCGGACGCGACGCGCGAGCACCAGTAGGCGTCGATCATCTCGCCGTCCGCCGCTTCGAAGCGGCGCTTGAGCCGGTCGTACAGCTCCTGCTCTGGCCCTTCGTAGGGGCGCTCGAGCGGCTTCTCGTGACGAAGCGCCTTCTCCCGCTGGAAGTGGGCCCAGACGACTTCCGCGAACGACGGCGGGGGTTTCATCCTCTCGGCAGCACGGCTGCGCTTCATGACACGACTGCGCGCTTTCGGCGTGGCAACGGTTTCCATCGGAGTCCTCCGGTCCCTCGAAGCGCCGCAGCTGTCGCCGCCGAGCGTAGGTGCTGCCGACGCGGCTGACAAGGTTCTCTTGTGGTTGGCGCCGCCAGGAGGCACTTCGTGCTCGTCGTGTGGGGAGCGTCCTGCGGCTTCTGGCTCGCCGTCGGCGCCCTTGCGCACGCGATGCTCGATCGCGCCGACGTCGTCGTCTCGAACCGGGAGCCGCCTGGCACCCTGAACTACTGGGCGCACTGGGACGGCGCCTACTTCACTTACATCGCCGAGCACGGCTACCGCTCCGCCGAGGCGACGGCCTTCTTCCCGTTCTATCCGTTGCTGATCCACGCGGCGGGCGTGCTCGGACCGGGCCCGGCGCTCGCTGGCGTCGCGATCTCGGTGGCGGCGACCCTGGCCGCGCTTTTCTTCTTCCACGGGCTCGCGGCCCACCTGCGGGACGACCGGGTCGCTCGTGTTGCCACGGTTGCGCTCGCGCTCTTCCCGACCGCGTTCTACCTCGTCGCCGACTACAGCGAGGCGCTCTTCCTCGCGCTCAGCGGCGGCTGCCTGTGGGCCCTGTACGTGCGCGGTGACTTCCTCGCGGCCGGCGCCTTCGCGTACTTCGCGGCCGTGACGCGCAGCCTGGGAGTTGCGCTCGTGATCCCGCTCGCATACGAGTGGCTGCGGCGGCGGCGCGGGCTTCGCTGGGAGAGCCTGCTCGGCGTCGCCGCGCCGGTGATCGGCCTGGCGACGTACTCCTTCTACCTCTGGCGCGTGGCGCGGCAGCCGCTGCTCTTCAACACGGTCTACGAGAAGTCGTGGGGCCGGAAGTTCCACGACCCGGTCTCGACGCTGCACCAGGGCTGGGCACACGGCGGGGACGGGCTCGCGTACCTCGTGCACTGGGACCGCGTGTTCGCGACGAGCTCGCTCAACCCGCCGTTCCTGCTCTCCAACACGGTCAACCTCGTGTGTGCGGCCGTGCTGCTCGGCATGCTCGCGGTCGGGATCTTCACGCTGCCGAGGGGGCTCGCGCTCTACTCGATCCCGATCGCGCTCGCGCCCGTCTCGCTGCCGGCGCCGGGGCTGCCGCTAGTGTCGCTGCCGCGCTACCTACTCGCGGCGCTGCCGCTCTTCATCGTGCTCGGATCGCTGCTCGCGCGGAGCCGCGTCGTGCTCGCGGTCTGGCTCGTGCTCAGCCTCGCGCTGGGCGTGTTGCTGGCGCTCGAGTTCGTGACCTGGCGCTGGGTTGCCTAGCTAGCGGACGGTGAGCTGGAAGACGTCCGGCCGGTGGTAGTGGCCGGCGGCGTCGAAGCGCTGCCGCTCTTCGTGGAGACGCGCGGGGTCGAGGTCGGCGTAGAGGATCGCTTCCTCGCCGTAGGCGGGGCCCGCAAGGTAGGAGCCGTCGGGAGCGAGGATCGCGCTGCCGCCGCGACCGACGACGTCGACTCCTTCGAGCAGGTCGGCCAGCGGGAAGTCGTCCGGATACGACGAGGCGCGCTGCAAGTGCGACGGCGCGACGACGAAACAGCGCGATTCGCGGGCCAGGTGCACGAGGGTCGCCTGCCATGCGTCGCCGTCGTCCGCGGTCGAGGCGATGTAGATCTCCATGCCGGACTCGTACAGCGCGAACCGGGCGAGCGGCATGTAGTTCTCCCAGCAGATCAGCCCGCCGATGCGGCCGATATCGGTCTCCAGCGCGCGCAGGCCGCCGCCGTCGCCCTGACCCCAGACGAGGCGCTCGTGGTTGGTCGGGACGAGCTTGCGGTGGTGGAGCGCGAGCTGGCCGTCGGGGCCGTGGTAGAGCAGTGCGTTGTAGAGCGTCCCGGGCCGCTCCGGATCGCGCTCGCTGACCCCTGTGACGAGCCAGACCTCGTGCTCGCGCGCGATCTCGCCGAGCCGGTCGCAGTCGGGGCCGGGCACCTCCATCGACTCGCGGGCGAGCTGGGCG
>JBKOXJ010000054.1:0-6205 GCA_046724905.1 Actinomycetota bacterium | reverse complement strand
TCGACGCCTCCGTCGGCGCCCAGCGGGCTGACCGCGACAGCGGCGTCGCCACACGAGGTCGACCTCGCCTGGAACGCTGCCACCGACGACCTCGGCGTAACCGGGTATGAGATCTACCGCAACGCCTCGCTGCTCACAACCGTTGGAGCGGTCACCACATACGCGGACACCACCGTCGCGCCCGCGAGCTCGTACCAGTACTCGGTGCGTGCCATCGATGCCGCCGGGAACCGCTCGGCGGCGAGCGCGACTGCAACCGCGACGACGCCGGCTGGGGACACGACTCCGCCAACAACCCCAAGCGCGCTCGCCGCGACGCCGGTCTCATTCGACCGCGTCGATCTCTCCTGGGGCGCGTCGAGCGATGACACCGCTGTCACGGCTTACACGATCTATCGCGACGGCAACCTGCTCACGACGGTCGGGGGCACGACGACGACGTACCGCGACACGAGCGTCTCCCCCTCCGCTAGCTACACGTACGAAGTCGATGCCTCGGACGCCGCAGGCAATCGCTCATCCCGCAGCAACGCCGCGGCGGCCACGACGCCGCCGCCCGCCGTGTTCCGTGATGGCTTCGAGAGCGGTGACCTGTCCCAATGGACCGTGGCGAGCGGCGTCGTCGCGCAGCAGCAAGAGGTCGCTTCCGGATCGTGGGCGGCGCGAGCCTCGACGA
Organism: Actinomycetota bacterium; assembly: GCA_046724905.1. Lineage (GTDB taxonomy): Bacteria > Actinomycetota > Thermoleophilia > Gaiellales > Gaiellaceae > JBKOXJ01. The sequence continues at coordinate 5,529 of JBKOXJ010000054.1, read as the reverse complement.
GTTCGGCGGCGGCGTATGCCTACCGCCAGCTTGCCCAGACCCAAACCGAGCTTTCGTACCAGCTCCGATTCAAGGTCGCGACGCAAGGCGCGAACTCCCTCATCTTGCAGCGCGTCAGGACGGATACCGGTACCTCGATCGTGAAGGTCTACCTGGATAGCGCAGGCAAGCTCGCGTACCGCAACGACATCGCCGGCGTCGCGGCGACGAGCTCCCTCGTCCCGAGCCGGGGCGACTGGCACACGCTGCTCGTGCGCGTGCTCATAAACGGGACCACCGGCTCAGTCGGAGTCTGGCTGGACGGCAGCAGCGTGAGCGCGCTTACGAAGACGGAGTCGCTCGGAACGACGCCCATCGGGCGCGTAGAGCTCAGTGACAACACCGGTGGCCGCAGCTTCGACGTCGCGTTCGACGACATCGTCGTCACCGTGCCTCCGGCCAACACCGCCCTGCCGACGATCTCCGGGACCGCGCAGGAGGGACAGACGCTGACCGCCGACCCCGGCACCTGGAGCGGCACGCAGCCGATCAGCTACGCCTACCAGTGGCGCCGCTGCGACAACGCCGGCGCCAACTGCAGCGACATCAGCGGCGAGACCGGCACCAGCCACACCCTCACCGCAGCCGACGTCGGCGCCACGATCCGGGTCACGGTCACCGCCTCCAACGCCGGCGGCACCACCAACGCCAGCTCCGACGCGACGGCGGTCGTCGCGCCGGCGCCGGGGGCGCCGAGCAACACCGCCCCGCCGACGATCTCCGGGACCGCGCAGGAGGGACAGACGCTGACCGCCGACCCCGGCACCTGGAGCGGCACGCAGCCGATCAGCTACGCCTACCAGTGGCGCCGCTGCAACAACGCCGGCGCCAACTGCAGCGACATCAGCGGCGAGACCGGCACCAGCCACACCCTCACCGCAGCCGACGTCGGCGCCACGATCCGGGTCACCGTCACCGCCTCCAACGCCGGCGGCACCACCAACGCCGGCTCCGACGCGACAGCGGTCGTTCAGTCGGCCGGCTAGAAGCCGTCCTCAGGCTTCAGCACAGGGCCACCCGACAAACCCATCACTCCTGGCGGCCGACGCGGTCGGTGAACATGCGGTCCGCCTCTTCAAGCGTCTCTTTGGAGCCGATGTCGAACCAGAGGCCGGGTACGCGCCAGCCGTACACCGCCGTGCGGGGATAGAGCCACTCCACAAGCCTGCCGGGCTGGTCCGGGTTGTTGCCGTCGTCGAGGTAGCGCCGAACAAGCGGCAGCGACTCCCGCGGGTAGAAGTAGAGCGCAATGCCCGCGAGGGTGGTGCGCGGCTCCGCCGGCTTCTCCTCGAGGCTGACGATCCGATTGTTGGCGTCCATTTCGATCGAGCTGTAGCCGCGGATGACGTCGAGATCGCCGACGTCGTACACCGCGATCACCGGCGCACTCCGCTCGCTGCCGAAGGCACCGAAGTCGGAGAGGTCGGCGCTGAAGAGGTTGTCACCTGCGACCGCGATGACGTCGTCATCGATCCTGCATTGCTCGATCACGAAGCCGAGATCGCCGATCGCGCCGAGCCTGCCCGCGTCGTCGATGGTGCCGTCGTCGACGACGTCTGGGCGCAGTCCCTCGTAGGCCGTCGCCCACTCACTGAACTGCGCAGCGAACTTCGCGTTTGTGACGAGATAGGCGCCGTCGAGACCCCTCGTCCCCGCCAGCCGTTCAAATACGTGCTCGACCATCGGCTTCCCGGCGATCGGCAGCAATCCCTTCGGCCTGTCGAGGGTGAGCGGGTAGAGGCGGGTGGCGTAGCCCGCCGCGAGCACGACGATCTTCACCGCGCTAGGTGCCTTCGTCCCACGAGGCCAGGTACCTGGCCTGTTCCTCCGTGAGCGTATCGATCGCGATCCCCATCGTCTCCAGCTTCAGGCGTGCAATCTCGTCGTCGATCTCGCGCGGCACCTCGTAGACCTTCCGCTCGAGCTTCGCGGCGTTCTGCACCGCGAACTCGGCCGAGAGGGCCTGGTTCGCGAACGACATGTCCATCACCTGGGCCGGATGACCCTCGGCGGCCGAGAGGTTCACGAGCCGTCCGTCGGCGATCAGGTAGAGCCGGCGGCCGTCGGCGAGCTTGAACTCCTCGACGAACTGCCGTGCTTCTCGGTTCTCCTCCGCGAGCGACCGGAGCGCCGGGATCTCGATCTCGACGTTGAAGTGGCCGGTGTTGGCGAGGATCGCGCCGTCCTTCATCCGCTCCATGTGCTCCCGCCGGATCACGGACTTGTCGCCGGTCGCCGTGCAGAAGATGTCGCCGATCTCAGCGGCTTTCTCCATCGGCAGCACCTCGTAGCCGTCCATCACCGCCTCGAGCGCGCGCAGCGGATCGACCTCGGTCACGATCACGTGCGCGCCCATTCCGCGTGCCCTCAGCGCGACGCCCCGACCGACCCAACCGTAGCCGCAGACGACGAAGCGCCGCCCCGCGAGCAGGACATTCGTGGCCCGCACGATCCCGTCGATCGTCGACTGGCCCGTGCCGTAGCGGTTGTCGAACAGGTGCTTGGTGTTCGCCTCGTTGACCGCGATCACCGGGAAGCCGAGCGCCCCGTCGCGCTCGAGTGCGCGGAGGCGGATCACGCCGGTCGTCGTCTCCTCGGTGCCGGCGATCACGTCCCCGAGCTGCTCGCGGCGGTGCGAGTGGAGGACGCCGATCACGTCGGCGCCGTCGTCCATCGTCAGGTGCGGCTTGTGGTCGACCGCGGCCTCGATGTGCTGGTAGTACGTGTCGTTGTCCTCGCCCTTGATGGCGAACACGGAGACGTCGTACTCCTCCACGAGCGCCGCCGCGACGTCGTCCTGGGTCGAGAGCGGGTTCGAGGCGCAAAGGACGACATCGGCGCCGCCGGCCTTGAGCGCGCGGGCGAGATTAGCCGTCTCGGTCGTCACGTGCAGGCAGGCCGAGATGCGGTAGCCGGACAGCGGCTGCTCGCCCTCGAACCGCTCGCGGATCGCCGCGAGCACCGGCATCTGCCGGTCGGCCCACTCGATCCTGCGCACGCCCTCAGCGGCGAGCGCCAGGTCCTTCACGTCGAATCGTTTCGTGGTCGCCATCGTTCCCTTCCGTGTCGTCGGGCCAGTCTAGAGATCAGGCCGCCAGGAGCCGTTCGTGCTTCCGCTGCTCCCACTCGACCCACGCGGCGGCGGGCTCGGAGCCGGCAAGCCACGCGTCGACGCTCGCCCGCAGCTGCGGCTCCCGCCGGAGTCGAGCGGCAAAGGCGACGTCGCTGATGTCGATGCCGAACCGCTCCCTGAGTGCTCCGAGCGAGCGCAGCTGGTTCAGCTCGCGGAGCCCGTAGAGGCGGTAGCCGGACGGCGTTCTCGTCGGGCGCACAAGCTCGAGGCGCTCGAGGTAGCGGAGCATCCGCGGCGACCACCCGGTCCGGGCGGCGGCCGCTCCGACCGTGATGCCGTCCATGGCGCGAACCTTAACACAATCGTGTTAAGGTTCGCTCGTTCCCTCCCGTCCGTACGCATCCTCGAGCCTTACGACGTCCTTCAGGTGCGGCGTGGAGACCTCGAAGACTGTCGTGTCCTCGAGGGCCCGGATCCGGTGGACGGTGCCGGGCCGGATGCGGAACGCCTCGCCCGGCCCGACGATCTCGGTCTCCGTGATCTTCACGCCCGGCTCGGCGAGCTCGAGCTCGGCCCGCCCCGACTGGACGTACCACGACTCGTCCTTGACGTTGTGGAACTGCAGCGAGAGCGACTGTTCTGCACGAACGAACAGGATCTTCCCGACGTACCGCTCGGTCTCGGCCCAGATCAGCTCGTAGCCCCACGGCTTCTCGACGCGCCGGGGCTCGAAGGTGAACGGCTGGATGCCGCGCAGGTTGGGCGAGATGTCGGCCACTACGCCGACCCTATTCCTCGCCGGCTGTCGGTGCTCAGCGAGGCGCCGGCTGGAGCTCGGGGTGCGTCTCGTAGAACTCTTCGGCGAGCCGCAGGTCCTTCGGCGTGTTGACGGTGATCCAGAAGCCTTCGTGGCGAAAGGCGGCCAGGCGGCGCTCGGCGGCAAGCTCCGGAAACGTGGTCTGCTCGTGGTCGCCGCGCTCCGGCAGCCGCTCGATCGCCTCGTCGTCGAGCACGTAGAGGCCGACGCTGACCCAGTAGGGCAGCTGCGGCGCCTCGCGAAACGCCTTGACGACGTCGTCCTGGTCGAGCTCGACGACGCCGAAGGCCGACCGGAGCCGCGTGACGGTGACCGTCGCGGCCGCGCCGCGCTGTCGATGCCTCGCGAGGAGAGCGTGGAGATCCGCGTCGAGCAACTCGTCGCCGTTCAGCGCGTAGAGGGGGCCGGTCTCCTCGCGTCGCGACGCCGCGAGCCGGAGGGCGCCGCCGCGCCCGAGCGGCTCGGGCTCGGGAACCGTCACGATCTCGACGCCGAGCGCACCGAGCGCGTCCTCGAAGAGCTCCTCCGTGCCCAGTGCGCAGCTGATCAGCACCCGCTCGACGCCGGCGTCGGCGAGCGACGCGATCTGGTACTCGGCGATCGGCCGGCCCGCGACGCGCACGAGCGCCTTGGGCAACCCGGCTGCAGCGTCGCCGAGCCGCTCCCCCTTTCCGCCCGCCAGGATGATCGCTTCCACTGGTGCCCCTTTCAGTAATGCTGCCGCCCTTCTGGGTCGCGAGCACCAAGCCAGAGTGCGCACTCCGACGAACCAAGGCTGGATCGCCTTGGTGAGGAGGAGGGCGTGCTCTGGCGCCGTGTGATCGCGGGCCAGAAGCCGGCATGTATTGCTGAAAGGGGCACTAGGGAGTGAGCTCGCGCTCGGGCTCCTCCGTCTCGGGCAGCGTCTCGAGCGGCGAGGTAGGCCGCCCGACGCTTTCGTAGGCGAACCCCGAAGCGCGCGCCTGCTCGGGATCGAGCACGTTCCGGCCGTCGACGATCAGCGGCGTGCGCATTACGGCCCGGATCTCCGGTGAAGCGAGGTCGGCGAGCTGCCCCCACTCGGTCACGATCACCGCCGCGTCGGCGTCCGTGACCGCGTCGAGCACACTCTCGCAAACGGTCACGCTCTTCAGCGCGGACGCGTCGACGATCGGGTCCCAGGCGCGCACGTCGGCGCCCTCGGCCAGGAGGCGCGAGGCGATCACGATGCTCGGCGCCTCGCGCAGGTCGTCGGTGTTCGGCTTGAACGCGAGCCCGAGGAGCGCCACCGTCTTGCCGCGCAGCGAGCCGAGGTGCTTCTGCAGCTTCTGCACGAGCCGCCGCTTTTGCAGCTCGTTTACCTCGATCACGGCGCTCAGGAGCTGGAAGTGGTAGCCGCTGTTGCCGGCGAGCAGCTTCAGGAACGAAATGTCCTTCGGGAAACACGATCCGCCGAACCCGATCCCCGCGCGCAAGTAGCTCGAGCCGATGCGCCGGTCGAGGCCCATTCCCAGCGCGACCTGCTCCACGTCCGCCCCGGTTGCCTCGCAGACGTTCGCGATCTCGTTGATGAAGCTGATCCGAGTCATCAGGAACGCGTTCGACGCGAGCTTGACCCTGT
>JBKOXJ010000148.1:0-4520 GCA_046724905.1 Actinomycetota bacterium | reverse complement strand
CGACCCTCGCGTGCGCCGACCTCGGCTATCGTGGCCGGGCGCGCCCCCGTAGCTCAGTGGATAGAGCAGCGGTTTCCTAAACCGCGTGCGCAAGTTCGATTCTTGCCGGGGGCACTGACCCGTACTGTGGTGGAACTGCGCGGCTGTGTTCCTCGCCGCCCCCCGCGGGGCCCTATCAGGACTCCCTCGCGGCTTCATGTTCGCTACACGGAGGGACGGGCAGGGGTGCGGCGTCGTCCTCTTGGGGGACTGATCGGTCGCGACGGCGGGCCAGAAGACGCTAGCGGGGGCCCGGTCCGCCGGACGGGCCCCCGCTTGAGTCGTTACTCCTCGTAGGCGAGCACGATCTCCGGCAGTTGATGCGTCAAGCCCTGGTACGTCCAGGTGTCGATCGTCGTATCGGTGTAGATGACGGCCGCCTTCCCGGTGGCAGGATCCTGCGCCACCTCGAAGAGATCCAGCAACTCGCGATCGGCCGTACAGGCGGAACCCTGCAGGCAGACGCGGCCGACGCGATTCGGTGTGTTGCTCACCACACCAGTCGACCACACGCCGCCTTTCAGCTGCGAGTCGTACGTGTTCCAAACGGCTGTCGGGTCGTCCGTGGAGGCCGCCGATGAACCGTAGTACACGACGTCCACCTTTCCGTTCAGGGCGGCCACCCATGGCATGACGGTTGTCCTTGCCGCGGAGACCTTGAGCGGCATCGTCCACTTGTCGCCCGCATCCGTTGAGGACGAGACCCAGACGCCGTGGCGATCGGTCCATGCGACATACAGGGTGCCCGTCGACGGGTCGGCACCGAGCGCGGGCCAGAAGTTCGCGAGATCCGTGAACAGCGGCGCGTGGTAGACGAGATGCGAAGTCCACGTCAGCCCGCCGTCCGTCGAGCGTGAGACATACACGTTGTTGAAGTCGGAGCTCGTCCCCTTCTGGAGTCCGGCCTCGCCGGCCGTAAACGGCTGGTACACGTTGCCCGTGTGAGGATCCGCGACAATCGGACCGATCGAATTGTTGAACGTCGAGTCGCCCGTCACGGAGCCCTGACCGGGGATGGGACTGGAGACACGCGACCAGGTGCGGCCGTCGTTCGTCGAGCGCCAGACACGGATCAACGAGCTGGCCACCGAGTCGTGGTACGAGAGCCAGGCGTTCGTCCCGCTCGTCGTGATCCACTCGCGGTCGGCACCCGCCTGGTCGAGAAGCGTCGAGGTGCAGCTGGCCGGCCCCGTGGCCGTCGCAGGACAGCGGGTAACCGAGACGCCCAGCTGTGCGTTGTTCAACGCGGCGTTGAAGATGATGTCGAGGTCGGCAAGCAAGATCGTTCCTGCCGACGTCACCTCGACGTCGGCGTCGCCGTCGCCGAGGTTGAGGCGGCCGGCCCCGCTGATCGGCAACAGCGTGTCCATGGCGCCGAAGTAGGCTGGCGGCATGTCGCCGAAGTGGCCCTTCCATAGGTTGACCTGGAACGGCAGCCATCCCAGCCCGTCGACGGCCATGACGTTGCCCGGCCCGCCGAAGTCGATCGCGGGCTCGCTGTTTCCGCTCTGGTTCGCGTGCGGCGCCGTGACCAGGCCGGACGGCGGTTGGAAAAACGCCGACGGCGACCACGGCGAGAACAATGTCGTGTTCGAGAACGTGGGCGGTGCCGCGGCCGCAGACGCGGCAAGCACAAGCGCCGCGACCCCCGCCGCGACTCCACCAAAGAGCTTCACCATCCACCCCTCCTTCCGAAGATCGTGACCGATATCGCGAGGCTACTTCTCCGGCGATCGGGTGTCGACGGTGCTCCAGCTCGGACCTAGAGCGAATGGCGCGGCGAGCCGCTGAAGCTTGGCGAGCATCGGCAGGTCGCCTGAGCCTCCTGTTCGTCGCCACGCCTTATGCCGATTCGCTCGCCTCGGAGCATCGCACGATGGTTCGGGTTATGTGCGGCTGGGTGCACTGATCACGCGCGGCCACTCAGGGGCCGGCTTTCTCAGGATCGTCCAATGCGGACCCGAGCGGGCCGGCGAGGTCCATCGGCTGACGCAGGCTGCATTCGCACCCTACGGGCGCCTCGATCCCCCGTCCGGCGCCCTACGGGAATCCGTGTCGCAGGTGATCGACGACCTCGCCGCCGGGGGTGGAGCCATCGCCGAGCTCGACGGCCGGCCGGTCGGATGCCTGCGCTGGCGGGTCGCCGCCCACGGCGATCTTCACGTTAGGAGAGTTGCAGTCGACCCGAAGCTCCAACGTCACGGCGTCGGCCGAGCCCTGATGGAGTGGGCGGAGGAAGAAGCACGCCGACGCGGGTGCATGGGCGTTTCCGTCGGCGTTCGGATCGCCCTTCCGGGGAACGTCGCGTTCTACCGCGAGGCGGGCTACAAGGTCACCGGCGAGCGCAGACACGACGGCTACGACAGGACGACGTGGCTCGCGCTGCGGAAGAACCTGTGAGTCATTACCAGACGACGTTCTCCGGGAACTGCTCGGGCGCCGCTACACCGAGGACGGCAACGGCACCTCCGTCAGCGTTCCGCGGTCGTAGTTGGTCACCCACGCCGAGCCGTAGCCGAAGGCGACCGACATGAAGCCGCTCAGGTTCGCGGTCGGCAGCGACGCGGTTCCCAACACCGCGCCGGTGTTCTCGTCGAGGCGGACGACGGCGCGATCGGTCGCCACCCACGCGGAGCCGGCGCCGATCGCGACTCCGAACGGTCGTCCGTACGTGAGCCGGAAGTACTGCACCTGGCCGCTGATCGCGTCCCCGCGCATGACCGCGTCGTAGTTCGGAAGCGTCGCCCACAGCGCGTTGTCGCCGTACGCGAGCCACCACGTCTCGATCACCGAGTGCCTGACGCTGAACGGCGGCTGCACCGGGATCGTGCGCCGGACCGCGGCCGTGTTCGGGTCGAGCTCCAGCAGCTGCGACGTCGTGAGCAGCCACAACGAGCCGGAGCCGACGAAGCCGTACGCGATCCCGGTGGCGGACACGTTCGGGCCCTGCAGACGCGTCGCGGTTCCGGTTGCCGTGTCGATGCGCGTGATCGTCCCGTGCAGGAAGTGGAACGCGTAGAGAAGGCCGCTGTTCCCTTCGACGAGCCCGCCCGGCCGGTCGTCGACCGGGATCGTTTGCGCAACCGCGCCCGTCGAGCGGTCGACGGCGGCAATCGAGTCGCCCCTGTCGGACGCGGTCCAGATCTTGCTCCCGACCGCGAGCCCCGTGTCGAGGTCGCCGCTGCTCCCCGGCACCCCGACGAGAGTCCGGCCCATGACCGCGCCGCTGCTCACGCGCACGAGCATCCCGTCGCCGGTCGTCGGCACCCACACGCTTCCGGGTGACGTCGCCGGCATGCCCGCTCCCGGCCCGACGGCAACCGCCAGCCGGACCGGCAGCGCCGGCACGGGAGCGCTGACGAGCACGCGGACGGTCGTCACGCGGCTCAACGTATGCCGGCGGCCGACCGCGCGCACGCGGAGCACGTGGGAGCCGACGGTCAGCGTCTGGGAGTACCGCCCGGGACACCGATGCAGTCGCGGCGTGTCGAACGCACAGCGATACCCGACCGCGCCACGCGCATGGAACCGATAGACAGGATGCGTCGAGGTCGTCTGGCGCGGGCCGCTGACCGTCGGCGCCGGCGGAGCGGCGAGCGCGATCAGCGCCAGCAGAAGCCTCACCCTCAGTTCGACGTGCGCCTCGCCGGATTGGTTTGCGGGACGCCTGATAGAAGGACGGGATGCCACGGACCGACGTCGCCCCTCGTTGACAGCGGGCGTGATCATCGGCTGTTGCAGCCTGATCAGCGACGGCGGGCGCTACCTGCTCGTACGCGAAGCCAAGGAGTCCGCGCGGCGCCGCTACAACCTTCCGGCCGGAAAGCCGGACCTCGGCGAGACGTTGATCGAGGCGGCTGTTCGCGAGGCACGCGAGGAGACGGGTCTCGCCGTGACGATCGAGCAGCTCGTCGGGATCTACCACTGCCCCAGAACGAGCGAAGGTTTCGGCGTGGTGAACTTCGTCTTCGCCGCCGCCGTCGCAGCCGGCGAGCTTGCACCTTCGCCACAACACCCCGAGGTGCGCTACTTCACGCGCGCGGAGATCGCCGATCTCTCTGCCGAGCGAATGATCCGTGGAACGCACATCGAGCGGGCCATCGCCGACTACGAAGGTGGTCGACGGCTCCCGCTGTCCCTCGTGGAGGTCGTCCCAGCCTCACGCCTCCCGTAACCGGGTCGGCACCTAAAGTCCTCGGCAGGGGCTGCCGAGTCTTCGAACGTGAGAGTCGCCGCTCTTTGGACTGGGCGCGCGATGTGCGCCGTCTCGCTCGTGCTCTCGATGGCGTTCTCGGTCATCGCAGAGGCGGGTCCGCCGAACGACGGCGGACCGCTGCCGCGGATCGCCGGCCCCAGCGCTAGCAGCCGGATCGATCCCTTCCTGAGCAGCGTGGCCGGCGATCTCGGCGGCCGGGCGACGGAGGTTCGCTGCTGGTCGCGAAAGGACTGGAAAGAACGAAGTGCCGAGTTCGCCGCTGAGC
>JBKOXJ010000145.1:0-10625 GCA_046724905.1 Actinomycetota bacterium | reverse complement strand
ATCGGCGACGATCTCCTGCGCCTGGTGTTCACCGCGTGCCACCCGGTCCTGTCGTCCGAGGCTCGCGTCGCGCTCACCCTGCGGCTGGTCGGCGGCCTGACGACGGCCGAGATCGCCCGCGCCTTCATCGTCCCGGAGCCGACCATGGCCCAGCGGCTCGTGCGCGCCAAGCGGAAGGTGCGCGACGCCGGCATCCCGCTGCGCGTTCCGCCCGACCACCTCCTGCCGGAACGGCTGCGCTCGGTGCTCGCCGTGCTCTACCTGGTATTCAACGAGGGCTACGCGGCGACGAGTGGCGACGCCTACATCCGCCGCGAGCTCTGCGACGAGGCGATCCGGCTCGGCAAGCTGCTTGCGGTGCTGATGCCGGACGAGCCCGAGGTGCTCGGCCTGCTCGCTCTGATGCTGCTGCAGGACTCGCGACGCGAGGCCCGCACGGCGCCGGGCGGCGAGCTCGTGCTGCTCGAGGAGCAAGACCGCTCGAGGTGGGATAGAACCCGAATCGCCGAGGGCCTGCGCGTACTGGATCGCGCGCTGTCCTTCCGCCGGCCCGGGCCCTACCAGGTCCAGGCGGCCATCGCCGCTCTGCACGCCCGCGCCGCCTCGCCCGACGAGACCGACTGGCCGCAGATCGCGGCCCTCTACGGCGAACTCGCGCGGATGACGCCGTCCGTCGTCGTCGACCTCAACCACGCCGTTGCGGTGGCGATGGCGGAGGGCCCGGAGACGGGGCTCGACCTCGTCGACCGGATCAAAGGGCTCGACCGCTACCACCTGTTCCACTCGACCCGCGCCGACTTGCTGCGGCGGCTCGGCCGCAACGACGAGGCGGAGGCTGCGTACGCGCGGGCGCTCGAGCTGGCGGGAACTGCGACGGAGCGCGACTTTCTCGAGCGGCGCCGTCGCGAGGTCGCGACAATCGGATCGTGACGCTGACCGAGCCGCGCCTCTACGGGGGCCAGAGCATGACCGCGCCGCTCCGGCGTGTCCTCGTCCGGCCCCCGGCTCCGGATGCGCATGCGCGCTGGCGCGAGTACGGCTGGCGCTCGAAGCCCGATCCCGGCCGGCTCGCGGCGGAGCACGAAGCCTTCTGCGAGCCGCTGGCCGGCGCCGGCGCCGAGGTGGTACACGGCGCGCCGGTGCCCGCCGATCCCGACGCGATTTACGCGTTCGATCCTGGCATCGTCTGCGACCGCGGCGCGATCCTCCTGCGCCCGGGCAAGGAGGCACGGCAGGTCGAGGTGGACGTGATTGCAGCGGATCTCGAGACCGCCGGCGTGCCGATCGCCGCCCGCCTCGACGCACCGGCGCTCGCCGAAGGCGGAGACACGTTCTGGCTCGACGAGCAGACCCTGGTCGTGGGCCACGGCTACCGCACGAACGACGCCGGGATCGATGCACTGCGCGCGGCGCTGCCGGAGGTCGAGGTCGTCGCGGTCGACCTTCCGTACCTGCACGGGCCGGGCGAGGTCCTCCATCTGCTGTCGCTGCTGAGCCCGCTCGATCGAGATCTCGCCGTCGCCTATCCGCCGCTGATGCCCGTCCGGCTGGTCCAGCTGCTGACCGAGCGAGGCGTGCGCCTGGTCGACGTTCCGGACGAGGAGTTCGAGACGATGGGCTGCAACGTGCTCGCGCTCGGGCCGCGAAGGGCACTCGCACTCGAGGGAAACCCCGAGACGCGGCGCCGGATGGAGCGCGAAGGAGTCGAGGTCGTCACATACGGCGGGGACGAGCTCTCGCGCAAGGGCGACGGCGGTCCGACCTGCCTGACCCGGCCGCTACTGCGTACCGAGTAGCGAGAGCACCCGGCCGACCGCCTCCTCGGGCGACGCGGCGCGCTCGACGCCCTCGAGCTCCCAGCCGGGCTCGAGCACGACCACGGGACGCCCGAGCCGCCTCGCGAAGCCGATCTCCGCGAGCGTGCCCCAAGACCCGCCGACGGCGATCACAGCGTGACCCGACGCAGCCACCGCGAGGTTGCGCGCGTGACCGATTCCCGTGACGACGACGTGGTCGACCCACTCGTTCGCGTCGTCGTGCGCTTCGCCCGGGAGGATTCCGATCGTCGTCCCACCCGCCTCCTTGGCTCCGCGCGCTGCCGCCGCCATCACCTCGCCGTGCCCGCCGGTCACGACGGTGCAGCCGCGCGAAGCGAGCAGCCGTCCGACCTGTTCGGCCCGCTCGACGTGCTCGGCGCCGCTCCCGATCACCGAGACCTGAATCCGCGGCACGCGGCGATGGTAGAAGAGTCCGATGGCCGAACGACAGGCGCTCGGAGGCACGCTCGTCCTCGGCGGCGGCTTCGCGGGCAGCTACGTCGCGCGGCTCCTCGGCAAGCGCGGCGCGCTGATCGTCAGTCCGGAGAACTACATGCTCTACACGCCGATGCTCCCGGAGGCCGCGTCCGGGACGCTCGAGCCACGCCACGTAGTCGTGCCCCTGCGCTTGATGTGCCCGCACGCCGACCTCCTGCTCGGACGCGCCGTCGCGCACGACCCCGAGCAGCGCCACGTGCAGGTAAACGCGGACGGAGAGCTCGTCCGCCTGCGGTACGAGCGGCTGGTCGTCGCGCTCGGCTCCGTCGTCCGGACCCTGCCGATTCCGGGGCTCGCCGAGCACGCGCTCGGCTTCAAGAGCCTCGCAGACGCGATCTTCCTGCGAAACCACGTGCTGCGGCGCCTCGAGGCAGCGGCTGCGGCGACCGTCGAGGGCCACCGCCGGCGCGAGCTGACCTTCGTCTTCGTCGGCGCCGGCTACGCGGGAGTCGAGGCACTGGCCGAGCTCTCCGACCTCGTCCGCGACGCATTGCGCTACTACCGGATGCTTCGAACCGCGCCGCAGCGCTGGGTCCTGGTGGACGCGGCGCCGAAGATCCTGCCCGAGATCCCGAGCCGGCTCGGCGAGTACGCCGCGCGTCAGCTCGAGGGTCGCGGCGTCGACATCCGGGTCAACACGACGCTTGACGCGGTCGAGCCGCACGCGGCGGTGCTCTCGGACGGCGAGCGGATCCTGACGAGCACAGTCGTGTGGACCGCCGGCGTGCGCGCCAACCCGATGCTTCCCGAGCTCGCGCTGCCCGTCGACGAGCGCGGGCGCGTCCCGGTCGACGAGACTCTGCGCGTTCGCGGGCTCGAGCACGTGTGGGCGCTCGGGGACTGCGCGCACGTGCCGAACGAAGCGGCTCCGGGCCGTCCCGACCCGCCGACGTCGCAGCACGCCCTGCGGCAGGCCCGCCGGCTGGTCAAGAACCTGACGGGGCCGCCGCGCGCCTACCGCTACCGCGAGCTCGGCCAGGTCGCCACCCTCGGCCGGTACAAGGGGATCGCGCTCGTCCTCGGCGTCCCGCTCCGCGGCTTCATCGGCTGGTTCGTGACGCGCACCTACCACCTGTACCAGCTGCCGCTGTTCTCGCGAAAGCTGCGCGTCGTCAGCGACTGGACGGTGGCGCTGTTCTTCCGCCGCGACATCGCCGAGCTCGGGATGCTCGGACACCCGACCTCGATGCGGGATGGATGAGCTCCGCCGGGTGATCGAGTTCGAGCGTCGGCTCGTCGAGCGCTTGGCCGAGCGACGCGGGCGCACGCGGCTCGGAACCGCCTATTTCCATGACTCGCTGCCGCGCGTGTGGTGGCTCAACGTCCTCTCCGTCGACCTCGGTGCGCGCGCGACCGTCGAGGAGCTCGTCGAGGACGCCGATTCGGCGCAGGCGGGCCTCCGCCACCGCAAGATCGCGATCGACGACGAGCTCGGCGCCGAGGTCGAGCCGGGCTTCCGAGCGCTCGGCTGGCGCGTCGAGCGCCTCCTCGTGATGGCTCGACGAGGGACGGGCCGGGCCGCCAAGGGCGGCCCCGATGTTGAGGAGGTCGACCCGGGGGAGCTCGCGCCGGTCTGGGCGGAGGGGATCCGCCGGGGCCCGTTCGGCAGCGATGAGGAAACCGTTCGGCAGCTCGTCGCAGCACAGCACCTTCGCCGTCGGGCCGTCGCGGTCCGCTACTTCGCGGCACGCGTCGACGGGCGGCTCGCCTCGTATTGCGAGCTCTTCTCCGACGGACGTACCGCCCAGGTCGAGAGCGTCATGACGCTGGAGGAGTTCCGCGGCAGAGGCTTGGCGAGCGCTATCGTCGCCCGAGCCACAGAGGAGGCCCGAGCCGGCGGGCACGATCTGGTCTTCTTGGACGCCGACGACGAGGACTGGCCGAAGGAGCTCTACCGCAAGCTGGGCTTCGAGGAGATCGGGCGGATCTGGGACTTCGTCAGGGAGCCTACTTCGGCCCGTCCGGAATGAACTCCGCCGGCAGTCCGCGCGTCCTGAACCACTCCACCATGGCGAGCTGCGGCGGCTTCTCCATTCCGTAGTGCATTGCGTCAATGAGCGCGACGCCGGCCTCATCGGCCAGCGCTCTGAACTCCGCGACCTCGCGCTGGACCTTCTCGATCACGCAGTTGGTGGCCGCATTGCCGGTTACGTACGTTTGGCAGTTCCGCTCGAGCGAGGCCTCGAGGATCTCGCGCTGCGCCCCGCCGCCCGCCACGACGGCGACCCTCCCCGCCTCCCGCCGCGGCCGCGTCAACACGTGCACCTTAATCTCCGGTCCGAGGTAGGCGCGAAAGGCATCCGCGAGGCCGTCGACCGTCAGCTGCGAGTCGCCGGCGATGGCAGCTCCCCCGGAGATCCCGTCCGCGATCGGGAAGTACTCCTCCAGGTGCTCGAGCCCGACGCCCTCGGCGCACAGGCGCGACGGCGAAATCTCCGGGTGCATGTCGAGCGGCGCATGCGCGTGGTAGAAGCTGATCCCCCGCTCGCCCATCGCCTCGAACGTCTCGCGCGCCATCGGCAGGAAGCCTGGCGCGTCCGCGAAGTCGAGCGGATGCTCGGAGAACAGCAGCGTCTGCGGTGCAAGCCGCTCGACGATCGCGTCGCTCGGGAACACGCACGTCGCCGCGCGCTCGATCTCATCCGCGCCGCGCACCATCAGCCCGTTGCAGCGCTCGGGCCACGCCGTCTCGACGAACTCGCGCCAGTACGGCTCGGGATACACGTGCTCGAACAGCGACAGCCAGTCGTCGTTCCGCACACTCGGGACGCGGAAGTACTCGTCGAGCTCGCGGACGACGTCGCCGAGCCTCACTGGAGCGCCCGGAGCGCCGCACCGAGCGACTGGCGCGTCTTCAGCACGCCCTCGAACAGGTCGCCCTCGCGCTCGACGCGCCCGAGCACGACGTCCATCGTGAACGCGGCCGGATCGAGGTCCTCCTTCACCTCGTCCCAGCGCAGCGGTGTGGAGACGGGGGCGCCCTCCTTCGGCCGCACCGAGTAGACGGATGCGATGGTCTTCCCCTCGCCGTTCTGGTTGTAGTCGATCAGCACTCCGCGCCGTTTCGACTTCGTCCACTCTGTCGTCACGAGGCCCCGCTGCGTCCGCGCGATCGCGCTCGCAATGATCTGGCAGAACTCCCGCGTGTCCTCGTAGGTGTGGCGACGCTCGACCGGAACGAGCACGTGGAACCCGTCCGCACCGCTCGTCTTCGGGAAGCTTGCGAGCCCGAGCCCGTCGAGCGCCTGCTTGACAAGCAGCGCTACCTGGACGACCTCCTTGAACCCGACGTCGGGAGACGGATCGAGGTCGAACAGCACCCAGTCGGGCCGGTCGGGCTTGTCGACTCGCGAGTACCACGTGTTCAGGTCGATGCAGCCCATGTTCACCATCCAGAGCAGCGCGAGCTCGTCGTTCACGAGCGGCGCGTCAATCCGCCGCTTCCGCCGCGGCGTCTCGCGCGTGGAGACGACGATCGACTCCGTCGGGATCCACGCAGGCATGCCCCTCGGCGCGTCCTTCTGGAAGAAGAAATCGCCCGTGCGACCGTCGGGGTAGCGCTTCAGCGTGAACGGCCGGTTCTTTAGGTGCGGTACGACCACTGAGCCGACCGACTGGTAGTAGGAGAGCAGGTCGCCCTTCGTGACCCCGGCCTCGGGGAAGAAGACCTTGTCGAGATTCGAGAACTTGACGACGCGGCTGGCGCGGCGGATCTCGGTCGCGCGCGGCTCCGGCTCCGGCTCCTCGCGCCGCACCTCCTCCGGCGCCTTGTCCTCGCGCAGCCCCTGGTAGGCCGGCGCCCGCAGGTGGCCGTCGTGCGTCCACTCGGCGAACTCGACCTCGCAGACGAGCTTCGGCTCGACCCAGACGACGTCGCCCTTCTTCACTTTCGGCATCTTCGGGACCGTGCGGAATGGCGGCCTGTCTCGCTCGAGTGGGCGCAGTTTGGCGAGCAGCCGGTCGATCTCCGCCTCGGTGAAGCCGGTGCCGCAGTTACCGACGTACTCGAGCTCTCCGTCGCGGCGAACGGCGAGGACGAGCGACCCGAGCGTCCCCGACCGCCGTCCCTGACCCTTCGTATACCCGGCGATGATGAACTCCTGGCGCCAGCGCGTCTTGATCTTGAGCCAGTCGCGGGTGCGTTTCCCTTCGAGGTAGCGCGAATCCGCCCGCTTGGCGATGACGCCCTCGAGCCCTTGCTCCCGCGCCGCCTCGAGGAGCGCTTCTCCGTCGTCGAAGGTCTCCGAGATGCGAACGATCTTCGACCGCTTGTCGATCAGCTCGTCGAGACGCTTGCGGCGTTCCGTCAGCGGACGGTCAACAAGTGGCTCCCCTTCGACCTCGAGCACGTCGAAGACGAAGTAGACGAGCGGCGTGTCCGGCTTCCCCTGCTGCATCAGGGAAAAGCTCGACCGGCCGCGCTCGTCGAGCGCGCAGACCTCGCCGTCGAGAACGCAGTTCGGCGTCCGGACGGCCCGCTCGATCGCACGCGCGACCGTGGGGAACCGAGCCGTGAGGTCGTTGCCGCGTCTGCTAGTCAGCGTCGCCTCTCCGCTCACGACGTGGGCGACCGCGCGGTAGCCGTCCCACTTGATCTCGAACAGCCAGCCGTCGCCGGTCGGAAGTTCGGCGGACAACGTCGCGAGCATAGGCGCATACCGGCGCTGCTTGCGCGGCTGGGCGGAGTCCTCGCGCTTGCGCAGGATCAGCCAGTTCTTCTCGTCGCCGGAGAGCCGCGCCGGTACGAGCGCCCACGTCCCTTCGAGCCGCTTGCCGTGAAGGCGAACGGTCAGGCCGCCGTCGGGCTTCTCCTCGAGGAGCTCGTAGGTTCCGGAGTCCCAGATCTCGACGGTTCCGGCGCCGTACTCGCCCTTCGGGATCTCGCCCTCGAAGGTCGCGTACTCGAGCGGGTGGTCCTCGACGTGGACGGCAAGGCGCTGCTCGCCGGGCTCCGTCGGCACGCCTTTCGGGACCGCCCAGCTCGCCAGGGCGCCGTCCCGCTCGAGCCGAAAGTCGTAGTGCAGCCGCCTCGCGTCATGGCGCTGGATGACGAAGATCGGCTCCTTCGTCCGGCGTCCCTTGCCGGCGAACGGCTCCGGCGTCTTCTTGGGGTCGCGCTTGCGACGGTAGTCCGCGAGCCTGGCCCTTCCCACCCCGCTAGCTTGCCTTGCTCAGGCAGGCTTTGCGACGACCTCGGCGAGCGCATCGACCACGGCGGGGTCGAAATCCGTCCCGGCGCAACGCCGGAGCTCGGCCACGGCCTCCTCCACGGATCGCGCCTTGCGGTACGGCCGCTCCGTGGTCATTGCGCTGAACGCGTCGCAGCAGCGGACGATGCGTGCAACCCGGGGGATTTCCTCGGCGACCAGGCCGTCGGGATAGCCCGTGCCGTCCCAGTCCTCGTGACAGGAACGCACGATGCGCCCGACGTTCCCGAGGATGCCGCCGACCTGGGAGAGCATCTTCTCGCCCTCGACCGTGTGCGTCTCGATCACCGCGCGCTCTTCATCGGTGAGCTTCCCCGGCTTGTTGATGATCTCGCCTGGGATTCTGATCTTGCCTACGTCGTGCAGGAGCGCTGCAAACTCGGCGTCGCGCCTCTCACGTGCACTGAGACGGAGGCGGTCGCTGACGTCGAGGACGAGCGCGACGACGTCGCGACTGTGGCTGCCGGTGTACGCGTCATCGGCCTCGACGACGTCGCCGAGGAGGAAGGCGGTGCCGCGGTACGCGTTGCTGAGCTCCAGCGCGTGGTCGATGCGAGCGTGGCGTTCGCGCGCAAAGAACGCGAGTAGGCCGATCAGCGGTAGGACGAGGACGACGAACGCCGGCTCCTGTCGGGAGCCGAGGGCAGCGAGGATCGCAATCGGCGTCAGCGCTGAGTCGACGATCCAGATCCAAACCATGAAGCGTACGAGGCTCAGGGGCGAAACTCCCCGTCCGAGGCGGTCGCGAAGCCCCGTGCTCGCCAGGTCGAAGGCGAACTGTGCCCCCAGAGCTGCGCCGTAGGCGGCCAGGTGCCGCGGTGTGGGGTCCGGCTCGCCAACGGCGACGAGGATCAGAGCGGGACCGACGGCGTGCCAGGAGTTCACGAATCGGAGCAGGCTCCGATCGAACGGAACGCGGCCGCGCAGGTACTCGGGCAGACCGCCGACCAGCAGTCCTGCGAGCACGCAGAGCGGGACGATGGGCACGGGCAGGAGGACGAGCATCGGTACGAAGACCAGCTGCGTCGGGACCGCAGATCCCGTCCCGATCTCGAAGTCGATCCGCGAAGCGACTGCGTACGACAGCACCAGGAGCAGGACGAGCCACGGCCGCGTCGCGCGTGCGGAGTCGACCGAGAGGGTGAGCGTGAGCGCCGCTGCGACAAAACTGGATCCGAGCAGGAGGGACGCGAGCCGGTCGCGGTTCCCGAGAGGCCGCGCGGCCATCTCGCGTGACTGCTCGATCAGAGAATCCGCATCAAGATCCGCGCCCGACGCGACTGCGCCGGATTCGGGCAGCGACTGAGCCGCGACTGTGGTCGACACGCTCGCGTTATCGGCTCCCGCAGCGAGATGCTGGAGACACGCATCGTTGGCGCGCGAACGCCTAAACCCCCAGACGGGGGACGCTCGGTCCCCGGATCCGGAGACAGTGAGCCAAGGAAACGCGGCTAATCCAAGGAGTGACTGCGGTGATGAGGGCTTACGTACGGCGCGTGCGAGCGCTTGGGGTGGTGGGACTCGCGATCGGTGCGATCGCGCTCGCGATCGGGGCGGCACCCGCCGCGGGCGGGCTCGGGCTTGCGTGTCCGGCCGGCACGTCGAAGCCGTTTGTGCCGTGGTCGGACTACGCGAACTACGTCTTCGCACCGGACGGCGGCTTCGAGGCCGGCGCATCGGGCTGGACCTTGAGCGGGGCGCGCGTCGTGGCCGGAAACGAGTCGTTCTACGTTCACAGCGCACAGGACCGGTATGCACTGTCCCTGCCGGCCGGCGCGTCGGCGACGAGCCCGCAGATGTGCATCTCGCTTCTGTCAGGCAAGATGCGCTTCGTCGCGAAGGGCGACGCCGGCGCCAAGCTGAAGGTCCAGATCATCTATCGCGGCCTTCTGTCGAGCGTGCTCGGCGTCCTCGACGGTGGCACGTACACCGTTGGCGGCGGCTGGAAGCCGTCGCCTGAGGTCGGCATGCTCGGTGGTGTCCTGCCGCTGCTGACCCAGTCGGTGCAGTTCCGCTTCACGGCGAGCAACGGCGCCGCCACCCTGGACGACGTCTACCTCGACCCGATGAAGTCGTCCTAGCGGTCGTCGCGTTCGCACGCCCAGCAGAGCCCGCTCAACGGCGGGCTCTCTCTTGTACGAAACCCAGGTTTCGCGTCGTGCCCATACGGTAAATACGCGATACGAGGCGAGGTGTGGAAGTTCCGAGGACGCTTCCTCACCTGGCGGGGGGTTCCACGCTTGAGGCCGGGTTTTTCCCGGCCTCGAGCCGTTTATGGGCAGTTGAAAAGCCTGTGGATACTGTTGAAACCTCTCATCGCCGCCTCATCGGGCCGGCTACGGTCCGGCGCCGTGTCGGGCCCGAGAACCATGGGTTGCGTCCTCGCCGCGGTGCTCGTGTGCAGCGCGTGCAACGGCAGCACCCGGCCCTCGACGCTCGCTCCCACGGCCTGCGGGACCTACGACGGGCGCGGCTGCGCACCTCCGAGCGAACGCGTGGATCTCCACACGCCGACGTTCTCGAACCCGACCGCGATCACGAACCCGCTCTTCCCGATCAGCCGCCTTCACTCCGCTGTCCTGCTCGGCCACATCGACGGTAAGCCGTTTCGAACGGAGACCACGCTGCTGCCCCGCACCGAGACGGTCACCTGGGACGGCCGGCGGATCCAGGCGCTCGTCTCGCAGTACATGGCCTACCTCGACGGACGCCTCGAGGAGGTCGCGCTCGACCGCTACGCGCAGGCAGACGACGGCTCAGTCTGGTACCTGGGCGAAGACGTCTTCGACTACGCGAACGGCACGGTTGCCGCAGCCGAGGGCACGTGGCTCGCCGGGCGCGAGGGGCCGGCGGCAATGATCATGCCGGCGAAGCCGAAGGTCGGCGACGTGTACCGGACGGAGAACGCGCCCGGGGTCGTGTTCGAGGAGGTCACGGTCAAGACCGTCGGCAACACGGTTGCGGGGCCGCTCGGTCCCGTCACCGGCGCGATCGTCGCCTCCGAGCTGCACGCCGACGGGACGCACGAGGACAAGATCTTCGGGCCGGGCTACGGCGAGTTCCGCACCGCCGGCGGCGGCGACCTCGAGGCGCTGGCTCTGGC
>JBKOXJ010000100.1:0-6025 GCA_046724905.1 Actinomycetota bacterium | reverse complement strand
GACGCCGCCTGCGGCGTCTCGTTCAGGCCGTGCGGGCTTCGCCCGTGCGGCCGCCTGAAACGACCGGTCGAAACGCCCGAAGATCTGAGCACCGGCCGTGACCGAGCTTCTGCGCGAGCTGGTCGAGCTCGAATCGCCCGCGTACACATCCGGCGTGCGGCAGATGGCCGAGCGGATGGCGCAGGAGCTTCTTGCGCTCGGCGCCGAGGTCACGCTGCTCGAAGGCAATCACCTCCACGCCGAGGTGCAGGGCGAAGGCGAACCGCTGCTCATCCTCGGCCACACCGACACCGTCTGGGAGCAGGGCACCCTCGCGACGATGCCGTTCCGGGTCGAGGACGGCCGCGCCTACGGGCCCGGTACCTTCGACATGAAGGCGGGCCTCGTCGTGATGGTCGAGGCAATCCACCGCGCCCGGAGCGCCCGCGCGCTGCGCATCTTCCTGACTGCCGACGAGGAGCACGGCAGCCGCACCGGCCGCCCGCACCTCGAGCGGGCCGCCGACGGCGCCGCGGCCGCGCTCGTGGTCGAGCCGCCGACACCGGAAGGCCATCTCAAGACCGCCCGCAAGGGCCTCGGCCGCTTCCGGCTCCGGATCGCCGGCAAGGCCGCACACGCGGGCACCCACAGGGACGAGGGCAAGAGCGCGATCGTCGAGCTCGCCCACCAGGTCCTCCGGCTCGAGGCGCTGGCCGACGAGGAGCGCGAGATCTCCGTCAACGTCGGCGTCGTCAGCGGCGGCACCGGCTACAACGTCGTGCCGGCAGAGGCCGAGGCGCTCGTGGACGTGCGGATCGCGCACCACGAGGACGCGGCCCGGCTCGAGTGCGCTCTGCACGACCTCACGCCCGAGGTCGACGGCACGACGCTGGAGCTGAGCGGCGGCTGGACGCGCCCGCCCCTCGAGCCCTCGCCGGGCTCGGCGGTCCTCTTCGCGAGGGCCCGGGAGTACGGCCGCGAGCTCGGCCTCGAGCTCCGCGAGGCCTCAGCGGGCGGGGGCTCGGACGGAAACCTCGTCGGCGCCCTCGGCGTGCCGGTGCTCGACGGCCTCGGTGCCGAGGGCGGCGGCGCGCATGCCCGCAACGAGCACGTCGTGCTGGACTCGCTGCCCGTCCGGGCCGAGCTGCTGGCGCGGCTCTTGCGCAGCCCCGGGCTCTAACGCGAAAATCGAGCTTCCTCGACTCGAGGACAGCGTCGTGAACACGAACGTGCTCTAGGTGCACGCGAGCAACGTCGTCAAGCAGGCGGACGAGGCGGGCCTCCGCCTCATCCGCTTCCTCTGGTGTGGCAACGACGGCACAGTGCGCGCGAAGGCGAGCAGTGTCAACGGGCTCGAGGGCCGCGTCCAGAGCGGCATCGGCCTGACCGTCGCGATGCAGGCGATGAACGGGCTCGACCAGCTCCAGCCCGTCGACGGAATGGGGCCGGTGGGCGAGATCCGGCTCGTGCCGGACCCCGAGACCTTCCGCATCCTGCCGTACGCGCCCCGAACCGGAGCGATGCTGGTCGATCTCATCCAGCTCGACGGCGAGCCGGCTCCGCAGTGCCCGCGCTCGTTCCTAAAGCGGCTCGCGGGGCGTCTGGCGGATCGCGGTGCAGTCCTCGAGGTCTCGTTCGAGAACGAGTTCTCGCTCGCCGTCCCGGCCGGCGGAGGCTACGAACCGGTCGATTCGAGCCTCTGCTTCTCCACGATTGGGATGACCGCGTCGCAGTCCTACGTCGACACGCTCGTCGACGCGTTCGAGCGCCAGGGGATCGCGCTCGAGCAGTACTACGCCGAGCTCGGCCACGGCCAGCAGGAGATCTCGACCGCCCACGCGCCGGCTCTGCGGGCTGCCGACGACCAAGTGCTCGTGCGCGAGACGATTCGCGGCGTGGCCGCGCAGCACGGACTCGTGGCCTCGCTGGCTCCGAAGCCGTGGCCGGAGGCGGCCGGAAACGGCGGGCACATCCACTTCTCGCTCTGGGACGAGGGCGGCGGGCGCAATCGGTTCCACGACCCGCCGCGGGACGACCGGCTCTCGGACGAGGGCCGCGCGTTCATCGCCGGAGCGCTCGAGCATCTCCCGGGGCTCTGCGGCCTCACCGCGCCGAGCTTCAACTCCTACCACCGGATCGTGCCGCAGTACTGGGCCGGCGCGTTCACCTGCTGGGGCCACGACAACCGCGAGGCGCCACTGCGGGTGCCGTCGGTGTTCTGGGGCATGGAGGAGGCTTCGACGAACGTGGAGCTGAAGGCCGCCGACGCGAGCTCGAACCCGTACCTGGCGATCGGCGGCCTGATCGCCGCGGGCCTCGACGGGCTCGAGCGCGGGCTGGAGTTGCCCGAGCCGGTCGAGGTCGATCCGGCCACGATCCCCGAGGACGAGCGGGCACAGCGGGGAATCCTCCGGCTGCCCGCCACCCAGGAGGAGGCGCTGAACGCGCTGGAGGGCGACTCGGTGCTGACCGACGCGCTCGGCCCGGTACTCGCCGGCTCCTACCTTGCGGTGCGCCGCTCGGAGTGGGCCGCCTACTCGGCGGGAGACGAGGAATTCGAGCAGCAGGGCCACTTCTTGAAGTACTGAGAGCCACGCTACGCGTCTAAGTTACGCCGAACGAGCGACCGCTTGACCCGGCCTCCTTCCCCGCGAGAGCTGCTTCTTTCGTCGCTCAGACGAATACGGCTCGTCGACCACCACGCGCACGGGATCCTGCGCGCGCAGCCGTCGCTGGACGAGTTTCGCGGGCTCCACTCGGAGAGCCCCGACCCGGCGCAGTGGCCGCACGTCGCCACCAGCCTGACCTACCGGCGCGCGACCCGCGCCCTCGCCGGGCTGTTCGGATGCGAGCCGACCGAACAGGCGGTGTACGAGCATCGGCTGGCGTCCGACCCGGCCGAGTACGCATCGGTCCTGCTGCGCGCGACCGGGACGGAGTGGCTGCTCGTCGACGACGGGTTCCCGGCGCCGGGCGAAGGCACGACCTGGGATGAGATGGGCGAGCTGGCCGGCGCGCAGGCCCGGCCGGTGATGCGGATCGAGCGCGTCGCCGAGGAGGGGCTCGGCGGCAGCTTCGCCGAGTTCCGCTGGCTGCTCCGGGGCGAGGTGCAGAACGCCCGCGCCCGCGGCTTCGTCGGGCTGAAGACGATCGCGGCCTACCGGTCGGGTCTGGACGTGGCGCCGCCTGACGTGGCCGCGGCGGAGCAGGCGTTCGCGGAGTGCGGCCCGCGGCTGGAGGCGAAGCCCTTGCTCGAGCTCGCGCTCTGGGACGCGCTCGAGGCGAACGCGGCCGACCCGCTGCCGGTCCAGATCCACTCCGGCTTCGGCGACTCGGACCTGATGCTGCCGCGCGTGGATCCCGGCTACCTGAAGCCGGTGTTCGAGCGGTTCCCGTCGACGCCGTTCGTGCTCTTGCACTGCTACCCATTCGTGCGCGAGGCCGGCTGGCTGGCGCACGTCTACGGCAACGTCTGGTTCGACCTCTCGCTCTCGATCCCGCACGTGGCGCGGCCGGCCGAGCTGCTGCGCGAAGCGCTCGAGCTGGCGCCGTTCTCGAAGCTCCTGTACGCCTCGGACGCGTCGCGGACGCCGGAGCTCTACTTCCTCGCGGCGACGTGGTGGCGCGAGGCGCTCGCCGACGTGCTGGCGGAGGCCCTGCCGCTCGACGAGGCCGAGGAGGCCGGCCGCGCGATCCTGCGCGAGAACGCGCTGCGGCTCTACAGGCTCTAGCCTCCCGGCGTGCGCTGGACGCTGCACGGCGAGCACGCGCTCTACTCGAGCCGGTGGATCGACCTCCGCCTCGCCGACGTCGAGCTGCCGGACGGGACGCGCTTCGACCACCACATCGTGCGGATGCACTGGGACGCGGTGGGCGTCGTCGCCGTCGACCTAGAGCGCGGGATCCTCCTGCTCCACCGGCACCGGTTCGTTACGGGCACCTGGGGCTGGGAAATTCCGGCCGGAGCGATCGACGAGGGCGAGACGCCCGAGCAGGCGGCCGTGCGCGAGACGATCGAAGAGACCGGCTGGCGCCCCGGCGCGCTCCGCGAGATCGGGTCGAGCTTTCCATCGAACGGGCTGATGGACCAGCGCTTCCGGTACTTCGTCGCGGACGGCGCCGTACGGGTCGGCGAGCCGACGACAGCGGCGGAGGTCGAGCGGGTCGAATGGAAGCGGGTGGAGGAGGTTCGGCGGCTGCTCGGGTCCGGCGAGCTCCAGGACGGGCTCAGCGTCGCGGCGCTCGGGATGGCGCTCGCGAAGGGCTACGCATGAACCAGGTGCGAACCTCCTCGAGGTGCCGCGCCGGGTCGGGATCGAGCGCCCGACGCTCCGGCGAGCCGTAGTAGGCGGCGTCGGCGGCCTCGAAGTCGCCGTCGTGGCCGAGGATCCAGACGAAGGTCGCCTCGTCCTCGCCCGTCCAGGGGCCGAGGATCGAGAACCCGTGCGCGAGCCGGAGCGGGCGCACGCGCTCGTCCCACTCGCGGCCGAAGGCGTCGAGGGCGCCTTCCTTGACCGTGTAGACGCGGAGCTGAAAGCGCATCAGCCCTCGGCGAACGTCGCGATCAGCGCCTCCGCGACGATCTTCAGCGGTCGGCCCGACACCTGGCTCGCCTTGCGCAGGCGCGAGAAGGCCTCGTCCTCGGTCAGGCCTTCCTTCTCCATCAGCAGGCCCTTCGCGCGCTCGATCGCCTTGCGGGCGGCTAGCGCCTCGGCGAGCGACTCCGCCTCGTCGCGCAGGGCCGCAAGCTCCTCGTGGCGCGCGCGGGCTGCGCGGATCGCGGGCAGCAGATCCTGCTCGCGAAACGGCTTGACCAGGTAGCCGAAGACGCCGGCCTCGACCGCCCGCGAGACGAGCTCGTCCTGGCCGTAGGCGGTCAGCATCACGATCGCGATCGGGTGCTCGTCGAGGATCTTGCGTGCGGCCTCGATCCCGTCGAGCCGCGGCATCTTGACGTCCAGGATCGCGAGGTCGGGCTGTTCCGATCGGGCGAGCTCGACTGCCTCGACCCCGTCGCGCGCCTCGGCGCAGACGTCGAAGCCGGCCCGCTCGAGGAGCTCGCGCAGGTCGAGGCGGATGATCGACTCGTCCTCGGCGATCAGGATCCGGAGGGCCACACCGGGAGTGTTCCAGGTGTCCCTCTAAAGGGTGATGAAAGGCCCTTCCGCACGGAGGGAGAATCTTAGGTTCCGATGGCCACCACGGCGGTTCGCGAGGGGTCGCTCGACGCCGAGCTCCTGCTCAGCCCGGAGCTCGTGCTCGTCTCGCCGCCGGAGGTCGCCGATCGCGCGCGCGCGCTCCTGCCGGACCCGGTTCCCTTCGTGCCGACGCGGCTGCCCGTGGTGGTCGCCGCAAAGCCGCGCCGGATCGGGCCTGCGGTCCTGCTCGGCTTCTACCTCTTCAACACCGTCGTCCCGCTGGCGCTCTGCGTCGCAGCCATCCGCGGCGCCTTCTAGAGCGCCGTCGCTAACGGACAAGGTGTCGACCGGTCGTTTCAGACGGACGCGCGGATGAACCGCGCGTCCTGATGACGGGCCGCAGGCGACGCGTCATGGGCAGGGTCTTAACACTTTCCTAATGGGGACTGTCCCCGGACACGGCGGCTGCAGGCAGTTCGAGGTGTGCCAAGAGCGTGACGATTTCTCCCCAGCTAGCTGCGGTCGGCCGCCGGCCTAGGTGTAGCTCCTAAGAACGTTGTTCATCCGGGCCTCCCTGGAGGCTGGGGGTGTCAGAAGCCACCAGTCCCAAGGAGGACACCGGATGAATCTCCACGGTAACCATCGGACCTGTCCGAGCAGTCGGCTGTTGATCTGCCGGCGCGTGCTCGGGGAGGGTTGGGCCGAGCCGCCGAACCGGTACGAGCGGCGCCATCCCGGCGAGCTCGTGCACGTCGACATCAAGCAGCTGGGCCGGATCTCCGAGCGCGGCGCCGGCCACCGCGTGCTCGGCCACCGAGCCAGCCAGTTCGAGCGCAAGGTCGACGGCAAATGGCGGCAGGTGACGGGCCACGAGTACCTGCACGTGATGGTCGACGACCACTCACGGC
>JBKOXJ010000121.1:0-17965 GCA_046724905.1 Actinomycetota bacterium | reverse complement strand
GCGCCGGTGCGAACCTCGCGGCACCACTGGTGGGCGCGCCCAACGGGGCCGGAGCACGCGAAGGCGGGGATCGAGGTCGACCTCTCGCTCGGGTTCAACGACCGGATTGGCTTCCGGCGCGGGATCGCCGCCCCGTTCGCGCCCTTCGACCCGCGCGCCGAGGCGCCCGCCACCGTCGCCGCGCTGCCGACGCTGGCGATGGACGCGGCCGTGCGGAGTACGAGCGAGCTCCTAGAGCTCTGGGACGCCGTGCGGTCGGTCGGCGGCGCGCTCGTGCTCGACTGGCATGTGCACTCGGCAAACGAGACGGTGCTACCGGGAGCACTCGGGCGCCTCCGCGCGGTCGTCGAGCGCGCAATCGGCGACGGTGCGCGGGTGACGACGCCGCTCGAGCTCGTCCGCGGGCAGCCGTGAACGAGCTTCGCGTCGTCCGCGGGCCGTTGCCCCCGGAGCTCCGGCGGCAGGTGATCGCGGGCTGGGGCCGATACGACCCCCGCCTGCTCGACGAGGAGGAGTGGGCAAACGAGTTCGAGCGCGCGCCCGAGGGCCCGGCCCTGCACGTCCTGGTCGTCGGCAGCGACGAACGCGTAGTCGGCCACCACTCGGCGATTCCGGTTCGGATGTGGCACGGCTCGAGAGGCCTGCTGGTCGCGAAGGGAGAGGCGATCTACGTCGACCGGGCGCACGTCGGGCGCGGAGCGCGCGTTCTCATGGGCGATCGCCCCCGGAGGCTCGTCCACGCGCTCGGCGAGGCGCTCTTCGCCCACATCGGTGAGCTGGGAGCGGTTGCCTACATCGGCTATGCGCAGCCCCAATCGGAGTCCCGCCTCGTTGAGGCCGGCTGCCAAGTCGTACGACTCCCGTATCGCCGCTTCTTCGCCGTTCACGATGCCCAGGCGTTCGTCCGCCGCTCGTCTATCGGAACGAAGGCGGTGCGGTCGTACGCCGTCGCCGCTCTCCGCGGTTACGGTCTGCTCGCGCGGCTGTCGCGGCGCGGCCGCGTTCGCGAGCTCAAGGCGGCCGAGGCCAAGGGGTTCTCGCCCGACCACGACGAAACGTTCCGCGCCGCGCTCGACCCGGAGCGGCTGGCGGTGGATCCGGCGGCGGACCAGCTGAATTGGCGCTTTCCGGCCTCGCTGTACCGGCTCTTCCACTTCGGAGATCCGCCCTGGGGCTATGCAGTGCTCACCGGCGTCGAGCGCTCGGGGCGGCAGCGCGTGGTCGACTGGCTCGTGCCGGAGGGGCGAACCGGCGCGGCTCCGGCCGTTGCTCGCACGCTCGTCGAAGCGAGCGCTGCGTCCGGAGCCGCTGCGCTCGAGTGGAACCTGCCCGTGAGCTCGCCACCCGGGGCGCGGCTCGCTCGGGGGCTTCGCCGCTCCGGTCTCCTGCGCGATCCGCGCTCATGGCACTACCGCATGGTCGTGTACGGTGAGGGACCGTTCCTCGCCGCCGACCGCTGGCACCTCACGCTCTCCACGCACGAGCGGTTCTGAAGCGGTCCGAGCCGAGGCGCCACCGCTAGGATCGCCGCCCGTGACCGCGATCCTGGGCCTGAACGCGTACCACGGGGATGCGGCCGCCGCGCTCGTCGTCGACGGCGAGCTCGTCTGCGCCGTCGAGGAGGAGCGGATCAACCGCGTCAAGCACTGCGCCGGCTTCCCGGAGCTCGCCGCCCGCTGGTGCCTGCAGGATGCAGGGCTCCACCCGGAGGACCTCGACCACCTCGCGATCGGCCGCGATCCGAAGGCGAATGTCGGCGCGAAGGTCGTCCGCACGATCCTTACGCGGCCGAGCCCGCGCTACGTGATGAACCGCTTCCGCAACGCCGCCAAGGTCCGCGACGTCCGCTCTCAGCTCGCGGAGGCGCTCGAGATCCCACCCGACCGGCTCCACGCCGAGATCCACAACGTCGAGCACCACCTCGCGCACGCGGCGTCGTGCTTCTTCGTCTCGCCCTTCGAAGAGGCGGCGATCCTGACCGCCGACGGGTTCGGCGACTTCGCCTCGACGATGCTGTGCGAGGGCCGCGGCAACTCCGTGCGCGTGCTCGAGCGCGTGCTGTTCCCGCACTCGCTCGGGATCTTCTATACGGCCGTCACGCAGTGGCTCGGCTTCCCGAAGTACGGCGACGAGGGCAAGGTGATGGGCCTGGCGCCGTACGGCGATCCGGAGCGGCACCTCGAGCGCATGCAGGAGCTCGTGCGCGTCGACGGCGACCTCTTCCAGCTCGGGCTCGACTACTTCGTCCACCACAAGGAAGGCGTGGACATGACCTGGGACGAGCAGACGCCGACGATCGGGCGGCTCTACTCCGACCGGCTCGTCGAGGCCCTCGGGGCCGCTCGCGAGCCGCGCACCGAGCTGCACAAGGAGCACGAGGACGTTGCCGGCGCGCTGCAGGCGATGCTCGAGGACGCCTACCTCCATCTCGTCGGCTCCGCTCACCGCCGCACCGGCCTCACGAACATCTGCCTGGCCGGGGGCGTCGCCCTGAACGCGGTCGCGAACGGGCGGATCAGGCCGGAGACGGAGTTCGACGGCGTCTACGTGCAGCCGGCGGCGGGCGACTCCGGCATCGCGGTCGGCGCCGCCTTCCACGTCTGGCACCAGCTGCTCGGGCACGACCGCGGGTTTGTAATGGAGCACGCGTACACGGGGCCTCAGTTCAGCGAGGAGGAGTGCGCCGCGGCGGCTCGGGCGGCTGGCTTCGAGCCCGAGCCGATGGAGGACGAGCGCCTCTTCCCGATCGTTGCGTGGCGGATCTCGGAGGGCGACGTGGTCGGCTGGTTCCAGGGCCGGATGGAGTTCGGCCCGCGGGCGCTCGGCAACCGCTCGATCGTCGTCGACCCGCGCCGGCCGGACATGAAGGACGTCCTCAACGCGCGGATCAAGCACCGCGAGCCGTTCCGGCCGTTCGCACCGTCGATCCTCGCGGAGGCAACTTCGGAGTGGTACGACCAGGACTACCCGTCGCCGTTCATGGTGCTCGTCTACAAGACCCGGCCGGAGCGGCGGAGCGAGATCCCGGCGGTCAACCACGTCGACGACACGGGTCGGCTGCAGACGGTCGAAGAGCGCGTGAACCCGCGGTACTACCGGCTGATCAAGGAGTTCGAGCGGATTACCGGCGTCCCGATCGTCCTCAACACGTCGTTCAACGAGAACGAGCCGATCGTGATGACGCCCGAGCACGCCGTGGAGACGTTCGCGAAGACCCGCATGGACATGCTGGTGCTCGGCAACCAGGTCGTTCGGCGCGCCTAGGAGGGTCTGGCGGAATGTCGCTCGTCGTCGGGCTGCGATGGTCGTTTCGAGGCAAGGACGCAGGGAGCCCGCGTACTTGAACAGTACGGGGCGACTGAGGACGCCGCCTCGGGGCGAGCAGCGCGGCTCGACGGCTCAGCGTTATTTCGCCAAGCCTCCTAGCAGCCTCCTGAGACCGGCCTCACGTCGATCCGGATTACGCGTAAGCCGACTTCACGCGTGGTGGGGGGCGGAGGGTTGGTTGACACGCCGGGGACGGTGCTTGTTTCGGGAACCGAGAGCGTGACGTCGGCTGTTCTTCCGGGCCTGACGCAGACCGGAAGGGTCGCGGTGACGTCGGCCCTCGGAGGGACGACGCCGGCGTGGGAGCTGGTAGGGCCCTGAAGCGCGTAGGGACGTGGCTTGTTGGCGCCCGGGACGGCGCGGAGCGTGACCGCGAGCAGCCGAGAGGAGGCCTTCGCGGAAGAACCGAAGAGACGAATCTGAGGAGGAAGGCCGGCGAGAGTCGCGCCGTCGAGGTCGAGGCCGACGGTCAGCCAGTCCGCGCGCGCCGGATGGACGAGCTTCCAGAGCTCGAGGCCGCGGGCGGCCGCGACCTCGGTCCCCGCAAGCCGCATGCGGACATCGGTGGCTGCCATTACGACGTAGGACGGCAGGCGAGGCGCGCCCGCAGCCCCGCTGAAGGGGTCGAGGCGCAGGGACTCGGTCGGAAAGGTCTCGGGCGTGTAGGTCAGGCCCTCGCCGTTGACGAGCAGGGTGCGGTCGACGCGCTTGTTCCAGAACTCGACGTCCCACCAGAGCACGGCGTCGAGCGGCCAGAAGGCGTTCGCGGGATACGGCAGGATGCCGACGTCCGCATCCTTTGGAACAGCTCGGTCGATCCAGGCCAGCGCGCCGTTCTCGTCGCCCGCGATCGGACGTCCGCTCACACCGATCGGGGTCGTGACGAGCCGGTAGAAGATGTTTCCCGTCTGGGCGAAACAGACGACGAAGACGAGCACAGTCAGGGAGACGCCGAGCGCGTTCCGGCGGAGCGAGCGCAATGCAAACACGAGGGCCGCCGCGCCCAGGAGGACGGCGAGCGCCACGAGCGTCTTCGCGTCGATCCCGACCTCAGCGGAACGGGCGCTCACCCACTCCCTCGTCTCGAGGCCGAGGGCGTCGAGAAACAGGCCTGGGAGGTACAGGAACGGCGTCCAGTGGATTGTCGAGACGACCAGGACCGCTGCCCCGAGCACGCCGATCCAGTGGCTTCTGTGGTCGCGGACGGCCGCGATCATCCCGACGAATAGCAGCGGCGCGACGTAGAAGAGGTAGCGGTCCCGGATCACGATCACCGACGGGAAGCTGAGGTCGAACCACGCGCCTTGGAACGTCACAGCCGCGATCACGAGCGCGGCGAGCGCGGCGAAGGCGTGGCCCTCGCGTTCGCGGGGATGAGTCAGGGTCGTAACGAGCCACCCGGTCGCCAAGAGGAACGGAACGACGCCGAGAACCAGCGCGACGTCGTCGAGATGCACGGCCGCGGCCCGAAAGACCTCGAGCGGCGGGAGCACTCCTTTCCCGGTTGCGGCCGAGTACGAGCCGAGAACGTTCCCCAGGAGTCCGAATCCGGCGAGGACGACGGCGATCGGCGCCGCCGCGCCATAGGCGAGGACGAGGACCCGATGCGCGCCGATCGCCTCCCGGGCCCCGGCCTGCGCAGCCCTGTGCCGCTCCCCGGCCGCCCGTGCGACGTGCCAGCCCATGGAGTGCACGAGAACGGCGAGTGGGAAGGTGAGCATGAGCACGATGAACTGGGTGCGCGCGAGGAACGCGACGGCGAGGGCGAGCAGAGCGAGGGCGTCCCAGCGCGGCCCGGGCTTCGCAAGGGATCGCTGCATCGCCACGACCGCCCAAAGGAAGGCCGGATAGGCGGCGTTTTCGGTGAGGACGAAGCCGCTCAGCACGGTCCACGGAACGGAGACGGTCAGCCCCGCAACGGCGAGGGCCCAGATACGCGTGCGCAGCACGTCCCGTGCGAGGAGGTAGGCGGGAATCGCCGCAGTCGCCATCAGCACGCTGTTCCAGAGGTGGACGGCGTGCAACGCCTCTGGCACGCCGAAGGCGCCGTAGATGGGCGCGATCAGTAGGGGATAAAGGATGCTCAGAACCTGAACGTGCACCCCGTGGACGGCGGGCAGCGGCGAGCCGGTCTCGGCCATGCTGATCGCCAGCCGTTCGTAGAGCATCTCGTCCGTCATCACGAGCCAGTCGGTCATCTGGTCCGTGTAGTAGGTGGAGAACGCCGCCGCGACGGCCACGAGCGCCCAGAGCGGAGCGGCGAAGCGACGCACTCGCTAGGGCGCGGCCCTGACGCACACGACTGCGCGCGCCCCCGCTGCTCTGTCTGGAACCGGCTTCGGGTCGGAGCCGTGCTCGTGGTAGCGGGCTTCGGCAGCGTCGTCGAGCGAGCTGAGCTGCCAGCCCTCGGGCGAGTACGCGTACACGGCGACCTCCGCGTTTCCCAGGTGGGCAATGAGTTCACGGACGTCGTCGGGGCCGAGCTGCCGGAACCAGCCGTGATCCTCGGGGCGCCCGTACGGGAAGGTGAGGAGGAGCGTCGCCCCCGGCCGCGCTACGCGGCGAAGCTCTGCAACCGCCTTGAGCGCCTCCGCCGCGGGATCATCGTCTCGAAGGCTTGCCCCTCCGAAGCGTGCCGTGTCCATGCCGACGTGCTCGAGCGTCGAGACGCAGACGATCGCGTCGTAGACGTCGTCCCGCAGCAGCAGGTCGCGGAGGTCGGCGTAGAGGTACGACACGCCGCGCTCGGGGAAGCTGTGCTCCTCCGGGACAAGCGTGACGACGTGCAGCTCGTCCACGAGCGGCAGCACGCGGTCGAGCACGTGCGCGTGGTTCAAGCTCGAGCCAGCATCGAGGACGCGGCCGGACGGCCGCTGCGCGAGCATCCACGGGATCTCGACCACGCGCTCGTCGAGGCCAATGCCGTAGGCCCGCGGAAGGCGCCGGCCGCCCGCGAAGCGCTCGAGCACCCGCTCGGTGTCGAGCATCTCGGCGAGGAACCGCGCGTGCAGCTCCTTGTACTCGTCCGACCACGGCACGTCGGGCGGCGGGAACCGGCGCGCGAGGTCGTAGTCGGGCGTCCGCGACCAGAGCCGCGCAAGCCGCGAGCGGGCCGTCACCGTGCCAGCGCCTCCTCGTAGGCGGCGATCGTCTGCCGGGTGACCGCGTCCTCGGCAAATCGCTCTGCGATCCTCGCGCGCCCGGCCTCGCCCATCCGCCTCCTCAGGTCCGGGTCGGCCAGCAAACGCTCGAGGGCCGCCCGCAGCGCACCCGCGTCGCCCGGCGGGACGAGGATCCCCGTCTCGCCGTCGACGACGAGGTCGAGCAGGCCGCCGACGGCGCTCGCGACCACCGGCCGCCCGTGCGCCATCGCTTCAGCGCACGCGACGCCGAAGCCCTCGCGGTAGGACGGACACGCGACCACGGCGGCCCGCGCGTAGAGACGGTCGAGCTCGCGAAGCGGGACGAAGCCGAGCGCGCCCGGGACCCGGTCGCGCAGCGGCCCGTCCCCCGCGACGACGAGACGAAGCCCACGGGCGGCCTCGACCAGATCCAGCACACCCTTCTCGGGCGAGAGACGCCCCGCGTAGAGCACCTCGGGCGGGTTCGCTTCCTCGCCGACCTCGGCGGGAACGGCCACGGCCGTGGGGATCACGCGGACGTCGTCGGCACCGAGCGAGCGCACCGCGTCGGCCAGCCAGTTCGACGCGCAGACGACAAGGCGGGCGCGGCGCATCAGCCCGCGCCAGAGCGGCCGCCCGATCCGGGCGAGCTGCACGTCCGTGCCCCACGGCTGGAGCACGAACGGCTTCCGCAGCGCGAGGGCGACGAGCCCGGTCGGGAGCCAGTGCGCATGCACGAGATCTGCATCCGCGGCGCTCCGGCGCGCGGCGAGCCAGAACGACACGAGCATCGCGGGCAGGGCGAGGACGAGCCAGGGCCGCCGCCGCAGGTTCCCGACCACCCCCGAGCCGTAGGCGAGCCCGAAGTGCCGAAACGAGGCCGGCGAGCAGACCTCGACCTCGACGCCGGCCGCGCGCAGCCGCTCCACCGAGTCTGCGACGAACCGCCCGGCGGCGTCGTCCGGATGGCGCGGGTACGACGTGGTCAGCACGGCGACGCGCATGGCAGGGAGATCATCGTGCTCGACTACGCTTCGGCGTCGTGTCCACCGCCCCCGTGAGCGAGCGCGGGCCGACCCCGTCCCCGGCCGGGCAGCGGCCGGACCCCTACGCGGAGCTGCGCCGGTTCTTCGACGGGTTCGCCGACGAGGAGCCGCGCTGGCGGCGCCGCAACCGCACCTACCACCGCCAGATCGAGCAGATCACGCGGTTCCACGTCCCGCCGGGCGCGAAGGTGCTCGAGATCGGCTCGGGCTCCGGCGATCTGCTCGCTGCTCTCCGCCCCAGCGTCGGCGTCGGCATCGACGTGAGCCCGCGGATGGTGGAGCTCGCGCGCCGTCGCCACCCGGAGCTGCGGTTCGAGGTCGCGGCCGGCGAAGAACTCGACCTCGGCGAGACGTTCGATTACGTCGTCCTTTCCGATCTCGTCCCGTTCGTCCATGACCTGCTCGCGCTGCTCGAGCGGGCGGCGGCACACTCGCACCGCGGCACGCGGCTCGTGATCAACTCTTACAGCCGCGTGTGGCGGCCGGTGATCCGGCTCGCAGAGCTCCTGCGGCTGAAGCCGGTCAAGCCGATTCGCAACTGGGTCGCGCCGGGCGACTTCAGGAACCTGCTCGAGCTCTCGGGGTTCGAGCAGGTGGCCACCCGGGGCCGTGTCCTGCTGCCGAAGCGGATTCCCCTGCTGACGGCGTTCCTGAACGGATTCCTCGCGAGCCTGTGGCCGTTCCACTACTTCTGCCTGACCTACTGGGTCGTCGCGCGGCCGCGGCCCGAGCCGATCGCCGACGACTCGGTGACCGTCGTCTGCCCGTGCCGCAACGAGGCGGGCCACGTGCCCGAGCTCGTCCGCCGGCTGCCCGACTTCGGCGCGCAGACGGAGGTGATCTTCGTCGAAGGCGGCTCCACCGACGACACGCGCGGCGAGATCCTGCGCCAGATCGAGGCCCATCCGGAGCTCGATCTCTCGCTCGTCGATCAGTCGGGAACGGGGAAGGGCGACGCGGTCCGCGCGGGGTTCGCCGCGGCGAAGCACGCCGTCCTGACGATCCTCGACGGGGATCTCTCCGTCGCGCCCGAGGACCTGCCGAAGTTCCACCGGGCGCTGGTCGACGGGCGGGGCGAACTGATCAACGGCTCGCGGCTCGTCTACGACATGGAGCCAGGCTCGATGCGGTTCCTGAACATGCTCGGCAACCGCGCTTTCTCGCGTCTGTTCAAGGCGATCACCGGCCAGCACGTCAAGGACACCCTCTGCGGGACGAAGGCGCTCTTGCGGTCGGACTACGAGCGGATCGCCGCCGGCCGCTCGTACTTCGGCGACTTCGACCCCTTCGGCGACTTCGACCTGCTCTTCGGCGCCTCCCGTCTTGGGCTCGAGATCGTCGACCTGCCCGTCCGCTACCACCCGCGGACGTACGGCGAGACGAACATCAGCCGCTGGCGCCACGGCACCTTGCTCCTCCGGATGACCGCCTTCGCGTTCTGGAAGTTCAACGTGGCGGTCTTTCGCGTTCGGTGAGCCTTCGCGCCGACGAGCGCTACGACGCCGAGCGGCGGCAGGGCGAGGCGATCGCGGCGGGGCTCGAGGGGGTCTGGGGCTGGTCCACGCCCGCCGGGCGGCGCAGGGCCGACCGACGCGCGCGCTTCCTCGTCGAGGCGGCACGGCTGGGCCCAGGCGTGCGCTGCCTTGAGCTCGGCGCAGGCACGGGCGAGTTCACGACCCGCCTTGTCGAGTCGGAGTGCGAGCTGGTGGCGCTCGAGCTCTCCGGGGCGACCGCCGCGGTCTGCCGCGAGCGCGTCGGGGCTCGAGCACGCGTTGTCGTCGGCAACGCGGAGACCGGTGAAGGGCTCCGCGACGAGCAGTTCGACGCCGTCGTCGGGGTCAGCGTCCTACACCACCTCGACCTCGAGCTGTGCCTGCGCAACACGGTCGTCCCGCGCCTCCGGTCCGGAGGGCGCTTTGCCTTCTCGGAGCCGAACATCGTGAATCCGCAGGTGTTCCTCACGAAGCGGGTCGGCGTCGTCAAGCGGCTGCTGCACGAGACGCCGCACGAGACGGCCTTCACCGCCGACGCGCTTCGGAAAGAGCTCGAGCGCGCGGGTCTCGTCGTCGAGGTTTGCGAGCCCTTCGACTTCCTGCACCCGTGGACTCCGCGGGCGCTGATCCCTGCCGTCGAGCGGCTCGGCCTTGCGCTCGAGCGGACGCCCGCGCGGATCGTGGCCGGGTCGATCCGAGCTGTCGGGGTCCGACCCTAGGTCGCGACGCAGCGGCAGCCCGCGTAGGCCGCCAGCTCGAGCGGCGCGAACCACGGGATCCGGCCCTCGCGTGCGAGCGTGAAGTCGGGATGACTGCGCACCGCGTCGAGGATCTCGCCGTGCCCCGACGGATGCAGCAGCCGCGGGTCGTAGCCGGCGAGCCGGAAGGCCGCGTCGGTGGCCGGGTTCCGCGCCGGGAACCCCAGCACGGCGACGCCGCCGCGGACGAGGACGCGCCGCAGCTCGTCGAGCGCACCTTCGAGGTCGGTGAGGTGCTCGAGCACGCTCAGACAGACGACGGCGTCGAACTCGCCGTCCCCGAACGGCAGCTCGTAGACCGAGGCCCGGCGGAGCTCGGCCTCGACTTCGAGCTCCAACAGCATCGTTCGCACCCGCGCGGCCTCGTCGTGGATGTCGACTGCGGCGAGCCGCTCCGTCCGGCGCGCCAGCTCCGGCAGGAAGATTCCCGACCCATACCCCACCTCGAGCAGCGCCGAGAACGGTCCCGGCCCGAGCAGACGTCCGGCCAGCTGTAGACGCGCGCGGTAGAGCCGCGCCGAGAGCGGCCGGTAGTAGTAGTCGACGGGGTCGTCATCGCCCGTCCGCGGCGGGAGCCCGCGCGGCGGCAACGCGATTCCGCCCGTCTGGAGCAGCTGTTCCACGAGAGGATCCGGAGAGCCGAGCCACTATAGTCGAGCGGGTGCGCGCTCCCAGGTCGATCGCAGCGCACTCTCGAATCGCGGCGGCCTGCGTCCTCCTCGCAATCGCCGGCTCCCTGATCGCATTCCAGCCGGTCCGCAGCCCGTGGTGGTCGGGGTACGACTACGACTCGGTCTACGTCGGCTCGGCGCTGAGGCTGTTCGCCGGCGAACGTTCCGAGTTCTACGACCATCCCGGCGCGCCGCTCCAGGAGGGCCTCGCCGCCGTCTTCACGGCAGCGTGGCTCGTGGCGCACCCGGGCGAGAGCCGTGCCGGGCAGGCGAGCCGGTGGGCGGCCGACCTCGACTCGACGCGGCCATACCTGCGCGTCTTCGGCTCTCTCATCTATCTCGCGTCCGTGCTGATCGTGTTCGTGACGGTCGCCTGGGTGTTCCGGAGCGCCTGGTACGGCCTGGCCGGCGGGCTCGTGTTCCTGGCCGCGCCGGACGTGATCGGGTGGGCCGCGGTGGTGAAGCCGGACCCGTTGCTCGCCGCGCTCTCGGTCGCCGTCTGCGGGCTCTGCGTCGAGGGGGTCCGCCGGCGCGAGGCGTGGCCGTTCCTCGCCGCCGCGTTCCTCGCCGGCTACACGGTCTCCGTGAAGCTGCACGCCGCCGGGCTGGTGGCGCCGGTGGTGCTCGCAGTCGCCCTCGGTCGCCCGCGGACGGGCTGGTGGGCGCGACTGCGGGCGGGCGGAGCCGCGTTCTGGAGAGCGCACCGGCGCTGGCTCGCGCCTGCCCTCGCGGGCTTGCTGCTCCTCGCCGTCGTCCTGAACGCGCTGTCGGCGCTCCCGGCGGCTCGTCCGCTGCTCCAGCTGCTTGCAGGCCTCTTCGGGCTCGCAGTTCTCTCTGGAGCTCTCCTGCTCGTGCTGCGCCGAACGCGCGCAGTCAGCATCGTCGGTCTCGGAATTGCGCTCGTCTGGTCGGCGCTGGCCGGCGCAATCGTCCCGAACCTCTTCTACGCGAGCGTGCCGGCGCCGATGCTGCGCACGGTCGCGACGACGCTGCTTGGCCGCGGCGTCAACGAGGGCGCACGCCCGGCGATCTCGCCACTGGACGCGCTCCGGCCGTGGAATGTCCTGATCCTTCTCGCCTGCGTCGGACTGATCGCCGCTCTCCGCGCCCGCGACTGGACGAGCCTGATCTGGGCGGCCGGAGCCTTCTCGATGGGCTTCCTCGCGTTCCTACGCTTCGGTGAGTACCGCTACTACGCGGCCGCCGTCGCGCTCCTCGGGCCGCTCGCGCTGATGGTCCCGCGCTATCTCGCGCCGCGCGCAGGGCTTATCGCCGTAGTCGTCGTGGCGCTCACGCTCTACAAGCCGGTCCGGCTCGGAATCGACACGGCGAGCGACCGCGGTGTCGAGGCGAGCCGCACGGAACGCGTCAACGACTGGGTCGAGTCGCACCTGCGGCCGGGAGAGGTCGCGTTCACG
This sequence comes from Actinomycetota bacterium, assembly GCA_046724905.1. GTDB lineage: Bacteria > Actinomycetota > Thermoleophilia > Gaiellales > Gaiellaceae > JBKOXJ01. The sequence continues at coordinate 6,130 of JBKOXJ010000121.1, read as the reverse complement.
CAGCTCGAGTCGAGCGACGGGCGGTTCTTCCACCTCGTCAGGCTCTACGCGCCGGACGCTACGGAGCGAGCCTACCGCTTCCTCCCGCCCGACAACGAGGGCGCGACCTACGCCCGCGACCACGCGCTGCGGGTCCGCTACGTGATCACCGGCGCACCGGCCGACGCCGCTGCGCTGCTCGCCTCGCTGGGAATCCAGGCTCGGGCACGGCAGGTTCCAGGCGCGCCCGGGTACGTCTACCGCGTCGAGACGTAGCGCCCGAAGACGACCGGCGTCGCGAGCGCGAACGCTACGAAGACGTAGAAGTAATAGAACTGCATCGTCAGGTAGAAGGCGTTCGCGGCCATCGTTCCGACGAGCGCGGCGGTGAGGCCCCACGCCAGCGGACGGACGCGCACGGCCAGCGGGTCGCGCGCCGCTGCGAGCGCCCGCCCGATCGCACGCGCCGCGCGCAAACGCGCGAAGACGAACCAGAGGAAGGCGCCGAACAGCGCCGTCCCGACGAGGCCGGTCTCGACGATCAGCGCGACGTAGAACGAGTGCGGGCCCCAGTTCGTCTTCCCGGTGACGAACTCGTAGTAGACGGAGAAGTTGTTCAGCCCGAGGCCGAAGAGCGGGTGCGACGAGAGCACCTGCGGGATGAAGTCGTAGACGGCGAAATGCGCCGAGCTCGAGCGGCCACCGGTCTGGATGCGCGACCGCAGGACCTCGACGAAGAAGTCGAGCCGCCGGAGGACTACCCACGCGACGACCGCGGCCACCGCGCCAAGTGGGAGGATGACCGCCCAGGAGACGAGCTGCCGCCTGTACGGAAGGGCGAGCACGAGCACGCCGAAGGCGAGGCCGAGCAGCCCGCTGCGCGAGAGCGTCGCCAGCTCGACCAGCAGGCAGAAGGCCAAGAGCACGGCGAGCGGCACGCGCAGGCGGTGTCCCGGCTCGAGGCGGAGGTAGATCGGCGTCAGGACGAGCAGCGGGACGAGCAGCATGATCCCGAGGTGGTTCGGGTCGCCGGTAAGGGCGTTCGGCCGGTAGACGTTCGTCCCCTCGACGGCGCCGTAGATGTTGATCTGGCTCTCGCCGCCGGTGAGCGGCGCCAGCACGTTCTGGTCGAGGTTGATCCCGGCGCGGGCCGCGAGCAGCTGGACGATGCCGTAACCGGCGTTGGCGGCGATCCCGGCCACGAACGCCCCGAGGGCGAGCCAGTAGAAGCTGCGCGGGCGCCGCGCGAGGTAGGCGACTCCGGCGACGAGGAAGAGGAAGTGGAGCACGAACTTGACCATCCCCTTGCCGAACTGCGCGAGCGCCTGAGTCGTCTCGAGGTTGAAGAAGCCGATCAGGTAGACGGCGAGGAACCCAGCCAGAAATCCGAGCACTGCGATCGCGGTCGGGGTCGCGCGCCGATCGCCAGCGGCAATCCGGTCTGCGGCGAACGACGCGAGGAAGAGGATCGTAAGCACGTCCGCGAGGCTGACGGCGCCTGCGAGGTTCCAGTGGACCTTCTCGAAGGTCACGCAGAAGGCGGTCGCGAGGAACAGGAACGTCGTCGCGCCGGTGTGTCTCATGCGACCGTGTGGAGCAGCTCGGCGAGCTCCTCGACGCGCGTGCGGCGGGACAGGCGCCGCTTGACCTCGTCCGGCAGCGGCCGGCCGTTCAGGGTGCCGGCCTGGTGGTCTCGGGCCATCTCGGCGAGCGCGGCTCGAATCGCCTCGACGTCGTCCGGCGCAACCACGATGCCGGCATCCACCTCGCGGATCAGGTCGGCCGCCGCGCCGTCCCGAGGAACGGCGGCGAGAATCGGCCGCTCGGCGGCGAGGTACTCGAAGATCTTGCCCGGGATCACGGGGGCGCCACGGCCGCTCGCCTCCGGCAGCAGCAGCAGCAGCGCCTCGGTGTCGCGCTGGTATGCGAGCGCGCGCCGGTGCGAGACGTACGGGTGGAGCTCGAGCCGGTCGCCGAGGCCGAGGCCCTCCGCCCACTCGCGATCGGCAGCCTTCAGGTCGCCGACGAAGCGCGCGACGCCGTCGATCCCGGAGTCCTTGAAGGCGGTCAGGAACGGCCGCGGGTCGCGCCGCCCGAGGAAGCTGCCGGTGTGCGTGATCCGGAAGCGGTCGCTGCGGTGGTACGCGAGCCCCTCGAAGTCGTCGAAGTCGCAGCCGTTCGGGATCGTCGCCACCGGTCCCTTCGGGCCGAAGCCGCGCACCTCGTCGGCGATCGTGTCGGTGACGGTGACGACCGCGTCCGCGTTGCGCGCGACGAGCCGGGCGACCTGGGCCTGGCCCTGCTCCTTCAGCCGGACGGCGAAGTGCTCAAAGCGGCGGTCGGCGTTGGAGACCATCAAATCGCGCAGGTCGGCGACCCAGCGGCAGCCGGTGGCGCGCTTGACCGCCGCGCCGATCAGGTGGACCGAGTTCGGCGGCGACGTCGTGAGGACGACGTCGATTCCCTCGCGGCGGACGAGGCGGATCGCCGCCGGGATTGCGGTCACGTTCCACGTCACGTTCTCGTCCGGGACGAGCACGCGGCGGTAGGTGAGCAGGGCCATGCGGAGCCTGCGCTCGAGCGCGCCCTTGCCGTGGAGCTCTTCCGCGGGGAGGCGGCCTTTCGGGCCGATGTAGCGCGCTCGGTGGATCCAGGCCTGTGTCGGCGGGGTCAGCTCCTCGTCGCGGTGGATCCACTTCGGGTCGTCCGGCGCAAGGACGTGGGTCTCAATGCCGAGCGAGGGGAGGTGCGTGGCGAGCTTGAGCGGCCGCCGGACGCCGACGCCGCCGCTCGGGGGCCAGTAGAGCGTGACGAGGAGCACCTTCATCGCGCGCGATCGTAGTCGCGGTGGAGATGTGGACGAATCGTCACGCTCTCTTGACGCTCGGCCATGTCCAACACGCCCTTGTCCGGGGACAGTCCCCGTTAGGAAAGCGTTAAGGCACCGGCCATTGGCGGGAGGTCCGCGCCGCCGGCAGCGGGCCTACGGACTGGCGGTTCGCCTGAGCGCGCGCCGGACGAGCTCGATGGTGAGTGTCACGAGGCCCGCGACGAACACGATGCCGACGATGTACTCGAAGACTCCGACACCGTTGCGAGTGGCAAGCTCGGTCGCGAGAGCCACGGCGGCAACGAACGCCAAGCCTGCGAGGATCAGAGGGCGAAGCATGCGGAGAGGATAACCCGCCCCAGCTTCACCTTCTCGCCGAGCGTCGGCCGTCTGCTCTCTTGCAAGCCGACTTATCGGCGACCCGAGTCGGTGCGGGCCTGGCGCCAGGTGCCGCGGACGACTCGGACCAGGTGGGCCGCGGCGGGCTTCAGGTCGTCGCGCGCGAGCACGGCCTCGACGTACGGCGGCCGTACGAGCGCCGGACGCTCCCCCGGCAGGAGCGTGATCGCCCAGCGCTTGCGCGCGCCGTCGGTCCGCGCAACAGGTGGAGGCGTCCCCGTCAGGTCGTCGTACGCGATCCGAACGAGATCGACACCGCACGCCGCGGCGAGCCCGTGCCACTGCCAGATCCGCGGATTGATCTCCATCAGCTTGAACCGCCCGTTCCGCGGGTCGCGCTTGAATTCGACCTGGGCGAGCCCGTGGTACCCGAACGCCCGCTGCAGCCGCAGCCCCGCGTCCACGACCTCGTCGACCCAGACCGCCTCGCTGACGCGGCAGGTCCCGATCCCCTTCGGTGTCTGGCGCAGCTTCCGCCCGCAGAAGAGGCCGAGCGCCTCCCCGTCCGCCGACACGTAGCTGCCGAGGCTATAGAGCTCCTCGTCGCCGCCGGGGACCCACTCCTGGACGGTCGGCGCGAACTCCTCCGCCCGCACCCACGCCTCCTCCGCCTCCACAGCCGTCTCGCAGCGAAACGCCTGGCTGCCGAACCGCGCCTTGAAGCCGACCGGATCGGACGGCTTGACGAGCACCGGCGGCCCGATCTCGTCAGCCGCCCGCCGCGCGTCCTCGGCCGAGTCGGGCGAGCGCGCCTCGGGCACGTCCACGCCTGCAGTACGCGCAACCTCGAGCTGCCGCCGCTTGCTCTGCAGCCCCTCCAGCACGTCCCACGACGCGAACGGGCAGAGGAAGCGCCCGCCGAGCCGCTCCGCCCCCCACGCCACCGCGTTGACGTACGGGTCGTGCGTCGGGAAGACCGGCGCCGGCCGGCCGAGAAGGTCGCCGAGCTCCGCGAGGAACTCCACGAACCCCTCGCGATCGGCGAACGGATCCGGGCAGCGGACCGGAATCGCGTACCGCGAGCGGAATCCGAGCGGGGAGATCCGGTGATCGAGCGCAAGCACGGGCACGCCCGCGCGCCCGAGCGTGCGGATCGCCGCCAGCCCGTTCACCCAGCCGACGTCGAGGACGAGCGCAGGAGCGAGCGGCGCCGAGGCCGCCCGGGCCACGGTCCGCCGGAGCTCCGGATCCATCGGGCCGGAGTGTACTGACGGCGATACTCTGCCCCGTGGCCGCGGAGGAGCGCGTCCAGTGGCGACACCGTCTCCCGCGACGCGGGCCGGTCGACCGGCACCGGCTGCTGCTCGACCTCGCCCGCGGGAAGCGCGTCGCGCACATCGGCTTCGTGGACGAGCGCCTGATGCGGCAGAAGCTCGCCGGCGAGGTCTGGCTGCACGAGCGCCTCGCCGGCGTTGCCTCGCAGCTCGTCGGCCTCGACAACGCCGAGGAGGGCGTCGAGTGGGCGCGCGGGCAGGGCTACGAGACCTACGCGGTCGACGCCCAGTCGCCGGAAACGCTTCGCGCGCTGGGGCTCGAGCCGTTCGACCTGCTCGTCGCGGGGGAGGTGATCGAGCACCTCGACGCGCCGGGCCCGTTCCTGCGCGCGATGCACGAGCTCGCCGGTCCCGACACCCGCCTCGTCGTGACGACGCCGAACGCCTATCGGCTGCTCAACTTCCTGGCTCCCGTCTCCGGCTCGGAGCTCGTCCATCCGGACCACACCGCGTGGCACAGCCCGTCGACCCTCAGGCAGCTGCTGACGCGCGCGGGCTGGGAGCCGGAAGAGTTCGTCTACTACCACGCACCGATCCGGCGCGCGGGCGAGCGCATGGGCAACGCGGCGCGGGCGATCGTGACGACGCTCAACCGCATTCGGCCATACTGGAGCGACGGGATCGTCGTCATTGCTCGGCCGAAGCGTCGATTCCAGCGTGTCGACCGGTCGGTTCAGACGGACGCGCGGCTGAACCGCGCGTCCTGATTGTCGGCGCCGCAGGTGGCGCCTTAGCCCCGACACCGACTAAAGAGGTACGCTGGTGTCTGGATGCCACGGCTGCCGCCGCGCTACGACGTTCCGAACGCCGCCCCTGCCCCGCTGCGGTTGATCCAGCTCTTCGTCAACACCGTCGACCTCGAGCACGGCCGCGAATGGCTTGCCTCACCCGGCGACCTGGAGTCATGGCTCCGTGACAACGACCTGCCGGCGCCCCGGCGGCTCGGGCCGAAGGACCTGCAGCGCGCGATCGAGCTGCGCGAGTCCTTGCGTTCTCTGCTGATCGAGCACAACGGCCGCCCGGCCGACCCTGACGCGCTCGAGATCGTGAACGAGACCGCGCTCCGTTCCCGCCTGACGGTCCGCTTCGACCCCGACGGAACAGCGACGCTGGAGCCGCAAGCCTCCGGACTCGACGGCGCGCTCGGACGCATCGTGGCTCTCGTCTACGCCGCCTCGGCGGAAGGCACCTTCGCCCGCCTCAAGGCCTGCCGCAACTGCGACTGGGCCTTCTACGACTACTCGCGCAACCGCGCCGCCCGCTGGTGCTCGATGAGCCTCTGCGGCAACAGGCTGAAGACGAAGGCGTACCGGAGACGCCGCACGTGAGGACGCTGCGCCGGATCGCAGCGCCGCTCAGGCTGGCCGGGGTCCGGCTCGCGCACCGAGCCGATCGGGTCGCGCTCGTCGCGCTCGGAGTGGGCGCGGGCGCGGCGTTGCTCGCCGCCGTGCTCGGAAGCTCGCTCGACGCGCAGGACCGAAGCCTTGCGCGCCGCGTCGAAGCCCTCGCGCCCGACACGCGGACCGTGCGGGCGTCGTGGTTCGGGGTCCCCGCGAAGGCCTCCGAGTCCTACCCCGCGCTGAGCCGGAAGGCGCGCGCGACCGTCCTGCCCGCCGTCGGGCGAGAGCCGGTTCGCACGGTGCTCTTT
>JBKOXJ010000186.1:0-3782 GCA_046724905.1 Actinomycetota bacterium | reverse complement strand
GTCGTATACACCAGGACTCCTGGATAGAAGAACAGCCACGGACCCTTGGCGTCGATTGTCAGGCCGCCGTCTTCGCTGAACGTGTAGAGGCCGGGCCCTGGGATGTTGAGATCGAGTGACTTCGACGGGTCACTGAGGTTCGTCACGCGTATCTTCAGCGCGCCGGTGATGAGCGTCGCACCGTCCGAGAACGTGATCGCGTATGCGTTGTTCTGCACGATGTGGACGCCGACGTCGAACGGGCAACTTCCACTGATCGTGAAGTCGGATGCAGGGAGGAACTCCCTGACCGGTTTCTCCGCCGCCGCCGATGGAACGAGCGCTGAAAGCAGCGCGACGACGCCGAGCATGCAGAGAGCGAGCTTCCGCATCTTGACCCTCCTGATCGATCTCGCCTGCCGCAGAGTTGCTCTCTCGCGGTCGTGTGGCGCGATCTTCAGACCGCCGGGAGCAGCTGTCAAGGACGCCGCCTGGGAGGCCCTCTCAGAGGCTTCGGCCGACGCCGCGCTCGCGCGCGCGCTCCAGGGCCGCAGCGCCAATCGCGACGTCCCATGCGGCGATCCCATTCGACTTGAACAGGACGATGTCGTCGTCGGCCTGGCGCCCCGGGACCTCACCGGAGACGACTTCGTGGAGCTCGTGCACCTCCAGCCAGTCGAGCACGCCTCCGGCGACGGGCTCGATCAGATCGCCGGACTCGAGCTTCGACTGCTCGCGCGAGTCGCAGCAGACGAACGCGGCGCGCTCCAAGACGACGTTGTCGAGCTCGCGCGCGTTCGGCTCGTTCGCACCGATCGCGCAGACCAGAGCCCCCGGGCGAAGCCACTCGCCGCGCAGGACCGGGTCCTTCGACGTCGTGGCCGTGACCACGACGTCCTGCTGAGCGGGGTCACGATGTGACTCGCCGGGCTCGGCGCCGACGCGGGCGCAGAAGTCCGTCAGGCGCTGCTCCGACCGGCAGTAGGCAACCACGCGCTCGATTCTGGGAACCGCCTCGCGGATGCACGCGACCTGCGACTCCGCCTGCCAGCCGCAGCCGATCATGCCGAGGCTCGTGGCGCCCTCGGGCGCGAGGTACTTCGCCGCGACGCCGCTCGCCGCGCCGGTGCGCAGCTGCCCGAGCTTGTCCGCCTCGATCACGGCCGCGAGCTCGGCCCGCTCGGTGTCGAACAGGCAGACGGCGAAGGGCGTCCCGTCCGGGAGCCAGACGTACGACTTGAGGCCGGCGAGCCGCAGCTCCGCGTCGGCGGCCGACATCACCGCGAACACGCCGTCCTCGACACGCATACGCGTTCGCGGCCGGTTCTCGACGGCGCCGCGCGCGATCCGGTTGAAGCACGCTTCGACCGCGGCGAGGGCGTCGGCCGGCGTCAGCAGCTCGGCGACCTCGCTCTCGGTCAGGTAGAGCGGCACGCCGGGAAGCTACTCAAGGCGACGCTTGCGGCGCCGTCTTCAGGACGCGCGGTTCATCCGCGCGTCCGTCTGAAACGACCGGTCGACCCGTTGGAGCTCATCCGAAACCGCCTCTGAGTCGCATTACGCTGCGCGCGTGCTCGAGCCGCGCGAGGTGGTGCTGGCCCGTGCCGCGCGACGGCTGCTCGGCGCCGCGGCGGTGATCCTCGACGACGCCGGCCGAGTACTGCTCGTGCGGCACACCTACGGCCGGCTCAACTGGGAGCTTCCCGGCGGCGTCGGGGAGCCGGGGGAGTTCGTCGTCGAGACCGCCGTGCGCGAGGTCCGCGAGGAGACGGGGTTGGAGGTCACGGCCGAAGGTCTCGCCGGCGTCTACTTCGACCCGCAGACCGACATGCACCACTTCGTCTTCCGCTGCCGCCCGCTCGACCCGGCGGCACGCCCGGTTCCGAGCCCACCGGAGATCTCCGCCTGCGACTACTACGCGCCGGATGCGCTCCCGCGGCCGATCAGCGACTTCACGATCCGCCGGATTGACGACGCGCTCGCCGATTCGCCGCCGGTGTTGCCGGCCGTGCTGCCGCCCCGGACCTGGCTCGAGTGACCCAGAGCTCGAAGCCGTCCTCTTCGACGCAACGCGCTTTGCCTACCTCGACGAGGCCGTCCAGCACCCGACGCGCCTCGGCGCGCGGGATTCCGAGCACCGCTGACGTATCAGCCGCAGAGAGCTCGCCGGCGCCGCGCAGCACGGCTGCGGCGAGCGCCGGCCGCGCCTCCTCGACCGCGGGAAGGGTGGAAAGGCGATCGGCGAACCGGCGCGCGGCGAGGTCGAACAGCGCTGCGTCCCAGCCCTGAGGCTGCTCCTCCTCGCCCGCGCGAGTGACGACGAGCTTGCGCTGAAGCGCCTCCAGCGCGCGCTTGACCGCCTTTGCCTCCGACCCGCCGATCGGCTCGCGAAGGTCGGGACCGGTCTGCGGACCCATCTCGAGCAGCGTCTCGGCCAGCTCGAGCTCGAGGGGCGCGAGCAGCCCCGGTTCTCGGAAGTCGTCGACCGCCCCGTCGCGACCGGTCAGGGCGTACAACGAAGGCAGCAGCTCCAGCGAGACGAGCGCGAGCCGGTTGCCGACGTGCTTCCCGACGCAGGCGAGTCGGTTCCGCGCCAGAGCCTCGTGCAGCGACCAGACGTGCGCGAGCTCGGGCGTCAGCACCCGCTTCCCGGTCGCGTCCCGCTCGAAGACCGTGACCTCCGGCGTCCCCACCGCGGCCTCCCAGAGCGTGGGTAGGACGAGGTCGACGCTCGGAAAGACGAGCGCGAGGCCGGTCCGGTTCACGAACGCCGCGGCGCCGCGGACGGTTCGCACGCGCCGGCTGCTCATGGAGCGACGCTCACAAGGACGGCTACACTGACTGCCCGCGCGCCCGTAGCTCAGGGGATAGAGCGCTGCCCTGCGGAGGCAGAGGTCGCATGTTCGAATCATGCCGGGCGCACTCCGCAAGCTCGGCATGACGCCGGCCGCGATCTACGACATCGTCTTCACCGCCAAGGACTACGCCGGCGAGGCAGAGCGGATCCATCGGATCGTGCAGGAACGCCTGCCGGGAGCGGCATCGCTGCTCGACGTCGCCTGCGGGACCGGACGGCATCTCGAGCAGCTCCGGAGGTGGTATGCGGTCGAGGGGCTTGACGTGGACTCGGAGATGCTCGACCGTGCCCGCGGGCGACTCGCGGACGTGCCGCTTCACAGGGGCGACATGCGCACCTTCGAGCTCGGGCGCGAGTTCGACGCCGTCACGTGTCTCTTCTCGTCGATTGCGCAGGTGCGGACCCTCGACGGCCTGCGCGGTGCGGTCGGCGCCATGGTCCGGCATCTCCGGCCCGGTGGCGCGCTGGTCGTCGAGCCGTGGATCTCGCCGGACGAGCACGCGGCTCAGGGCGAGCCGTGGGTCGAGGTGATCGAGCAACCCGGGGTAAAGGTCGCTGTGATGGAGACGAGCACGCTCGAAGGGCGGCTGTGGATCGAGGACGCGCACTACCTCGTGTGGAGGCCTACCGGAATCGAGCACTTGCACGAGCGCGAGGAGAGCGGTGCCTTCACCCGGGATGATCACGTCGCTGCCTTCCGCGCCGCTGGGCTCGAGGTCGAGCACGACCCGGTCGGCCTCACCGGTCGCGGGCTCTACATTGGCGTTCGCGCCTAGCGGAGGCGCGCGCGGACTGGTCCGACGGCGAGCTCGGCGTCGTCGGGCACGTCGGTGCGCACGTAGCCGAGCGCCAGTCCGGGGACGGCGCTGGTGACGCGCCCGACGGCCTTGTCGCCGTGCCGGATCTCCTCGTCGTGCGCTGACGTGGCGTCGCCCTCGAGCTCGAG
>JBKOXJ010000015.1:0-17401 GCA_046724905.1 Actinomycetota bacterium | reverse complement strand
CGTGCTGGCAACACGGGACGGCGAGGATCGCGTCCGCCTCCCAATGGACCGCCTGCGCGAGCGCGTCGTCCGTCGCCGTGTCGCACGCATGGAGGGAGACGACGAGGTCGACAGGCCCGCCTGGATCGAAGCGCGCGATCTCGCCGACCTCGAAGCGGAGCCCGCCGTAGCCGAGCCGGCGCGCGAGGGCCTCGCAGCGCGCGATCACGTCCTCCTTCACGTCCAGGCCGACGACCGAGACGTCCAGCCCGCGGCGCTCGCGGAGGTGCTGGTAGAGCGCGAAGGTCAAGTACGACTTGCCCGAGCCGAAGTCGACGACTCGCAGCGGACGGTCGGTTTCGAGCGCCGGGACGACGTCGTCGACCAGCTCTACGAAGCGGTTGATCTGGCGGAACTTGTCGTACCGCGCCGCGCGTACCCGGCCGTCCGGCGTCATCACACCGAGCTCGACCAGGAACGGGTTCGGCACACCCTCCGGGACCACGTGCTCCTTGCGGCGGTCGTGCTCCAGCTGCGCCTGCGGCTTCGAGGGCGGCCGCTCCAGGATCGTCGTCCGCTTGCCCGTCAGCACCTGGTAGTCGCGCTCACGGGTCTGGAGGAGCGCCTGTCGGAACTCGCCCTCGACGAGGTCGACGATGCGCGCGGCGGCCTCGGCCGCGGGGAGGTTCTCGTTTGTCGTCTGCTCGCCGCGCTGGTAGGTGAAGTGATAACGCACCCCGTCGCCGAGCTCGACCGGGCGGACGGTGACCTTGCGTAGCTCACTGCTGCGACGGCGCGGCTTGCTGAGCGAGGCGCCGGTGAGCGACCCGTCGGCCAGCGCGCGCTCGACGAGCGGCCGGAGCTCCATCAGCCGCCGAGGCGTCGGCGCCAGGCCTCGCCGGCAGCTCGGCCCTCTGGCGTGGCGAGGAAGTGCTCGAGCGGCACGTGCAGGAACGCGGCGCGTGCCTCGGCGAGCACCTCGTCGCCGTCGAGCAGGTCGCCGTCGACGTGGACGCGGCGGCCTCGGCTGCCGGTGATCCACGAGCGCACAAGGAGGCGTCGGTTGATCGGGACCGGCCGCCGGAAGCGGACGAAGATCCGCGCGGTCACGGTCGGGAAGCGGTGCCATGTCGCCAGCAGGCCGCACGCCTCGTCGAGTGCGGCGGCGACGAGGCCGCCGTGGACGAGCCCCGGGCCGGCCTGGTGGTTCGGGCCGAACGCGAACTCGGCCTCGTAGCGCTCGATCCCCTCGCGCTCGGGCAGCGGTAAGCGGATCCCCTGCTGATTGTCGCCGCACCCCCAGCAGGCCGGGTCGTGGTGCGGCGGAACTCGGCTCGGGGCCGTCACGGTTTCAGCGCAGGCCGCCGCGCTCGTGATGCGCACGGAAGAAGTTCTCGGAGCCCGCGGTCGCCATTGCGGCGGAGGCCGAGATCTCCAGCGCGAGTGCCGCGGCGGCGACGATCTGGGCGAAGCGGTAGACCTTGCCCGGGCCGGCGCACCCCATCAGTGCGAGCCACGAGCGGGCGTAGGGGAGGGTAGTGCCGCCGCCGACCGTCCCAACCTCGAGCCCGGGGAACCGGATCGCGCAGTGGAGACCGTCGCCGACGCGGCGGCCGGTGCCGTGCGCCATCGAGCTCGTGCCCACCATGCCTAGGTCCTGCCCGGTCGCGGCGAAGATCGCGGCGATCGCGGTCGCGGGCGTGAACGCGACGGACTGCATGCCCGAGGCGACCGCCCCGTGGGTGCCGGCCCACGCGAGCTCGACGAGGCCGTCGATCGTCGTCCGCAGCACGCGCCGCAGGGCGTCGTCGCTGAGCGTGCATTCCGCGAGCACCGTCTTCCCGTGGCCGGTCTGGAAGTACTCGAACGACGGCTTCTTGTCGCCGCCCATGTTCGCCTCGAGGATCGCCCGCTCCGGCTTGACCGGCGCGCGCTCCATCACGAAGCCCATGTTCAGCAGGTAGGCGTTCCTGGTCATCATGTTCGGCCCGACCGCGTCCCCCGTTGTCCAGCGCCAGAGGACGTGGCACAACGGGCCGACCACGTGCGTCTTGACCTCGCGCAGCCGCGCGTAGCGCGAGCGGAAGGGGTCGTCGCTCGCGTCGAGCCAGTCCCGCATCTCGTCGACGTTTTCCTCGACGAACCGCGCGAGTGTCACTGCCTCTTCGGTCGACTTGCAAACGAAGCAGGATGCTCTGGTGATCCTGTCTTCGAGCACGTACGTTCGGAACCCGCCCGACTCCGCCGCGGCCCGCGCGCCGCGGTAGAGCGAGTCCGACAGGCCGCCCTCGGTATGGGCGAGCGGCACGTAGACGTCGTCGCGGTTACGTCCCCGCTCGACGAGCTCGCCACCCGGCTCGGCGAGCTCGTACTCGCCGAGCTCGATCCCGAGCGGCCCGACCACCGAGACGGGGATCACCGCGACGCCGGTTAGAGCCTCCTGGGCCTTGGCCCACGGAGTCAGGTCATGGTCGAAGACCTCGGGATCGACACGGCCGTCGAGCGCCGCCTGCCGCGCTCGAATGGACTCGGGATCGTTCTTGCGCGGCCACTTCCTGAGCTCCATGGGCGAACCTTACGGACGACTCTCGATCGCGCGACGCAACCGCTCGAGCTCTTGCCTGATCTCCTCGAGCTTGTCCAGGACAGGCTCTTGCACCTCGCTGCGTCGGCGGTTGACCACGCGCATCAGGAACACCCAGAAGCCGAGGAGGACCAGAAACGGCAGAAGCGCGGTCAGGATTCCCCAACCCGAAGACGCGACGAGCACGGAGCGGAGCTTAGTGCCGCGAGGCGGCTACGATCCCACGCGCATGGCGATCGTCGGCGCCCACGCCCTGCTCTACACCCCACATGCCGAGGAGCTTCGCGCCGTCCTCCGCGACGTGATCGGCTGGGAGCACGTCGACGCCGGGGACGGCTGGTTGATCTTCCGGCTCCCGCCGGCCGAGCTCGGCGTCCATCCGTCCGAAGGCGCCTACCACGAGCTCTCGCTGATCTGCGACGAAGTTGGCGCGACAGTCGCCGAGCTACGCGGGAAAGGGATCGAGGTGCGCGGCGAGCCCGAGGACCTCGGCTTCGGCGTCGGCACCCGGATCGTGCTGCCGGGCGGGGTCGAGATTCTGCTCTACGAGCCGCGGCACCCGACCGCAATCGACGGTTAACCTGCCGCGCGTGGTCGTCGAGCACGTCGACAGAGACCGCGAGGACCGCACGGCATTCGGCGGCGTCCTGCGCTTCTACGAGCTCGCGAAGCGGCAGGAGTGGCAAGTGCGCGACCTGCCCTGGGACGAGCTCCCGCCGATCCCGGAGGGCAGGGGCTCGCCGAAGCGGCGCGCGCGCCGGAAGGACATGTGGCGCTCGGTGCTCACGCAGCAGCTCCAGGCCGACATGCTCGCCTGCGACATGTCCTCCCAGCTCCTCAACATCGCCCCCGACCCCGAGGCGAAGCTCTACTACTCGACGATGGTGCAGGACGAGTCGCGCCACACCGAGGCGTGGCTGAAGCTGATCGACGAGGTGGGCGGGATCGCAGAGCGCGACCCGTACCTCGACGAGCTCGCGCACACGACGCTCGAGGCGGACACGCTCGAGGAGAAGGTCTTCATGATGCAGGTCTTCTACGAGCGGCTGATCATCGCGCGCTTCCGGTTGATCGCCCGCGCCTCGCGCGGGACGGTGCTCGAGGACCTCTGCAACCGCCTCGCGACCGACGACGGCATCCACCATGGCGCCGGGATGGCGTACGAGCGCGTCCTGCTCGAGAACGCGTCCGACGGGACGAGGAAGCAGCTGGTCGCCGCGGCCAACCGCCTGCTGCCGATCTTCGTCAACCACGCGCTCTGGAGGCCGCGCGAGCGAGCGTTCATCGGCAGCGCGATGCGCGACCGCGACATCGAGCGCCTCCGAGAAGATCTCGAGATCGGCGTCCGCCTGGCCGAGTCGCTCGGGCTCGACGTCAGCGACGTCGAGCTGCCGCTCACGTAGTGCCGGCGACACTCATGGACGGCAGGGCGCTCGCGGAGCGGGTGCGGTCGGCGGTCGCCGAGGAGGTCCGGGAGCTCGGAGGGCTCGGGCTCGCGACGATCCTCGTCGGCGACGATCCGGCCTCGGACACGTACATCCGGCTGAAGCACAAGGCGGCCGCGGAGGTCGGGATCCGTGCGCTGGACAAGCGCTTCCCGGCCGAGATCGAGCAGACCGAGCTGCTCGAGCTGATCGAGCAGCTGAATGCCGACGACTCGATCGACGGCATCCTCGTGCAGACCCCGCTGCCCGAGCACCTCGACGAGGCCGAGCTGCAGGCCGCGGTCGACCCGCTCAAGGACGTCGACGGCTTCCATCCCCTCAATGCCGGGCGGCTCTACTTCGGTGAGCCGACGCTCGTCCCGGCGACGCCCGTCGGGATCATGCGCCTGCTCGCCGAGTACGAGATCGAGTTGAAGGGCGCGCAGGCCGTCGTGGTCGGGCGCAGCACGATCGTCGGGAAGCCGACCGCGATGCTGCTCCTGCAGGAGCACGCGACGGTCACGATCTGCCACTCGCGCACGCGCGATCTCGCTCGCCACACGCTCGAGGCGGACGTGCTCGTCGTCGCCGTCGGGCAGCCCGGCTTGGTCTCCGCGGACATGGTCAAGCAGGGCGCGGCGGTCGTGGACGTCGGCATGAACCGCACCGAGGCCGGCCTCGTCGGCGACGTCGATCCAAGTGCGGCGGACAAGGCGGCGTTCATCACGCCCGTGCCGGGTGGCGTGGGGCCCATGACGATCGCGATGCTGCTCTCGAACACGGTCCGCGCCGCTCGCTACCGTCGCGGCGCGCCCACCTCGTCAGGCGTCGTTCGGCTATAGTTCGCGCGCTTCAAAGTCAGCTCGGCGGCTCGGTGCCCGGGCCGTCGTTCGTGTTTGTGAAGGAGGAACTGTTGGCCAAGGGCACCGTCAAGTGGTTTTCGAACGAGAAGGGCTACGGCTTCATCGAGCGTGAGGGCGGAGACGACGTGTTCGTCCACTTCTCCGCGATCACGAGCGACGGCTACAAGTCGCTGACCGAGGGTCAGGAAGTCGAGTTCGAGGTCGTGCAGGGCCCCAAGGGCGCGCAGGCCGCGAACGTCATGCCTGTGGGCTAGGGCTTTCCCTTTCGGAACCGTTGTGCGGGCCCCGGAAGGGGCCCGCTTTCTTTGCGAGGATCTGAGACCTATGGCGATCACGAGAGAAGACGTTCTCCACGTTGCGCGGCTTGCTCGGTTGGCGCTGAGCGAGGAGGAGATCGAGCGCCTCGGCGGGCAGCTCAACGACATCCTGGCGGCCGTCTCGAAGGTCTCGGAGCTCGATCTCTCCGAGGTCGAGCCCACGTCGCACCCGCTCGACGTCGTGAACGTCTTCGCCGAGGACGAGCCGCGGCCGTCGCTGCCGCTCGAGGAGGCGCTGGCGAATGCGCCCGAGCGCGAGCGCGGCTTCTTCCGCGTCCCGCCGCCGGGTCGCGAGAGCGCAGAAGACACAGCTCCGTGACGAAGCCGTGACCCACGCGTACGACCTTTCTCGGTACCGTGACTTCAAGGGTCCTTTTCCGCCCCTCAGGGGGTGTGGTCCGGCTTGGCAGTGATCGACACGCTCCGGCTCACGGCCGAGGATGCCGCCGGGCTGCTCGAGCGGCGCGAGGTCTCCGCGGCCGAGCTGCACCGCAGCTACCTCGATGCGATCGGCGAGCGCGACGACGAGCTCCACGCGTACCTCCGGACTATCGACGAGGCGGACGGCGACGGCGTCCCGATCGCGCTCAAGGACGTGATCACGACGAAGGGCGTCGAGACGACCGCAGGCTCGAAGATCCTCAAGGGCTACCGGCCGGTCTTCGACTCGACCGTCGCGTCGTGCTGCAAGGCTGCAGGCCTGCCTCTCCTCGGCAAGACCAACATGGACGAGTTCGCGATGGGCTCGTCGACAGAGAACTCGGCGTACGGGCCGACGCGCAACCCCTGGGATCCCGACCGCGTTCCCGGCGGCTCGTCCGGCGGCTCGGCGGCGGCGGTCGCGGCCGGGCTCGCCCCGTGGGCGCTCGGCTCCGACACCGGAGGCTCGATCAAGCAGCCGGCGGCGCTCTGCGGCGTCGTCGGCCTGCGCCCGACCTACGGCACGGTCTCGCGCTACGGGATCGTCGCGTTCGCGTCGAGCCTCGACCAAGTCGGTCCGATCACGAAGACCGTGCGCGACTGCGCGCGCCTCTACGGCGTCATCGCCGGCCGCGATACGTGCGACTCGACCACGGTCGAGCTGCCCGAGCCGGTCGAGCTGCCCGAGGCCGAGGATTTGAAGGGCGTCCGCGTCGGCGTGCCCAAGGAGCTGAACGAGGCGGAGGGGATCGAGCCCGGCGTCGCCGAGTCTGTCGTGCGCGCGCTCGACCTCTGCCGCGAGCTCGGCGCCGAAGTCGGGGAGTGCCGCCTGCCGCGCTCGGTCGACTTCGGGATGCCCTGCTACTACCTGATCGCCCCGTCAGAGGCATCCTCGAACCTCGCCCGCTACGACGGCATCCGCTACGGCCCGCGCGCGTCCGCCGACAGCGTCGAGGAGCTGCAGGAGCGGACGCGTGACGAGGGCTTCGGCGACGAGCCGAAGCGGCGGATCATGCTCGGCACGTACGCGCTCTCGGCCGGCTACTACGAGGCCTTTTACGGCCAGGCCCAGAAGGTGCGGACGGTGATCCGCGACGAGTTCGCTGCCGCCTTCCGCGACTTCGATCTCCTCGTCAGCCCGACCTCGCCGACGGTCGCGTTCCGCCTCGGCGAGAAGACCGCGAACCCGCTCGCCATGTACCTGTCCGACGTGCTCACGATCCCGCCGAACATGGCCGGGCTGCCCGGCCTCTCGATCCCGTGCGGCCTCTCCGACGGCCTCCCGGTCGGCCTCCAGCTGATCGGCCCGCAGTTCTCGGAGAACCTGCTCTTCCGCACCGGACACGCGCTCGAGCGGGCACTTGCGTTCGACTCCGTCCCCCCAAGGCTGGCGGCATGAAGAGCTTCGTCGACGCCAGCGCGACGTTCGTCCCAGCCTGCGCCGAGCAGCTCGCGTTCCTCGAACGTCAGGGCTTCCACCGCGGCCTCGCGCAGGGCGGCACGGCCGTCCTCTACCGCAACGGCGCGACCGGGATCAAGCTCAGCCTCGAGGCCGGCGAGCGGGAGCTCTGGGTCTCGCGCATCGACCTCGTTCAGGGCGAGCCGCCGCCGATCTTCGCCTGGGCGCCCTCACACGAGCGCCGCCTCGCCGAGATCGAGATCAAGGGGTCGATCGAGCGCGCGCTCACACAGGCGGCCGAGGCGATCAGGAGCGAGCTCGATGCCTGAGTGGGAGCCGGTCGTCGGCCTCGAGATCCACGTCCAGCTGAAGACGCGGACGAAGATGTTCTGCCGCTGCCCGGTCGGGTTCGGCGCGCCCGAGAACACGCAGACGTGCCCGGTCTGCCTCGCGCATCCCGGCACGCTTCCGGTCGCGAACCGCACGGCGGTGGAATGGACGATCAGGCTCGGCCTCACGCTCGGCTGCGAGATCGCCCCGCACGCCGTCTTCCACCGCAAGAACTACTTCTACCGCGACCTGCCGAAGGGCTACCAGATCTCCCAGTACGACGAGCCGCTCTGCGTCGCAGGACGCTTCGTCCTCCCGGGCCCCGAAGGGGACGCCGAGATTGGGATCGTGCGCGCCCACCTGGAGGAAGACGCGGCGAAGAGCGTGCACGTCGGCGGCGAGGCAGGCCGGATCGTGGGCGCGAAGTACTCGCTGGTCGACTTCAACCGCGGCGGGACGCCGCTCGTCGAGATCGTGACGCAGCCGGACATCCGCTCGGCCGAGCAGGCGAAGAGCTTCCTCCAGCTGCTGCGCCAGACCGTCGTCGAGCTGGGCATCTCCGATGCCGAGATGGAGAAGGGCTCGCTGCGGGTGGACGCCAACGTGTCGGTGCGCGAGGCGGGGGAGACGGGCTTCCGCACGCGCTGGGAGCTGAAGAACATGAACTCGTTCACGTTCATCGGCCGCGGGATCGAGCGGGCCGTGCGCGACCAGGTCGAGATCTACGAGTCCGGCGGCGAGGTCGTCCAGCAGACCTACGACTACGACGCGAGCCGCGACGTGCTGACGCCGCACCGCGTCAAGGAGGAGGCGGACGACTACCGCTACTTCCCCGAGCCGGACCTCGTGCCGGTCGAACCCTCGCGCGAGCTCGTCGAACGCGTGCGCGCCAAGCTGCCGGAGCTCCCGGGTGCCCGCATCCGCCGGCTCGAGGCCGCCCTCGGGTTCGATCTCGCCGAAGGTCTGGTCGCGAGCGGCCGCGACGGGCTCTACGAGCGCGTGCCGGGCGACGAGCGGCGCGCGGTCGCGAACGTCCTGATGAACCAGCTGGCGGCGGCCGGCGTCGATCCGGACGCGGTCGACGGCGCCGAGCTCGGCAAGTTGATCGAGGCCCGCGACCGGATCCCGCGCTCGGCCTTCACCGAGGCGCTCGCCGCGAGCGCCAATCCGGGCTTCACGGCCGAGCGATACCTGGCGGAGGCGCAGGTGACGGATGTCTCCGAGCTCGAGCCGCTCGTCGACCGAATCCTCGCCGCGAACCCGGGCCAGGTCGACGCCTATCGCAACGGCAAGGAGGGCTTGCTCGGCTTCTTCGTCGGCCAGGTGATGCGCGAGACGGAAGGTAAGGCCGATCCCAAGCTCGTCAACGAGCTCCTGCGCCAGAAGCTCTAAAGCGACGCTTGCGGCGCCGACCTCAGGACGTGCGGGCTTCGCCCGTGCGTCCGTCTGAACTGACCGATCGACCCGGAGGCGTCATCGAAATCGCTCTAAGCCAACCGTTTACCGGCCATGTGCCGGGGTACGCCGGTCCCGATCACCGAGACTGAGGAGGACCGATGAGTACGTGGTTGTGGATCGTGATCGCCGCCGCGGCGATCTTGCTCCTGGTTCTCATTGCCGCGGCCGTTGCCCGCAGACGCAAGACGACGAACCTCCGCGGCACGTTCGGCCCGGAGTACGACCGGGCCGTCGCCGACGCGCCGACGAAGCGCGAGGCGGAGGCGGAGCTGAAGGAGCGCGAGCGCCGTCACGAGGAGCTCGAGCTTCAGCCGCTGTCGCCGACGGCGCGCGAGGGCTACCTGGCGTCCTGGGAGCGCGTCCAGGCGCGGTTCGTTGACGAGCCGGGCGGGGCCGTTCACGATGCCGACCGCCTGATCCGCGAGGTGATGAAGGAGCGCGGCTACCCGGTCGAGGACTTCGACCAGCGCGCCGCCGACCTGTCGGTCGACTATCCGGAGCTGGTCCAGAACTACCGGGCGGCCCACGGGATCTCGCGCCGGAACGACGAGGGCAAGGCCGAGACGGAGGACCTGCGACAGGCCGTCGTGCACTACCGGGCGCTCTTCGAGGAGCTGCTCGAGACGCGCGAGCCGGCCGAAGCTTAGGTTTCCGCGAGCGCGGTTTCGAGCACCTCGAGCGCCCACCCGTGGTGGGCGACCTCGGAGGCCGGCGGGAGGTCGTCGAGCGGGAACCACTCCGCCTCGGCGACGTTTCCCGCCGGCTCGACGGGCGCGGCTGCGTCGAGCTCGCCGCGGTAGTGGAAGACGAGGTGCCAGGCCGTCTTCTGCCCGCCGAACGACTCGATCTGGAAGAGGCGGAGCGCCGGCGCGCTTCGGCCTGACTGCTCCTCGACGATTCGCCGGGCCGCGTCCTCGGGGTGCTCGCCGTGGGCCAGGAAGTCGTCGGGGAGGAACCAGCCGCGCTGGCCGTCGTACCTGCTCGGGTCGGCATAGCGGACGAGAAGGACACGCCCCTCCGCGATCAGCGCCACGTCCGCGACGAGCTTGTGAACCGAGCACTCCACCGACGGGCGGACCCTACCCCCTTAATTCGTCCCGGCCGCCGGGGCAAAGGGGCGCGCCGGCGTGGCCGCGCTGCAGGTCGGGCTCCGCGGACAGCACCTCTATGTCGGCACGATCGACGGCTTCATGGGCCCTGAGACCGTGCAGGCCGTCCGCGACCTTCAGCAGCGGGCGGGCCTGCCCGTCGACGGGGTCGTCGACCCGAGAACGCGCGCGGCGCTCGGACGCTTCGCGCGCCATCGGCTCGGGACGCGCGTGCTCGCCCGCGGCGCCTCCGGCTGGGACGTCGCGGCGCTCCAGTACGAGCTCGCCTGGCACGGCTTCCCCTCCGGGCCGCTCGACGGCCGCTTCGGCCTTCGCACCGAGCGCGCGCTCCGCCTCTACCAGGGCTTCGCGGCGCTCGCGACCGACGGCGTCGCCGGGCCGACGGTCCTCGCCGCGCTGCGCTCGCCGCCGCCGCGCTCGCCCCTGCCGCTCGCGTGGCCTTTCGACGTCGCCGCGACCGACGGCTTCGGCCCCCGCGGCAACCGTTTCCACTCCGGCGTCGACTTCCCGGCGCCGCTCGGAACGCCCATCGCGACCGCTGCACCGGGCCGCGTCACGTTCGCCGGCTGGTACGGCGGCTACGGCTATCTCGTCACGGTCGCGCACGGACACGGCGTCCGCACCTCTATGCCCACCTTTCGAGCGTCGGGGTGCGCGTCGGCCAACTCGTCGAGGTCAGAACGGAGCTGGGGCTCGTCGGCGCGACGGGGGATGCGACGGGTCCGCACCTCCACTTCGAGGTCCGCGTGCGGGGCGCCGCGATCGATCCGCTGACCGCGCTCCGCTGACAAGAGATCGCGCAACCCGCGCGGCGAATGCACACCCTGCTCGGGCGAGGGGATGTGCCTCCCTGCGACCCGTACTGCCTCGAATCGCCTTCGCCCGCAGCGAGCGTTCGGGCCGTCACCAGGCGTTGACTTGACGGAGCGGGGCGACGGCGCCTCCCGCTCCCTACCGCCTTACAGGACCCCGCAGAGCCGCGCCGTGTTCGGCCACGGCGTGAAGCCGCGGCCGCTGCGATGGGCGTGCTCGGCGATCCACATCTGCTCGATCGGAGTCCAGCGATCCGCGGTGCCCTTCGCGCGCAGCAGCCAGGCGCCGTACCTGCGCTGGAAGCTCACGTCCATCTGGAGCCCCCCGTAGTAGGGCGCCCCCGGGTCGTACCAGGGCGCCTCGTAGCGCTGGATGCAGAGCCAGGTCCGCAGGTGCGGTGGACGGGCGGCCTGCCGCCGCGCCCGCACGAGCCGCCGCTTCCAGAGATCGCGGACCCAGCGATAGTAGTTCGGGTTGTCGGAGTTCCGCGCGCTGCCGGAGAACGGCGTGCGCGGCGCGCCCATCAGACGCTGCCACCGCCACGTGCGGGTGCGGTACGCATCGATCTGCGCGAGCAGCGGCTCGACCATCGCGGGCGTCCGCGGGCTCGACGACTCGCCGCCTTCCGGCAGCGCCAGCACCGCGAGCGCGCAGGCGAGCAGTGATATGCACAGCAGTAAGTGCCGCATCGTGAAACAAACGTCTCGTCGCCGGCCGGGTTGCGCGAGTCATGCCGCAGGCGCCGCCCAGGGCCTTATCTGGGCATACGGGCTGATGAGACGGCCGCCGCGCGCAGAAGTTAGCGCCTAAGGCAACAGGTCAGAGGGCGTGGTCTTCGACCTTCGGGGACGGGTCGACCGGTATTTCAGACGGACGCGCGGATGAACCGCGCGTCCTGGCGGCGGCGCCGCGAGCGTCGCCTAAGTCAGCTGCTTGTCCAGCTCGGCGGCGAAGCCGTCGGCATGCACCCGCTTGAAGGCGGCGCGCGCGCGCTCGAGCTCCATCCGTGCACCGCTCTCCTCCCCGAGCGAGTGCAACGCGCGCGCGAACGCAAGCCGCGCTTCGCCGAGGTCGGTCAGCATGTCCTGCTGCTCGAGCAGCCGGATCGCCTCTTCGAAGCTGGCGACAGTCGAGGCGTGTTCGTCGAACGCGGCAGCAACGATGCCCTCCGCGATCAGGAGCGCGGCACGCGCATACAGATCCTCTTCGGGCAGGTTCCTCGCCGCGAAGAGCGCGAGCTCCCGACCCTCCTCGTGCCGGCCCTGGTCGACCAATGCCTCGACGAGGTACCGGTAGACCTCGATCAACAGCCAGCCCCCGCTCTCGAGGGCGAGCGGTACAGCTTCCTGGAGGCGCTGCTCAGCGATGGTGGGCTGGCCTCGTGCGAGAGCGATGCGCGCGAGCGACCGCAGATTCTGGAGGCGAAGGTAGGCCTCGCCCGTCCGCTCGAGCCAGTCGGCTGCCTTCAGCTCGAGCTCCTCCGCCTCGTCGATCTTGCCGAGGTAGAAACGGACGACGCCCAGCATCGACGTTGTGCGCGCCTCGTCCCGATGGCTGCCGCGCTCGCCGGCGAGGGTGGCTGCAACGGCCAGCTCGGCCTCAGCTTCTTCGAGGTCGCCGATGTTGAAGAGCACGGTTCCGAGCCGCATGTGACCTTCGATCAGCAGCGCTCGATCGCCCGACTCGGCGGCGAGGTCGAGTGCGCGGCGCAGGTCGGCGAGCGCGGGCTCGGCGGAGCCCTCGAACCAGCTCACGAGGTTCGCCTGCTCGAATGCGGCCCGCACCCGGAGCCGCCCGTCGCCGCTCTCGGCGGCGAGCGTGTCGGCTTCGGCGATCGGTCCGCGGGCCTCCTCCGCACGGCCCTGCTTCTGCAGGAGGTTGGCGACGCCGAGCAGGGCGGCGCAGCGCAGGTCGCCGCGCTCGAGCGCCAAGGCCTGCTCGGCAACGGCCTCGAGCTCCTCCCGCGCCCGATCGAGCTGGCCGAGGGCCACCAGCGTGGTGCCGCGGCGGACGCGTAGCTCCGCCTCGGTCTCCGGAGAGTCGGCGCCGACGAGCTCGAGGGCACGGGTGTAGAAGCGGTCGGCCTCGCGCAGTCCCTCGCGCCGCTCGGCCTTCTCCGCGGCCCGGCTCAGTGCCTTGACCGCCCGCTGCGTCGGCGGCGGCGTCGGCGCGTGCGCGATCTCGAAGGTGAGCCGGCACGACTGCTCGAGGTGGTAGGCGACGATCTCGACGAACTCGTCGTATGCCGCGGGCAGCGCCTCGACCCAGTCCGCGCAGCGGACGTGCAGCTCGGCGCGCCGGCGCTTGGGAACGCGACCGTAGGCGACGTCGCGGATGAGGATGTGCTTGAACTGGTACTCGCGGTCGCCGGCGATCGAGGAGTCGCCGGTGGGACGGACGAAGTCGCGCCGCTCCAGCTCCTCGAGGGCGTCGTCGAGCTCGCCGTTCGTCTCGGCGAGGGTTGCGACCGCGCTCGGCCAGAAGACGACGCCGACGACCGAGGCGTGCTGCGCGACGCGTTTCTCCGTCGGCGCGAGCCGGTCGAGTCGCGAGCCGATCAGCGCCTGCAGGGTGCTCGGGACCGGCAGCGACTCGAGGAGCTCCGGCCGCTCGCCGCCGTCGAGGTAGCCCTCGTCCGCCAGCATCCGCACGGTCTCCTCGAGGAAGAGCGGGTTGCCGCCCGCGTTGCGAAGAACGGTCTCGACCAGCCGCTCCGGCAGCTCGAGGCCGCGCATGAGCTCGCCGAGGAGCGTCCGGCTCTCCTCCTCTCCGAGCGCGTCCAGCTCGACCACATGGCGATAGCCGTTGCCGCGCACGACGGGATGACCCGTCTCGAGCACCTCCGGCCGCGCCGAGCCGAGGACGAGGATCGGCGACTCCCCGTCGCCCTCGGCCACGAAGCGGACGAGGTCGAGAAGCGTCGGTTCGGCCCAGTGGAGGTCCTCGAAGACGAGCAGCAGCGGGCGCTCGCGAGCGAGCAGCTCGAGCACGCGGCGGATTCCCCAGTGCAGCTCGGCCTGGCTGATGTCCGCCGCGGAGTACGTCCCGCGCGGCGTGCGCGGCTCGCCGATCAGGTTCGCGAGCGCAGCGGCCATCGTGCGGAGCTCGTCGACATCGGTCGTCGCGAGGCCGTCGAGCAGCCCGCCGAGCTTGACGGAGGCCGTCTCTGGGTCGTCGCTCTGGAAGATCCCGGCGGCGTCCTTGAGGATCTCGGTGACCGGCCAGTACGTGATCCCCTCGCCGTACGAGAGGCAGTGGCCGGTGAGGACGGTGCCCGCTTCCGCCGCCCGCGCCGTGAACTCGCCGACGAGCCGGCTCTTGCCGACACCCGGTGCGCCGACGACCGTCGCGACCGCGCGGGTGCCCCTGGCGCGGGTCTCGTCCCAGAGATCGTTGAGCCGGCCGAGGTCGGCGGCGCGGCCAACCAGCGTCGTCCTGGGCGCCCGCGCGGGCGCGTCCAACTCGCCCACGACCTCCCACACGCGCACGGGCTCGGCCTTCCCCTTCGCCTGCACCGGCTCTAGCTCCCGGTACTCGAAGCGGTCGGAGGTTGCCATGAAGGTCTGCTCGCCGACGACGACTCCGTTCACCGGCGCGGCGCCTTGCAGACGGGCGGCTGTGTTCATCACGTCGCCGGCGGCCATGCCCTCGCCCTCGGCCGCCGCGGCGCCGAGCACGACGAGCGCCTCGCCGGTATTGACAGCGGTTCTGATCTTCAGGTCGAGCCACCTGTCGTGCGCGTTCAGCTCGTCGATCGCGTGGCCGATCGCGATCGCAGCGCGCACGGCCCGCTCGGGGTCGTCCTCGTGCGCGACCGGCGCGCCGAAGAGTGCGACGACGGCGTCGCCGATGAACTTCTCGACCGTTCCGCCGTGGCGTTCCAGCTCCGCGCGCAGCCGCACGTAGTAGGGGGCGAGGCGCGCCCGGACGTCTTCGGGATCGAGCTCCTCGGCGCTCGCGGTCGACCCGACGATGTCGGTGAAGAGCGCCGTGACGAGCCTGCGCTCCTCCTCCGGCGGCGCCTCCTGCACGAGCGCCGTGCCGCACGCGAGGCAGAACCGGGCGATGTCCGGGTTGTCCTGGCCGCAATTCGGGCACGCGGGCATGTTTCGAGTGTACGACTCGGATCGTGCGTATCCGGACGCGCTCGTTCGCCGTTGTTCCGGAGATGAGACTCGCGCCCCTGCACGAGTTGCCGTCGAACGTCGGGTTGCCGATCCGCGTCGGCGGGCCACGCCGGCCCCAGCAGGACGAGGTCGTGGGGCACCGGAAACTCCCGGTTCAGGAGCGCGAACCGGTCCGCCGCGGCGCCACGAAGCCCGCGTAGAGCAGCACCACGGCGACCGTCAGGGACGCGGCGGTACCGGCGACGCCGAGACCCGCCAGGGCGCTGCCCGTGGCGGCGACGACGACGCCCGCCAGGATCAAGGCGTTCCCGAGCGCGCGCACGCGGAAGGTGAGTACGGCAACAGCCACGACCGCGAGCGTTCCGGCGCTGTTCCCGACGATCGCGACCAGCCGGGCAGGGATGAACTCGAGGTGCTCGCTCGCATCGGGAATCGCGGTGCCGCTGATCGGCTGGGTGAGCGGTGCGGCGACGGCGATCCCGGCCGCGAGCCCGCAGTAGACGAGCGCAAGCGGCCCCGCCCAGCGCTGCCTGACGAGGAGGAGGGAGCCGGCGCCGAGCAGCGGTGCCGTGATCAGGCCGCCGAACAGGTAGTAGACGCGAAACGCGCGATCGTCCCAGCCCGCCGCGGCTCCCCAGGCCAGCGCCGCCTCGGCCACCGCGTAAGCGGCGAGTGAGGCGCCCCAGGCTGCGAGCTCCGGCGCCCGCCGGACGCGCCAGCGCTGCGCGAGGGCACCGGCGAGCCGCAAGGCGACGAGCGCCCCTCCGAAAGCGACGAGCGCCTCCATGCCGGTGTAGTGTCGCCCGGGTGAATCCTCGGCGTCTCTGGGGGGCGGCGCTCGCACTCCCGGCGGCGCTCGTCCTCGGGCTCTCGGCGTCGACCGCCGCGCCGCGCCCGGACTACGCCGCCGTCGCGCTGAACGTGCTGCCGCCGGGCCAGGCGGGCGGTTTCGCGCTCACCGGCAACTCGACCGACCAGCTCCGGCTGTACGACCGGCTGACACCGCTCTTCGACCGCGTCCGGCCCGCCGACATGAGCAACGCGTTCAAGCCGGAGCGCTTCGGGGTGACGGGGAAGGTCGTGCGGCTCGAGCGCCCGCGCGCAGGCGTCCGGATCCTGCGCGACCGCTGGGGCGTGCCGCACGTGTACGGCAAGACCCGCGCTGACGTGACGTTCGGCGCCGGCTACGCCACGATCGAGGATCGCAGCCTCCTGATGACGCTCCTGAGAGGGCCCGGCCGGATCGCCGCCCTCGACGTGCCCGGCGTCTACGCGTTCGGCCTCGTCGGATCCGGGCAAGAGTTCGAGCCGAGCGCCGAGACGGAGGCCTTCCTCGCGCGCCAGTTCGACCTCCTACGGGCCGCGGGGCCGAAGGGCAGGCAGCTGATCCGCGACGTCGACTCCTACGTCGCAGGCATCAACGCGTTCAGCCGACGCCACAGCCTCCCGGCCTGGAACAGGAACGACGTCGTCGCGATCGCAGCGCTCCTCGGCGGCTACTTCGGCACCGGCGGCGGTTGGGAAGAGCACCGGTCGGAGTTTCTGTCCGCGCTCACGCAGCGACTCGGCGCCGAGCGCGGTTATCGCGTCTGGAACGACCTCCGGCAGCTGGACGATCCTGAGGCTCCGGTCTCGGTCGGCGGCGTCTTCCGCTACGGCGAGGCCTCGAGCCGGGCGGCAAACGCGGTCATCGACGACGGCAGCTTCGTCGTTGCGGGACCCTCTGCCGTGCCGCTGCCGCGTCGCGAGATGAGCAATGCACTGCTGGTGTCGGCCCGCCGCTCGGCAACCGGTCATCCGCTCTTCGTCGCGGGCCCCCAGGTCGGCTACTACTACCCGGAGATCCTGCTCGAGCTCGACCTGCACGGCGGCGGCATCGATGCGCGCGGCGCCTCGTTTCCAGGCCTCTCCTTCTACGTCCTGCTCGGCCGCGGGAAGGACTTCGCCTGGAGCGCGAGTTCGGCGAACTCGGACAACATCGACCAGTTCGTCGAGACCCTGTGTGCGGACGACACTCACTACCTCTACCGGGGCGAGTGCAAGCAGATGGAGACGTTCGACGCAGGCGTCCTGCGCGGCCGGCCCGGAGAGCCGGACCGCCGGCTCGTCTTTCGGCAGACCGTGCACGGGCCGGTGCTCGGCTACGGGACCGTCGGCGGTCGGCGCGTAGCCGTCTCCTATGCTCGGACGACCCGCGGACGCGAGCTGCTGAGCGCGCTCGCTTTCCAGGACCTGAACACGAACCGGGTGACGTCCGCGCGAAGCTTCCTGCGCGCGATGAACCAGATCGAGTTCACGTTCAACTGGTTCTACGCGGACAACCGGGACATCGCGATGTTCTCGAGCGGCCGGCTGCCGATCCGGGCCACTGGGGTCGACCCGGGCCTGCCGACGACCGGCACCGGCGACTACGACTGGCGCGGATTCCTGCCGTTCGCCGGCCATGTACGGGGCGTCAATCCGCCCGGCGGCGCGATCCTGAACTGGAACAACAAGCCCGGTCGCGGCTTCGCCGCCGCCGACGACAACTGGAGCTACGGCCCGGTGCAGCGGGTCGACCTCCTCAGGCTCGGGATCG
>JBKOXJ010000161.1:0-6868 GCA_046724905.1 Actinomycetota bacterium | reverse complement strand
GGTCGGGATCCTGCACGTGCGCGACCTCTTCTCGGCGATGAACGACCGCGGCATCGCGCAGGTGAAGGTCGAGGACCTAGTGCGTCCCGCCCAGGTCGTGCCCGAGACGAAGGATCTCGCCGCGCTGCTGACCGAGTTCCGGCGGACGAATCAGCACATGGCGATCGTCGTGAACGAGTACGGCGGGATGGAGGGGATCGTCACGCTCGAAGACCTGCTCGAGGAGATCGTCGGGGAAATCGAGGACGAGTTCGACCTGCCCGACGAGGCCGTCGAACGAATCGACGAGAACCGGATCCGCATCGACGGCACGTTCCCGATCGACGACTTCAACGAGCAGTTCGGCGTCGAGCTGCCGATCGAGGACTACCACACGGTCGCGGGCTTCGTGTTCGGGCAGCTCGGCCGGGCAGCCGAGGCCGGCGACGAGGTCCAGTACCGACGGCTCCACTTCCGCGTGCTCGAGGTCGAGGGCAGCCGGATCGAGCGGCTCGAGGTCGAGTTCGGCCCGGAGCCCGAAGAGGCCGAGGCCGAAGAGGCCGGCTCGCGCGCGGCCGAGGGCTAACTAAGGCGACGCTTGCGGCGCCGACCTCAAGACGCGCGGTTCATCCGCGCGTCTGTCTGAAATGACCGGTCGACGCATTCCGAACTGATCCCGAAACCGTTTCCAGGCCCGCGCTCTGCCGGGCGAGCTCGGCGTCTCGATCCGTGATTGCGTTCTTCACGTGCGTCCACCAGCGCAGCGTCACGGTGTTCCAGTGGATCGCCACGTCGGGATGGTGGTTCTCACGCTCGGCGAGCTCGCCCACCCGATTCACGAACGCCAGCGCCTCGGCGAAGTCGCGGAACCGGAACTCGCGCTCGAGCGCGCCGTCGACCTCGGCCCAGCCCTCCGGCACCTCCACGCGGGAAGTATCAGTTAACCGCCGCGTAACGACGCTGCTACTACCATCGGGCGGGAATCCGATCTCGCGCCAGAGGCGTATGAGCAGCCTGAACCGCCAACCACAAAGGAGAGCAATGACTCGGCTTCAACTGCTTGCCGCCGCCGCCCTCGCCGCCCTCGTCGCGGCCGCGCCGGCGACGAGCATGACCGTTCCGAAACTCACCGGCACCGTCGGGCCCGGCTTCACGATCACGCTCAAGAAAGGGACGAAGAAGGTCACCAGTCTGAAGGCCGGGAAGTACAAGATCGTCGTCTCCGACAAGTCGAGCATCCACAACTTCCACCTCAAGGGCCCGGGCCTGAACAAGGTCATCACCACGGTCGGCTTCATGGGCACGAAGACCGTCACCGTCACGCTGAAGAAGGGGATCTACCGGTACGTCTGCGACCCCCACTCGACCACGATGAAGGGGTCGTTCAAGGTCACCTAAGGCCACGCTTGCGGCGCCGACCTCAGGACGCGCGGCCGCTCGAGCGGCTGCGCCTTCGATGCGCGGTCCGGGCGAGCGACGCAGACGGACGCGCGGATGAACCGCGCGTCCTAGAAGCGGCGTCGCAAGCGACGCCGCTGGCGCGTCCGTCTGAAACGACCGGTCGACGCGCTGGGGGAACGCTCACGCCCCAATGAGGTCGATGGGGGAAATCTGGCCGTCTTCGATCGTGAAGGCGGCCAGATCGCTCGAGTGGAGCGTCAGGATCAGGTACGGCCGGCCGGCCCAGAGGCCGATGTTCTCCACGTCGGTGCGGGACGGCCTCGGCGGAGCCGACACGTGCGAGTGGAACACCGCGAGCTCGTACCCCTCGTCCTCGAGGAACCAGGTCTCGGGGTCGACCTCGAGCTCGAAGCGGTAGGGCGACGCTGCGACGTTGCGGCCGGGCTCGTAACGCTCGGCGACGCCGTCGCGCAGGACGACGAGTCCGCAGGCCTCGTTCGGGGCCTCCGCGCGCGAGTGCGCCAGCAGCTGCTCGCGCACGGCGGCCGGGATCGTGAGTGTCCTCATCGGTGCGCGGCCGCCCTATAGTCGCGGCCCTGACCATGGAAGCAGGGCCGTTCATCCAAACCGTCAGCGGCCGGCGGATCAACCCATTCGCGCCGGAGCCGGCCCAGATCGAGATCGAGGACATCGCGCAGGCGCTCTCGAACCAGTGTCGCTTCGGCGGCCACTGCCGCGCGTTCTACTCGGTCGCGCAGCACTCGTGCCTGCTCTGCGACCTGCTCGCCGCGCGGGACACCGAGCCGTCGGCTCTCCTCTCGGCGCTCCTGCACGACGCGCCTGAGGCCTACCTCGTCGACCTGCCGCACCCGCTCAAGCACCGCAGCGAGCTCGGCGCGATCTACCGCGAGACGGAGGCCCGCCTGCACGAGGCGATCTGCGCGCGGTTCGGGCTCCCGTTCGAGCCGCCGCCGGGCCTGAAGGAGCTCGACCGCCGCCTGCTCGCGACCGAGCGGCGCGCGCTCACGACCGTCGCGTGGAGCTGGCCGGAGCTCGAAGGCGCCGCGCCGCTCGACCTGCCGATCGATCCCTGGGCGCCGCCGGACGCGAAGCGCGAGTTTCTGGCGAGGTTCGAGCGGCTCGACTCGGCCCGCTGATCACCACCAGACCGCGCGCTCCATCGACCGCTCGACGTCCTCGGCCTCCCAGAAGTCCGCGGACAGGTACTTCCAGCCGCCGTCTGCCAGCACCGCGACGACGACGCCCTCGTCCAGCTCGGCCGCCAGCCGGCGGGCGACGTGGACGACGGCCCCCGACGAGACGCCCGCGAAGATCCCCTCCTCGTCGAGCAGCGCCCGCAGGCCCGTCACCGACTCGGCGTTCGAGACGAGCACCTTCCGGTCGAGTTGCGAGACGTCGAGGATCGGCGGCACATAGCCCTCGTCGAGCGAGCGGAGGCCCATCACCGGGTCTCCGGGAAGCGGCTCGGCGGCCGCGACGGCCATGTCGGGGAACGTCTCGCGCAGCCGCGCGCCCGCTCCCATCAACGTGCCGCCGGTGCCGAGGCCCGCCACGAACAGGTCGACGCGGTCGAGCGCCTCGGCGATCTCCGCACCGGTGCCCTCGTAGTGCGCGCGCACGTTCGCCGGGTTCGCGTACTGGAACGGCATGTAGTAGTGCGGCTCGCGCTCCGCCAGATGTAGCGCCATCCGGACGGCGCCGTTCGAGCCCTGCTCGCCCGGTGAGAAGACGAGCTTCGCGCCGTAGAGGGAGAGCAGCCGCTTGCGCTCGTCCGTCGCGTTCTCCGGCAGCACGCACGTGAGCGGGTAGCCCTTCAGCCTGGCCACGAGCGCGAGCGAGATCCCCGTGTTGCCGCTCGTCGGCTCGAGCAGCTCGCGTCCGGCCTCCAGCTCGCCGGCGGCCTCCGCCGTCTCGATCATCGCCTTGGCGACGCGGTCCTTGATCGACCCGGTCGGGTTCTGCCCTTCGAGCTTGGCGACCATCCGGACCGACGGCTTGGGCGAGAGCCGCGGCAGCTCGACGATCGGGGTGTTCCCGACGAGATCGAGGAGCGAGGCGCCGAGCCTGCGGCTAGCCACCGGCCATGGCCGGCAGCAGGATGACGGTCTGGCCGCTCCCGATCGGCGTCTCGAGCCCATCGCGTGTGCGAACGTCCTCGCCGTCGACGTAGACGTTCACGAACGGCGCGATGCCCCCGTTCTCGTAGATCCGCTCGCGCAGGGTCGGGAAGCGCGCGGTCAGGTCGTCGAGCAGCTCCCGCACGGTGTCGCCGTCGGCGACGACCTGGCGCTCGCCGCCGGTCTGCTCGCGCAGAGTCGGTGGGATCCGGACGACGCTCACGGCCGCGGCTCCGACGTTCGAGCGTGTCGACCGGTCAGTTCAGACGGCCGCACGGGCAGAGCCCGCGCGGCCTGACGGAGACGCCGCAAGCGGCGTCTCACGAGGTCGTCACCCCGCCGCAGAACTCGACGTAGTCGACGTACTCCGTGATCGTCGGATGCTCGCCGCAGACCGGGCAGTTGGGATCCCGCCGCAAAGCGACCTCCGTGAACGTCGCCGTGAGCGCGTCGAACAGCAGCAGCCGTCCGACCAGCGGGTCGCCGGCGCCGAGCACGAGCTTCAGCGCCTCGCTCGCCTGCAGCGAGCCGATGATGCCGGGGAGCACGCCGAGGACGCCGCCCTCGGCGCAGCTCGGCGCCATCTCCGGAGGCGGCGGGGCGGGGAAGAGGCAGCGGTAGCACGGCCCACCCTCATCGGTCTCGTCTCCGTCCGCGGGTCGACCGGTCATTTCAGACGGACGCGCGCGCAAAGCGCGCACGTCCTGATGCGCGGCACCGCGAGCGGTGCCGCGGGGGCTGAAGACCGTTACCTGACCCTCGAACCGGAAGATCGAACCGTGGACGACCGGGATCCCGTGCCAGATCGACGCGTCGTTGACGAGGTACCGCGTCGGGAAGTTGTCGGCGCCGTCGACGATCACGTCCCAGCCGTCCTCGAGGATGCGGTCGACGTTCTCGGACGTGAGCCGCTCCTCGTAGCCGACGACGTCGACGTCCGGGTTCAGCGCCTCGAGCGTCTGGGTCGCGGAGCGAACCTTCGGCTCTCCGAGCCGCTCGGTCGAGTGGATGATCTGGCGCTGGAGGTTCGTGTCGTCGACGACGTCCGCGTCGACGATGCCGAGCCTGCCGACGCCGGCCGCTGCCAGGTACAGCGAGGCGGGGGAGCCCAGGCCGCCCGCGCCGACGAGCAGGATCCGCGCCTCGAGCAGCTTCTCCTGGCCCTCCTCGCCGACCTCGGGGATCAGCAGGTGGCGGCTGTAGCGGCGGCGCTGCTCCGGCGCGAGGCCGCCCTCAGGGAACTGGACCGGGTGGCCGCCGCCGAACCAGTCCTCGATTCCGCCCGCGAGCGATGTCACCTCGTAGCCGAGCTCGGCGAGGGCTGACGCGGCGCGGAGAGAGCGGCGGCCTGTGGCGCAGTAGGTGACCACGGGCCGCGAGGAGTCCGGAAGCGCCGACGCAGCCTCCTGCGGGACGTCGGCGAGCGGGACGTGGATCGCGCCCGGGAGGTGCCCTTGCGCCCATTCGTGCGGCTCGCGCACGTCCAGGAACACTGCGCCGCCGCTGTCGAAGAGCTCGCGCGCCCGCGCCGAGTCGATCTCTGGTGCGCCGTCGAAAGCCATTGCTTTCAGAAGTGTAGCGACGGCCCTCGTGCGACGATCTCGGCCGATGAGCCCGCGCGCGCGCGTGATCCTCGTGGTCGCCGTGGCGGCGCTCGCTGCAGCCGGGGCAACGGTTGGCGCGACGTTGCTGGCGACGAAGGACGAGCGTTCGGCGACGACGGCATCCGCGCGCCGCGCGGGGCCGCCACCGCTGCTGCTCGACCTCGGCGTACGTGACGATCCCGAGGCGCGCGCGCTTCGGGCGGGGATCGGCAGCTACTACCGCGGCCGCTTGAAGCAGGCGGCAGCGATCTTCGGCCGGCGGCGCTCAGTCGCCGCGCAGGTGGGCGTGGCGCTCTCGGCCTGGCCGCACGGGACGCTGCCGCGCTTGGAGAGCCTTGCGCGTGCGTACCCCCGTAGCGGGCTCGTCCGGCTCCACCTCGGGCTCGTCCTCGCGTGGACCGGACGGACCGCGCCTGCCCGCGACGCCTGGCGGGAGGCGCAGCGTCTCGCCCCCGACTCCCTCACCGCGGTCAGGGCCGAGGACTTCCTCCATCCGGATTTCCCGCCGGGGCTGCCGCAGTTCGTCCCGAGCTTCCCCCTGTCCTCGCGGATCGCGCGGCTCCCGGCCCCGCGGCAACTCGCCGTCCTCGAGCGGCGTGCGCGAACGGACGGCGTCCGCGCCCGGCTCCTCTACGGGGCCGCGCTGCAGCGCCTCGGCCGCGAACGCTCGGCGGCACGGCAGTACGCAGCTGCGGCCCAGGCAGATCCCAACGCTGCGGAGCCCCTCGTCGCCCTCGCGGTCGTGCGGTTCACGAAGGCCGACCCGTCGCGCACCTTCTCCCGGCTCGGGCCGCTCTCGAGCCGGTTCCCCCGCTCGCAGAGCGTCCGCTTCCACCTCGGTCTGTGCCTGCTGTGGCTCCGCCAGGTCGACGCGGCCAGGCGCCAGTTCAGCCTCGCCCGCGCAGCCGGGCCGGAAACCGTGCTCGGCAGGGAAGCGGGGCGGTTTCTGACACGTCTTGAAGGTGTGGTGAATCCTGCTGGACAGACTAGGACCCCCTGATTGAAAAATGAGCCGATCGGCCCATAGCGCAATGTCCGATCCACATGAGACAGTTCCCGCCGTCGTTGACGACACAGAGGGCCTGAATAAGGTGAGGAGCACGGAACCTAGAGGGGGAACCGTGGGGACAGGAACCGCAGTCGGGCAGGGGAAGGCAATCCGAGACCTGCTCGAAACCGACGAGGCGAAAGGCTTGCTGGAGGCGGGCCGCGAGCGCGGGTCGCTCACCGCGGACGCGATCTCGACGGCTCTCGGCGAGCTCGACCTCGAGCCCGGACAGCTCGACGACTTCTACGAGACCCTCGACGAGCTCGAGATCGAGGTCACGGACGGCAATGCGGAGCCCGACGACGACGAGCCCACGGCCGCCGAGCGCGAGATCTCGACCGACTCGCTGCAGCTGTTCCTCAAGGACATCGGCCGCGTCGACCTGCTCACCGCCGCCCAGGAGGTCGAGCTGGCCAAGCGGATCGAGCGCGGCGACCACCGCGCGAAGCAGGAGATGGTCGAGGCGAACCTGCGCCTCGTCGTCTCGATCGCCAAGAAGTACCGGAACCAGGGCCTGCCGTTCCTCGATCTGATCCAGGAGGGCACGATCGGGCTCGTCCGCGCCGCCGAGAAGTTCGACTACCGCAAGGGGTTCAAGTTCTCGACCTACGCGACGTGGTGGATCCGCCAAGCCGTCGCGCGCGCGCTTGCCGACAAGGCGCGAACTATCCGCATGCCGGTGCACGTCGTCGAGAAGC
>JBKOXJ010000073.1:0-14483 GCA_046724905.1 Actinomycetota bacterium | reverse complement strand
CGCCGGAGGAGTGCTGGACCAGGTAGTCCTCCACCTTCTCGGCGTCGAGTGACCCGCTGGACTTCGCGAGATCGTGGATCGTTGTCTCGGGGTTGAGGCCGAGTGCCAGTCCGACGTCGCCGAACTGGAGGTCGAGGTCGACGAGGACGACGCGTTCCTGACCTCCGTTGGCGAGCGCGACCGACAGGTTGCAGGACGTCAGCGTCTTGCCCGTTCCTCCCTTCGGCCCGAGCACGCAGATCATCGGCGCCAAGGCGACGCCCGTGGCGCCGGCCGTTCCCTGCCGGCGGGCGATCGCCTTCTGAAGCGCGAAGCGGACGTCGTCGCTCGTGAGCGGCAGCGTCAGGATGTCGTCGGCGCCGACCTCGAACACTCGGCGCACGAACCCGTTCGGGGACCCCGCGGAGAGCACGAGCACCGGACGATCCGGCTGCTGGCGGACGGCTCCCTCGACCAGGAACAGGGCACGATCGGAGTACCCCGCGCATGCGACCACGAGGACGTCGACCGCCGACTCCTGCAGTACCGTCCATGCTTCCTCGAGTCCGTCCACGAGGCCGACCACGTCGACGTCCGGACCTGCCGGCAGGACGGACTCCACCGCGTACCGGTCGATGTCTGAGTCGAGCGCGACGAGGGCTTTGATTGTGTTCACGCGCGCCTCCTTAATTGCCGAAGCTCAACGGCGGCTTGCCGAGGAGCACGTTGCTGACGGTGATGATCGAAGGCTTGGTCACCCGAGCGCCGTTGCGCGGGCTGAGCACGAGCCAGACCTTGCCGTTGTCGGCGGTGAAGGCGACCTTCGCGGCGTCCTGGGGGCTCATCCGCAGGACGACGTTCGCGGTCGTCGCGCCGCCCACGCCGCCGCCTCCGGAGGTCGGAGCGTCGAGCACCAGGATGTTCTGGAGCAGGATCTTCAGCACGGCCTTGGCTCCACCTGGGGCGCCGCCGGCGCTGTTCTCGAGGTTGAACGAGGCGTACACGTCGACGCGGTCGCCGGACTCGATGTGGCCGATCATCCCGTGGGCCGCGTCGATCGGCACGGTGATCGCGCGCTGGCTCTTGACGAGTCGCGTGCCGAGCGCGGTGGTCGAGCCGGCGCTGAAGGTCGTGCTCGTCAGCTGCTGATTGGGGTAGATGTCGCTGGTCGCGACGCGGCCGTTGAGCACAGCCGGATCGCTGATGGCGCCTTCCTTGAGCTGGTCGCGCGGCGTGTCCACCACCTGGAACTTGTTCGTGGCCGCAATCGCGCTGCCGGAGGTCCCCTTCTCGATCAGGCTGCGCGCTATCAGGACCGGCACGGGCTCGTGCCCGGACGCGACGCTGTCGCGGTAGTTCTTCAGGTAGACGAGCAGCACGAGCCCGGCCAGCAGGGCCGCGAAGGCGCCGGTCGCCACCGTCCCTGCACGGGTCGAGAGCACCTTGGTTGACATGAACTCCTGGAGCGCGTGCACGTGGTTTCCTCCTTAGTCGGTCAGGATCGCGACGCAGCTTCCGAACGTGTCGTACGTGCAGAAGTCGTCGCCTCCGCCTCCGTTGTTGATCGAGTAGATGTGCTGGATGAAACGGCCGACGATGTAGCCGTTGGCAGGCACGGGGTCGTCGCCTGCGCAAGGGTCTCCGTGCCAGCCCGTGACGTAGAACGTCCCGAAGTTGATCACCGGGACGACACCGCCGCCGCTGCCGCTGAATGAGCCATACGGCGTCAGGAAGACCGGGACGATGCGGGGGTCGTCGGCCGCGAATACCGGAAAGTCGCTCCAGTGGTTCTGGTGTGCCGGATCGGCGCACGATGTGTCGGCGCCGAGGATGCGATCGGACATGCCTTGGGCAACCTGGCCGATGTCTCCGCCGGTCTCGATCACGACGCAGTTCCACGGCGTCGGCTGGGACGGCCACCCCGCCCATAGAGCGGTCTTGTTCGCCGGACACGCCTGGCCGGTGTTGATCTGGTAGGTCGGCTTGCAACCGTTCGCAAGCTCCTGCCGGAGGTTGGGGATGTCCGGGTCACAGTTGACTGCCTGCGTCCGGCTTCCACCTGCGAGCTTGAGCGCGACGAGCGGCGTGCTGACGCTCGTCGCAGGCTGGAGTGCGCCTGCAACTCCGATCTTGACGACGAGGCTGGGGCTGCTCCCGCCCGGAGCCGAGCCGACCCAGAAGCTTGCCCCCTGCCAGATCTGGGCGAGCTCGATCGGGCCGGAGAAGTCCTCGAAGGCACGGTAGGTGCGCTGGACGACGCCGAACGAGCCCTTGCAGGGATTGGCATTCTTGAACGTCAGGCTGCACGTGCCGAGGCCGGTGATCGAGCCGCCGATCTGCTGCCACCTGAGCTCGATCGGCACGCCGCCCACCTGAGGATCGGTCCCGATCGTTCCCTGCCAGGAGCCGCCGCTGTAGCTCAGGGCGCAGCCCGAATTGGGGCATCGCCCTCCGAACGCGGTGATCTGGTAGTTCGCCGGGTCGATCGTCCCGATGCTGATGTTCGCCTGGATGCCGACGCTGCAGGTCGACGTGCCGCCGGAGAAGTACGGATCGCCGCAGGTGCCGGGGGTCAGCTGGACGTCCTGCGCGACCGGAGGATTGTCGTTGGCGCTGCGGCCGCTCGTGGGATACCCGCGCATGAACAGCAGGCCGTTGGCCGAGCCGGCGTCGTAGCACTCTACGAGCGGATCGCCGCACGTCGTCGAGTTGCTGCCGGAGAGGGCGACGCGAACGCCGATCCGCGACGCATTGATTGGGACGGTGAGCGGAGCCTCGCTGTTGTCCCAGATCGTCAACGAGCCGGAGGGGCCCTTGCTCGTGATCGGCGTCGAGGCGATCACGGCGCCCGTGGCTTCGTCGATGAAGCGAACTTCGCCCTTCTTCGGCCTGACGTCCGGGACGCCGACCGGGAGTGCACCCGAGAGCCGCTGCAGGGCCTTGACCTCGACGCGCGCGTGGGCGTCGATGTAGTTCACCTTCCCCGACAGGAGGAAGCCGGGGACGTTGAAGTACCAGGGCAGATCCGTCTCGGTCAGCTTGACGTCGACCATCCGCGCCGTGCACGGCGTGCCGGTGACGACGGTCGTGTCCGTGGGCGAGGAGTCGCTGCCGTTGCGATACCAGGTCGGCGAGTTCAGCTCGAAATGCACCTTGGTGGGCGGCGTGCCGCCGACCTGGGCGTTGTCGGCGATCAAGCTCGACGAGGTCGTCCAGCCGTTGTGCGGACCGACGTAGTCCCGAGTCGTCGTCGTGATCTGTGTGTCGGTCGTGCACGGAGACCTGAACCAGCCCGCGCCGGCGAGGGCTGCGGCGTCGGCCTGCATCTGGAGATGACGCTTGTGCTCGAACCAGTTGCCGACGTCGATCACGAACATCGCGAACAGGATCAGCACGGGGAGCCAAAACGTCACAAGGACAAGCACGGCACCGTGCTCCTCGCGGGCCAATGACCTGGCGTTCTCGGGGACGGTCATGAGCATCCGGCGCTGTAGTTCGTGGGCCGGGCCTCGAGGCGCATCGTCGAGGAGCCCGCGATCGTCTGGTTCAGGATCCCGATCTTCCCGGCGACGAAGGACATCCAGTGGAAGTCGACGGAGGCCGTGACCTTGACCGGGTCGCCGACGTTCGACGTGCCGTTCGGAAACGAGATGCAGACCTGAAGCGGCGTCGGCACCGTGGAACTGCCGCCGTTCTTGAGCTCGTCGGTCGTCGCCTGCCGCTGGATGTACTGCTGGAGGGTGATCCCGCTGCCGGGGTTCTTGTTCACGACGGCCCACCGAGCACCCTCGTTCGCGAGGTGGGTCCCGTCGATCCAATAGTTGAAGGCCCTGCCGAAGTCGGTCATCCCGAAGAGCAGGAGCAGGAGCACCGGGAGGACCAGGACGAACTCGACGAGGGCCACGCCCTCGTCTCGTCGCACCAGGCCTCGCAACTGTGGTCTTGGAATCTGTCTGGGCATTTCGAATTGGAACTCCCTCACACGAGAGTCCCCAGCGCCGTTGCGGTTTCGGCAAGGCGCTGGGGAGCTCCCGCGACTGCTAGGCGCCCTTGAACGCGTCCGCCACGCCTTGGAGCTTGCTCGCGACGTTCAGTCCCAGCGCGGTCAGGGCCGCAACGCAGACCAGCGCGATGAGACCGATGATCAACGCGTACTCGGCGAGCGCCTGTCCGTCCTCGCGATCCCGAAGGCGCTGGACGGCGAGCACCGCGACGGCGGGTATACGCCACGCGATGTGACTCATCGGCGTGCTAGGCCGCCTTGATCGAGTCGGCGATGCTCTGCAGCTTGCTGGCGATGTTGACGCCGAGAGCCGTCAGCGCGGTCACGCAGACGACCGCGATCAGCGCAAGAATCAGGGCGTACTCGACGAGAGCCTGCCCCTCCTCGCGGTCACGGACGCGCTGCTGAACGCCTGCCGCAGCAACTGCGAGCCGCACCCACAAATGGTTCAGCATGGTTCTCCTCCCTGGGGGCACACCCCCGTCGGAACGGACTTACAGGGACTGAGTGAACCGCCGCCGCGGACAGCTGTGGCCCGCTGATGGGCTAGACCACCCTCGCCTTTGTGGCGGCTGCGCCGCGGCGGCTCACTCATTGCGCTACGCCGCCTTGATCGAGTCGGCGATGCTCTGCAGCTTGCTGGCGACGTTGACGCCGAGGGCGGTCAACGCCGTCACGCACACGACCGCGATCAGCGCGAGAATCAGGGCGTACTCGACGAGAGCCTGCCCCTCCTCACGATCCCGGACGCGCTGCTGAACGCCGGCCGCAGCAACTGCAAGCCGCACCCACAGATGGTTCAGCATGGTTCTCCTTCCTGGGGCAATCCCCCGTCGGACGGACTGACGTCCCGAGTCAAGCGTCGGCGGCGTCGCGTGTGACCCGCTGAAGGACTAGGGCGCACTCGCCTTTGTGGCGGCTTCGCGGCGGCTTCGCGTGCCGGACCGGCGCAAAGGCTCGCCCGGGCTAGACCTTCTGGCGGCACGCCTCGGTGAGGCGGACGGGATAGTGGGTCTCCGCCGGATGTCCGACCAGGTCCACCTGTCCGCGCTCTCGGAACCGAGCGCACAGAGCCACGAGATGATCGTGGAGCGGCGCCCGCGACGGGGAGCGCGCTTTGTGCGGCGCCTCGACCGCGCTCTGGCCCGCCTCGACCGGCCCGAGGAAGACGCGGGACCGGGGGCGATGCGCGTCCGCCGCGCCCTCGCCTTCCTGATCGGCGGCTATGCCTTGATGCTCGCGGCCCGGAAGCTCTGGCACGGCGAGATTCCGACGGCCGGCCAGCTGTTCGTGTTCATGCTCGCAACCGCCCTCTACGCCAACCGCGGCGGTCGCTTCCTACGCGACTGGGGCCTCGTCCTCGCCGGCATCTCCGCGTACGGCCTGGCCGGCGGCTTCGCCGAGAAGCTCGACTTCAAGGTGCACTACACGCCTCAGATCGACGCCGACAAGGTGCTCGGGTTCGGCACCGTCCCGACCCTCTGGCTCCAGGAGCACCTTTACGGCGGCCGGACGGGCCCCCTCGAGGTGGCGTCGATGGCGATGTACCTCTCGCACTTCTTCGTGCCGCTGCTGCTCGGCTTCTACCTCTGGTGGCGGTTCCGGAAGGCGTTCACCGAGCTGATGTTCTCGCTGCTGGCGGTGAGCATCCTCGCCGAGATCACGTTCGTGCTCGCCCCCACGGCCCCGCCGTGGCTGGCGGCCGAGCACGGCGCCTTGCCGCCGGTACACCACATCATCAAGCTGGGGCTCTCGGACCTCGGGCTCGGGGCCGTCGCTGCGCTGGACGGCAACCCCTCGCACTACAACATCGTCGCGGCGGTGCCGTCGCTGCACGTTGCCTTCCCCGTGGTCTGCCTCGCGGTGATCCTCGCCTACCGCCTGCCGCGCTGGGCGGTCGGCCTGCAGTCGTTCCACCTGGCCGGCGTCGTCTTCGCGATCGTCTACACCGGCGAGCACTACCTGATCGACGCCGTCGCTGGAGCCGGCTACGCCGTCGTCGCCTGGAGCCTCGTGCACCGTGCGCTCGCGAAGCCGATTCGCACCGCCCAGTCTCCGGTTCCTGTCCCACAACCGGCGTCCACGCCGTCGCCGCTCGCCGAGCCGGCGATCTGACCATGGCGAAGATCGTCACCCTGATCGCCCGAGAAGACCACGTCGTCTGCGAGCGCTGCAAGGTCGCCGAGACGCCGTTCACGCGCCTGGCGGGGTTGCTCGGTCGGCGCGAGCTGCCGGTCGGCGACGGCCTGCTGCTCCGTCCGGCTCCGTCGATTCACACGTTCTTCATGCGGTTCCCGATCGACGTGGTGTACCTCGACTACGACCTGACCGTCCTGGGCGTCGCGCCGAACGTGAAGCCGTGGCGGTTCGCGGGCCGGTATGGGACCCGGGCGATCCTCGAGCTCCCCGCGGGGGAGTGGGAGCGGCACGGGATCGAGCCCGGCGAGCGGCTGCGCCTGGTAGGCGAGACGGAGGACGAGGACCACCGGATCCGCGTCGTCCTGGCGTCTACGGACCGCCGCTTCACCAGGGTCGCGAGCTTCCTGCTGGCCCGGAGAGGCTGCGTCGTGCAGACCGCAACCGAGGAGCGCTACCTGTTCGAGCTCGCCGAGCAGGGGGGTGTCGACATTGTCCTGATCGACGCCGGCCGCTCGCTCACAGCGGCAGCCCGTCGTGCCGCGTACGTGGGGACGCTGCTGCCGGAGGCCACCGTCGTCGTTGCGAACGACGGCGCTCCGCGCAGCGGTGGCGGCCAGCTCGACGCCTTGCCGAAGTGGCGGTCGCTCGATCGGGTCCTCGAACAGGTCGACCGCCTGAAGGCGTCGGCGCAAGGGCGAGAGCTTGCCTACGAGCGCCCTTAGCGAGGTGGAGCGCGCCGCGGGCGTCCAGATGCGCCCCGGCTGGAAATGGGGGCACCCCCGAGCGCGCGAGACGGCGTTGTCCGCGGCTCTGGCCGTCGCCGGAGGCGCTTCACTGCTCCGGTTCGGCCCCACGGCGGACGGCGTGCTCGCGTCGTTCTTCCTCTCGGTCCTCGTCGTGCTCTCGGCGATCGACATCCGCGAGCGGCGCCTTCCCAACCGGATCGTCGTGCCGGCGGCCGCCGTCGTCCTCGTGGCGCAGATCGCACTCCACCCCGACCGGGCGGCTGAGTGGGTCTTGAGCGCCTTCGGCGCCTCGGCGCTGCTCCTCCTCGCCGCTCTCGCGTATCCGGGCGGGCTCGGGATGGGCGACGTGAAGCTCGCACTCCTGCTCGGGGCGATGCTGGGAACCTCGGTCGCCTCGGCGCTCCTGCTCGGCTGCTTCGCCGCCGGCGCCTTCGGCGTGCTTCTGATCGCCACTCGGGGCCCGGCAGCGCGGAAGACGGCGCTTCCGTTCGGGCCGTTCCTCGCCGCGGGCGCCGCAGTCACGCTCCTTGCAGGACCAGTCTTCGCACTCGGCTAACCGCACGAGCTGAGGACCCGGGCGACGGTTCGATCGGTTCGGCGGCTAGGCCGCGAGGGGCTCGATGTCGTAGGCGGCGCGCGTCGCCTTGGCGACGTGCTCGATCGAGCACAGCTCGATGATCCGCTCGCGCCCCGCTTGACCCATACGCCGCCTGAGCGCGGGATCGGCGAGGAGCCGCTCGAGTGCCGACCTCAGGGCCTGCGGGTCTCCCGGTGGAACGAGCAGACCGGTCTCCCCGTCGACGACGAGCTCCGGGATGCCGCCGACGGTGGTGGCTACCACCGGCCGGCCGTGCGCCATTGCCTCGATCACGGCGAGCGGAAGGCCCTCGCGATAGGACGGCAGGACGACGACGGCCGCACGCGCGTACAGTCGGTCGAGCTCGGAGTGCGGGAGCAGGCCGAGCGCGTCCGGGACGAGGCCACGGAGCGGCCCGTCGCCGGCAACGACCAGGTTGAGCCCTCGGGTCGCCTCGACGAGGTCGCGGATCCCCTTCTCCGGCGAGAGCCGCCCTGCGTAGAGCACCTCCGCGGGCTCGGCCTCCTTGCCTACGAAGGCCGGGATCCGGGCACAGTTGGGGATCACGCGGACGTCGCGCGCACCGCACGCGAGCGCAGCTTCCGCCAGGGCCTCGGAGACGCAGATGACGACGCGGGCGCGCCTGAGAACCGCACCGACGAGCCAAGGAGCGCGCCGCATCAGCTCGAGGTCGGCGAAGCGGCCCGCCGATCCGCTGCCCTGCAGCGTCAGAACGAAGGGCCGGCCCGCGAATAGCGCGACGATCCCCGTGGCAAGCCAGTGCGCGTGGACGAGATCTGCGCGCTTTGCTTCCCGGCGAAGTGTCCGCAGCATGGACAGCAGCATCAACGGCGCCAGCCACGGCCGGCGCTTCAGGTTGTAGACGACACCGGCCCCGTAAGCGAGCCCGAAGTCGCGGAACGATCCCGGCGCGAGCACTTCGCACTCCACGCCCTGTCGGCGCAACCCCTCGAGCACGTCCGCAATGAAGCGGCCCGCGTAATCCTCCGCGTGTCGAGGGTAGGAGGTCGTGAGGTGGACGACCTTCAACCTGCGCGCAGGGCGATGCGTTGCCAGCGCGGCTGCGCGCGTCGGCGCGACTGGCTCCGCCACTGTGGCAGTCACTGGAAGCAACGTAGGCGCGACGAGAAAGCGCAACGTCCCTCCAAGGTCTGGATCGAGCTGGCAGTTGGTCCAGGACCGGCCGCGCCCGGTCGGACCGAGCTCGTGCCGCTATCCGGAGCTGGCGCCGCTCGCCGAGGCGGAGTGTGCCCGGAGGCGAACGGGCCCCTGAACGTGGTAGAGCATGAGCCCCGTCAGCCGGTCAGCGGCGACGAGGTCGGCGTCCACGGGAACGCTCGCGTCGGTGACGACGTATCCCGCAACCAGAGGCCCGCGGCCCGGACTGACGAGCTGAGATCGCCGGACTACGACCTTCGCCGACGGCGAGTCATCGGGAAGTGGTGCCCGCAGGTGGTAGAGACGACCAACGCTCGCGTTGAAGAGGTCGGTCTCCCAAAGCGCGTAGGGGCCGCGGAGGCCGCGCATCCGGCCTGACCAGATCTCGATTACGTCCGCGTCCGGACCGACGGCCGCGTCGACCCACCCCGGACTCGCGCCGACCCCGAGTCCCCGAGCGATCTCGGCAACCTGCCCGTTCCGTGCATAGGCCGCGAACGAGATCGCGAAGAAGTTCATCGCGACCGCGGTCGCGAGCACGGCTGCCGCGCGCTTCCCGTTGGCGCGAAGGAAGAGGCGGCCAAACGCGGCCGAGAAGAGGGCGACCAGCACGAACACGGAAAGGGAGGTGCCGGTCAAGCCGTGGATGCCCACCCAGGGCACCAGCGCAACCGTGCTCGACGAGACGCCCCACTCGCGGCCGTTGAGCAGCTCGCCGTACGGAACCGCGAGCGGAAGCACGCAGGCGACGGCCGTGGCGACGCGCGCCCGGCGCCTGGGGCGCGGAGCGCCATGCTCGAGCCAGGCAAAGAACGCGACGAGCAGTAGCGGCGCGATGTAGAACGTGTAGCGGTCGTAGACGTGCGGAGC
This sequence comes from Actinomycetota bacterium, assembly GCA_046724905.1. GTDB lineage: Bacteria > Actinomycetota > Thermoleophilia > Gaiellales > Gaiellaceae > JBKOXJ01. Next base: position 4,990 of record JBKOXJ010000073.1, on the reverse strand, counting down.
CATGTTCGGCTGGGAGGCGTAGACGGCGACGAGAGCAAGGAGCGCCCCCGCCGTTGCAGCTGCTGTGAGCGCGAACACACGCTCTGAACGAGGCCCGTCGCGCCGAACGAGGGCGGGCGCAAGCAGGATCGCCGCGGCGACAGGAATGACGCCGATGTAGAGCGCGAGCTCGGCAGCGTGGTACACGAACCAGCGGGGCGCGTCGAGCGGTCGGATGCGCTCGAACAGCACCGTGTGGCCGCCGAGCAGGTCGGCGAACGTGATTCCCTTCACCACTGCACCTGCGAACGCCGCCGTCAGCGCGAATCCCAGAGTCAGCCAGGTCGTCCGGAAGACCCTGAGCTGTCGCACGAGCTCGCGTCCCGAGATGCGGCCTGCAACGAGCCAGCCCTCGTAACCGGCAACGAGGGCGATCGAACAGAGGAGCGCGGGCAACAGCGCAACCATCTGCGCACGACAGAGCGTCGCGAGGACGATCGAGCCGAGCGCGTAGAGTTGTCGGCGCGCCGTCGGGCGCTCCAACATGCTGACCATCGCGAGGAACGCCCACAGAAAGAGGGGATACGAGACGCTCTCGGTCATGATCTTGGTGGTGTAGATCCCTGACGGGACGGCCACCGCGAACGCGGCGGCCGCGACCGCGCTGCTGCGGCGGACGAGGCGGGACGCGAGCAGGTAGGCGGGAATCGCGGCCGAGGAGAAGAACATGCAGTTGACGGCCTTTACGATCACGTACGCCTGGGCGACCGTGCCGGCAAACCGATAGGCCGGAGCCACCAAAAGTGGATAGACCGGGCCGAACGACCACACGGAGAACGCCTCTCCGCGGACGAGGAAACGTCCCGACCGCGCGAGGCTCTTCGCGAGCTCGGAGTAGATGAGCTCGTCCGGGATGATCCACGGAGCCACCGACCCACCCGCCAGCACGAAGCGAACGACCGCGGACGTGACCACGATCGCCCCCACCCAGACCGCGGCGGGCGCGGCGGCTGCCGTCTCCCGAAGCGAGCGCCGAACCGCCCCGAGCCGGGGGCGAGCAAGGATCAGCGGACTTGACGCGCGAGCGGCGCGCTCGTCGAGCACAGGCGCAACTCCTCGTTTTGCAGGATCGCCGACGATCTGGCTGCAACGGTATGCGGGCACTGCCCCGGGCGCGCTCGACGATCGTCTAGTCCGCCTGCACGTGCAGGCGGTCCCTTCACAAATCGCTCAGCCGAGCGAAAATCCCAGCCGAAAAGCGTGTCTACTCCTATGAGAGGAAAGAGCCAGACGATCGAAGGTCGAGGGACGCTTGGGGTGGAGACGAGCCACGCGCTCGCTGCCGCCCTGGACCAGCTGGAAGCGCTGCTCCGGCCTCAGCGCCGGATCGACGACGAGACCGCTGCCCTCCTGGCGCGCGCGCGCGAGCGCGCACAGGCACTCTCCACCGGGGCAGGAGACGCACGCGAGGCGGTCGTGCTCGTCGGCCTCTCGTACGTCGCCGACGCCCTGAGTGCGCTCTCCCTCGAGGGCGACTGGCCTGCGGGCCGAGTCGATCGGCTGCTCATGGAGATCGCACGGGTGCTCGACGTGTCGCGAGAGTCGCTCGAGCTCGAGCTCTTCGGCCGAGCCGTCAGAGGCCTGATCCTGCACGAGTTCCCGCCGAGGGTCGCGCTCGAGGTCCAGCTCAAGCTCCTGCTCGCGTTCGCGCCCGTCAGCAGCGCGTCCGTCTGGCGGACGGAGCCCGATGGGACCCTCAGCTGCACGCTCGGAGTCGGTACGGGGAACGCGACCCGCGGCGTGCGCAACGTCGCCGCCGAGACCCTCGCCGATCCCGGCGGGCAGCGACGGACGGGAGCGTGGCTCCACGGAATCCCGGTCGTCCACTGGGGTCGGCCGGTCGCGGCAATCGTCGTGCGCGGTCGGCCGGAGCGGCGCGACACGTTGCTCGTGTTTGCGGGAGAGGTCGCGCTGGCGGCCGTCCCGTTCGTCGAAAAGGACCTTCTGCTCGAGCGCGACGTTGCACGCGAGCAGGCGCTCGTCGAGTCCGGCGAGAAACGTCTCGTCCGTCTCGGCTTCGATCTGCACGACGGCGTCTTGCAGGACCTCGCGGCCCTCGGCGCAGATGTGCGGCTGCTGAGGGGCCAGATCGGTCGGACGCATTCGGTTGCGGAGCACCGAGAGCTCCTGCTGGGACGGTTCGACGATCTGGAGGCTCGGCTGGTCGCGTTGGAGAGCGAGCTGCGAGACCTCGCCCGGTCGCTGGAGGCGCCGAGGCTGCTGAAGACTCCGCTCCCGAAGCTGCTGCGGCGCGAGGTCGACCGCGCGGCTGCCGAGGCCGGAATCGTGCTCGCGCTCGACCTGAAGGGAAATGCCGACGTCCTGACCGAGTCCCAGCGAATCGCACTCCTCCGGGTCGTTCAGGAGGCGCTCGCGAACATGGCGCAGCACAGTCGCGCGGAGACCGGCTCGATCGCCGTCTCGGTCGGGCGTGCGTTCATCCGCGCCGAGATCTCCGACGACGGCCAGGGCTTCGACGTCGAGCGCACGCTCGTTCAGGCAGCGAAGCGGGGCCGGCTCGGGCTCGCCGGCATGAGCGAGCGCATCCGCCTCCTCGGCGGGCGCTTCGACGTCGACAGCCGCCCCGGGGGGCCGACGACGGTGACCGCCACGATCCCGCGCTGGCGCGAGACCTAGGAGGCTTTGGAAGCCCTCCTAGCTGCGCGTTTCGGCCAGCCCGTGGCTGAAGACGTACTGGGCGGCCTCGGTGCGGTTGGCGACGCCGAGCTTCCGGTAGATGTTCGTCAGGTGGAACTTCACCGTCTGCTCGGTGACCCAGAACTCTTTGCTGATCGCCTGATTCGAGAGCCCGCGCGCGACGGCTCGTAGCATCGAGATCTCGCGCTCTGTGAGACCAGCGTCGTTGTCGTCCGGGTCGGCGAGCCCGAGTTCGAAGGAGTCACCGCGAATCGCCCGGCGCAGCGCGTCCGGAAGCTCGACCGGATCGACGCTCTTGGCGATGTAGGCGCACGCACCCCGGCTGAGCGCTCCCTGCACGTGCTCAGCGTCGTTGAACGCAGACAGGACAACGACCTTCAGGCCCGGATAAGCCTTGCGGATCCGCTCGAGGCAACCGAAGCCGTCGAGCTCTGGCATCCGGATGTCCAGCAGGACGAGGTCCGGGTCCGTCTGTGAGACGAGCGGGAGCACCTGGCTCCCGGTGCGCGCCTCGCCGACGATCTCGATGTCGTCCGCTTCTCTGAGCGCGCGTCGAATTGCTTGCAGAATCAGACGATGATCGTCTGCGATCAGTAGCCGGATGGACATGGCCGCAATCTGCCCCTCCCCCTCGTGGCCCCCTTCCCCGCGGAGCCCTTTTGACCCTTGCCGAGCACCCTCGATGCCCGACCAGACGCACTCTGGCATTCAGTTCGATCTTTGACAATAGGCCGTCCGGCCTATTGCCCGGAGAGCCGCCTCAGCGGCCGGATTAGCCGGACGACCGGGCGGCGGCTAGCCGCACGTGGAGGCTGAGCCGTAGCGGCAGGTGGAAACATCAGCGGGCCCCTTGCCAGGAAAGCTCTCCTACACCGCGCTCGCCCTCGTTGCCGTCTGGTTCGGGCGAACGTACTTCGAGGTCGCCGAGGCAAAGCGGATCGAGCGGCGCCAGAGGCTCCACGTACGGGATGCCGCGCCGCCGGCCGAGCCGGCACCGGCGGAGGCGGCCCTGCCGATCTACGCGTGGCTCTCGGGGGACTAGCCCTTCTGCGGGAAACACTGGCCAAACCGCGGGTGCTCTCGTGACTGCAGACGTGGTTTGAAGAGCATGACGTGGCGGCGATCCAACTCCACCCGGCAGTCGCGGCAGAGGACCATCAGATCCTCTGCTGGCGCTACGACCAGCTCGTGCGCGCGGGTTACGACAACGACCACGCGGTCGTCCTCGCAAGCAACCTCGACGTCGACCTCCATCAGGCCGTCGACCTGCTGCGGCGCGGCTGTCCGACCGAGACGGCGATTCGGATCCTGAGTTAGGGCACGGCGCCGCCGGAACGGAGTGCCGCGATCGAGGCCCTAGCAAGCGCACAGCCGCTCTCGGCCCCGGTCCGCCGAGCCCACACGGTCACGATGAGTGCCTTCGTGGCCGCCGTGTTCCTCGGCGCCGCGCTCGTCTTCCTCGTGCAGCCGATGGTGGCGAAGATGATGCTGCCGCTGTTCGGCGGCTCGCCGGCGGTCTGGACGACCTCGATGGTCTTCTTCCAGTCGGTGCTCCTGGCCGGCTACGTGTACGCACACGCGAGTGCGCGCTTGCTCGGCCCGCGCCGGCAGCCGGTCGCTCAACTCGCGCTGCTGCTCGCGTCGCTCGCGGCACTACCGGTCGGCCGCCACCTGACCGCGCCGCCCGCCGATGCATCCCAAGCGCTCTGGCTCCTCGGCGTGCTCGGCCTCGCCGTGGGAGCGCCGTTCTTCGTTGTCACGACCGCGAGCCCGGTGCTTCAGAGCTGGTTCGCCCACAGCGGCCACCCGTCGGCTCGGGATCCCTACTTCCTCTACGCCGCCGGGAACGCCGGCAGCCTCGTTGCCCTCCTCGCCTATCCGCTCGTCGTCGAGCCGAACCTCTCGCTCAGCGCACAGGCTTGGCTCTGGAGCGGTCTCTACGTAGCGTTCGCGCTCGCCTCGCTTGCGTGCTGGGCCGTGCGCGGTCGCGGGCAGACAACGAGCTCGGCAGTCGCGCCTGAGTCGGCAGCCGTCTCGCCGGCTCCGACCTGGCGGACCCGTGCGACATGGGCGTTCCTCGCGTTCGTGCCCTCGAGCCTCATGCTCGGAGTCACGGCCTTCATCTCGACCGATGTCGCAGCGGTGCCGCTCCTCTGGGTTCTGCCGCTCTCCGTCTACCTCCTGACGTTCATCGTCGCCTTCTCTCCGCGTCCGATCGTCTCGGTCGAGCAGGCGAGCCTGCTGCTCGCCCCGGCGACGGTTCTCGTCGCACTCAGTCTCGTGGGGGTCATCA
>JBKOXJ010000139.1:0-10958 GCA_046724905.1 Actinomycetota bacterium | reverse complement strand
ATGCCGACGTGGTCTCGGCCGAGCGTTACAACCAGCTCTTCACGATGCACGGCACGACGATGGTGTTCCTCGTCGTCGTGCCGATGCTGGCGGGCTTCGGGAACTACATCGTCCCGCTGCAGATCGGCGCCGCCGACGTCGCCTTCCCGCGGCTGAACGCACTCTCGTACTGGCTGTTCCTGATGGGCGGGCTGACCCTCTACGGGAGCTGGTTCGCGAGCGGCGGAGCGGCCGCGATCGGCTGGACGGGCTACCCGCCCAACTCGGTGCACCTCGGCGGCAGCGGCGTCGACCTCTGGATCCTGAGCCTGCACATCCTGTCGCTGTCGTCACTCTTCGGCGCGATCAACTTCATCGTCACGATCCACAACCTGCGCGCGCCCGGGATGACGTGGCTGCGCCTGCCGCTGTTCGTGTGGTCGATCTACGTCTACGCCTGGCTCTTGCTGGCGACGCTGCCGGCGTTGTCGGCGGGCCTCACCCTGCTGATCCTCGACCGCCAGGCCGGGACGCATTTCTTCCTCCCCGACCAGGGCGGCAACGCCGTGCTCTTCCAGCACGTGTTCTGGTTCTTCGGGCACCCGGAGGTGTACGTGATGATCCTGCCGGCGATGGGGATCGTCTCGGAGGTGCTCCCCGTCTTTGCCCGCAAGCCGATCTTCGGCTACCGCGCGGTCGCGTACTCGACGGTCGCGATCGGGTTCCTGTCGCTCCTCGTCTGGGCGCACCACATGTTCACGGTCGGGCTGCCCATCGGGCTCCAGGGCTTCTTCATGGTCAGCTCGATGGTGATCGCGGTGCCGACCGGCGTGAAGATCTTCAACTGGCTCGCGACGCTGTGGCGCGGGAACCTCGGCTTCGAGACGCCGATGCTGTTCGCACTCGGCTTCATCTCGACCTTCACCGTCGGCGGCCTGACCGGGATCTTCCTCGCCGCGTTCCCGGTCGACTGGCAGGCACAGGACACGTACTACGTGGTCGCCCACCTCCACTACGTGCTCTTCGGCGGCTCGATCTTCGGGATCTTCGCCGGGCTCTACTACTGGTGGCCGAAGATGTTCGGACGACTCCTCTCCGAGTCGTTGGGGAAGTGGCACTTCTGGTTGACCTTCCTCGGCTTCAACGTGACGTTCTTCCCGCAGTTCCTGCTGGGACTGGCCGGGATGCCTCGGCGCGTTGCCAACTTTGACGACCGGCCGCTCTGGGACGTCTACAACGCGATCTCTTCTGTCGGCGCGGCGGTGATGGCCGTAGGCATCCTGGTGTTCGTCGTGAACGTGATCGTCTCGCGCAAGGGACGGCGGGTCGGGAACGACCCGTGGCTCGGCGACACGCTCGAGTGGTACACGACCTCGCCGCCGCCGCCGCACAACTTCGACCGGGTGCCGTACATCTCGAGCGCCCGTCCGCTTCGCGACCTCCGGCGCCGGCTCTGGGAGACGCGTGTCTAGCGGGCCGTGGCTCCGGCTCTGCGGCCTGGTCGCGTCGGTCGCGGCCGCGCTCGTGGTTGCGAGCGGCGAGCTCGGCCTCGCGCACCGGGCGCTCGCGCTCGTAGCGCTGCCGCCACTCGCCGCGATGCTCGTGTCCGGGTGGTTCTCGCACCGCCGTCAGCTGGTTCCCGCCGCAGTCGCGACGGGACTCTTTCTGGCCGCGATCGCGACGTGGTGGCTGCGGCCGCTGCACGTCACGCTCGCCGCACTCGCGCTCGCGGCGTGCCTGATCGCAACGGCCGGGCTGTTCCGCGGCGAGCGGGCGCCGCGGGCCTCGGTCCGCGACTACCTGACGCTGACGAAGCCGCGGATCATGTCGCTGCTGCTCCTGACCGGCGCGGCCGGGATGTTCGCGGGCGCAGGCGGCGTCCCCGACCTCGGCGACTTCGCCGCGACGATGGTCGGTCTGGCGCTGGCCTGCGGAGGGGCGAGCGCGCTCAACCACGTGCTCGACCGCGACATCGACCGGCTGATGGGGCCGCGGACGCGCAGCCGCCCCGTTGCCGCCGACCGCGTGCCGCCGTCGCGCGCGCTCGAGTTCGGGCTGGCGCTGTCCGCGCTCTCCTTCGTGCTGCTCGCGAGCGCCGTCAACGTCCTGACCGCGCTGCTCGCGCTCGTCGGGAACCTCTTCTACGTCCTCGTCTACACCGGCTGGCTGAAGCGCTCGACGCCGCAGAACATCGTCATCGGTGGCGCGGCCGGAGCGGTGCCGCCGCTCGTCGGGTGGGCCGCCGCGACCGGGAACCTGACGCTCCCGGCGCTCGCGCTGTTCGCGATCGTCTTCCTCTGGACGCCGCCGCACTTCTGGGCGCTCGCGCTCCTGCTCAAGCGCGACTACGCGGCCGCGCGGATCCCGATGCTGCCCGTCGTCCGCGGAGACGGCGAGACGGCGCGGCAGATCGTCCTCTACTCGATCGCGCTTGTCGCGGCGACGGTCCTGCCTGCGCTCGCCGGGACCGCGGGCATCGTCTACCTCGCGGCCGCCGCCTGCCTCGGCGGGGTCTTCCTCGTCCTGGCGTGGCGGCTGCGACGGCAAACGACGCCGGCGCGGGCCGGCCTCCTGTTCCACTACTCGCTCCTCTACCTGGCCCTCCTGTTTACGGCGCTCGCGGTCGACCCGCTACTCGGATGACCGACGGAGACATCGCCCGGAAGAACGCGCTGTTCGGTCTCGCCCTGTTCGGACTCGCGCTCGTGCTCTTCGCCGGCTCGATCCTCGTTGCCCTCCTCTATCTGGCCGCGGACTAGGCTCGCCGTCGCGCTCGGGGCACTCGTGCTCGCCGGGTGCGGCGGCAGCAGCGCTCCCCCGTTGGAGCTCGGGACGATCCAGAGCCTCGCGGTCGATCCGGGGGACCACTCGCTCCTGATCGGGAGCGGCCGCGGCCTGTTCCGGCTGAAGGTGGACGCGAAGGCTCCGGAGCGGGTCGACGACGTGCACTGGAGCGTCACGGGCCTCGCCGTCTCAGGGCCCAAGCACTACCTCGCCTCGGGCAACTCGACCAAGGAGGACCCGCAGCCTCGCCGGCTCGGGCTGCAGGAGTCGACGGACGGCGGCAACCGCTGGAAGGGGGTCTCGCTGGCGGGGAAGGCCCGGCTGGACGTGATCCGGGTCTCGGGCTCATGGATGTACGCCTACGACCTGCGCGACCAGCGACTCGTCGTCAGCCGTGACGGAGGCCGGACGTGGCGGGAGCGCGGGATCGCGGCGCGGGTGATCGACCTCGCCGTCGATCCGGCCAACCCGCACCGGCTCGTGGTCGCCGACCAGTTCGACACGGCGGTCTCGGCCGACGGCGGACGGACGTTCCGCACGCTCGGGATCGGCTCGATGCTGCTCGCGTGGCCGGTTCCAAATCGGGTCTACGGCATCGACTCGACCGGACAGGTCTGGCGGAGCGAGGACCACGGGATCACGTGGAGCGAGTCCGGAGACCTCGGCGAGGCGCCGGCGGCGGTGGGTTACGGTGGGCCCGAGGAGCTGTTCGCGGCGCTCGCGGACGGGACGATCCTCCTCTCGACCGCAGGCGGTGAGGGCTGGGACGTGCGGCTAGCTGCGCCCTCCTAGTCGTTCGAGCAGCTCGCGAACCTCGGCGACGCCGGCGTTCCAGATCGCCAGCACCTCGTCGTCGGGGCGCTCGTACCAGCCGCCGAAGCAGCCGTCGCCGAGCACGCGCCGGATCTCGGCCGGCGGGCGGCTGCGGTCGAGCTCGACGCGGGGCTTGTGCTCCGGCGGGAGCTCGACGTCGGGTAGCCGGGTCCACGGGAAGTTCTCGGTCCAGGAGGCGTGGCTCCCGTCCGGATCGATGCGCTCGACCAGCTCCTGGATGCGCGGTGAGTTCCACCAGTTGTGGAAGACGACCTGCGCATCCGCCGTGCGGGCCGCCCAGTCGGCGACGGTGTCGGCGGCGGGCGCGTTGCCGCCGTGCCCGTTCACCAGGAGAAACCGGCGGAATCCTTGGTCGAAGAGCGACTGCAGCAGCTCCTCGAGGAGCGTGCGGTACGTGCTGTCGGAGACGGACGGGCTGCCCGGGTACGCGGCGAAGGCGGGCGTGATGCCGTAGGCCAGGACCGGCAGCACCGGCACGCCGAGGGGCTCGGCGGCCTCGACGGCGACGCGCTCGGAGAGGATGTTGTCGGTGCCGAGCGAGAGGTAGGCGTGCTGCTCCGTCGATCCCAGCGGCAGCACGATGCGGTCGTCGCGCTCGAGGTAGGCCTCGAGCCGCATCCAGTTACAGTCGTGAACTCGCATGGCCGCCGAGCTTAGGGCGTATTGATCGATTCCAGCGGGTCGACCGGTCGGTTCAGACGGACGCGCGGGCAAAGCCCGCACGTCCTGAATCGCGACACCGCAAGCGGCGTCGCGGGGATCTGGCTGGCGCGCCCCGAGGAGCCGCGGGACGGAATCCCGCTGGCCGTCAAGGATCTGTTCGACACGGCCGGGCTCGTCACGACCTACGGCTCGATCCTGTTCGCGGAGCACGCGCCCGACCGCACGGCGAAGGCGGTTCGGCTGCTCGAGTCCGCGGGCTACGCGAACGTCGGGAAGACGAACCTGCACGAGTTCGCCTACGGCACGACCTCGCAGAACCCGCACTTCGGGACGGTGCCGAACCCCGCCGCGCCGGGGCGGATTGCGGGCGGATCGAGCGGCGGCTCCGCAGCGGCGCTTGCGGCCGGGCAGGCGAAGGCGGCGCTGGGCTCTGACTCCGGCGGCTCGATCCGGATCCCGGCGGCCTACTGCGGTGTCGTCGGCTTCAAGCCGAGCTTCGGAATCGTGCCGATCGAAGGCTGCTTCCCCCTGGCGCCGAGCTTCGATCACGCCGGCCCCATGGCTCTGACGGTCGATGACTGCGTGCGGATGATGGACGCGTTGGCGGCCGGCTCCACGGATCGCACTTTGGAGTCGCTGGAGGAGGTCGAGATCGGCATCGCGTGGGTCGATCTCGCTGACCCGCTGGTGCGGGACCGCGTGATAGCCGCGGCTGAGCATTTTCCGCGGCGCCGGGAGGTCGAGCTGCCGTTCCCCGACGACGGCCACATCTTCCAGCGCGAGGTCGCCGACGTCCACCGCGAGCTTTTCCTCGAGAACGCCGACGCGTACGGCGAGAACGTCCACGTGAAGATCGAGCGTTGCCTGAAGGTGACCGAGGCGGAGTACGAAGCGGCGCTACAGGAGCGCGCGCGCTACCGCGAGCGGATGGCCGAGGCGACTGTCGGCTTCGATCTGCTCGTCACGCCAACGCTGGCGATGGTCGCGCCGCCGGCCACCGTCGACGAGCTGGACATCCGCGAGCGGAACATCCAGTTCACGTACCCGTTCAACAGTCTCGGCTGGCCGGCGCTTGCGCTCCCGTGTGGGCCCGCGGAGGACGGGCTGCCGGCGTCGGTGCAGCTCGTTGGGAAGACAGGCGACGACGCGCTCGTGCTGGCGGCAGGACGTTTGCTCGAGCAAGCGCTGGCGGAAGCCGACATGTCAGGGGTCTGACCCCAGCCATGTCCGGAAACGGCTCGGCCGGTAAGGCTCGTGCGCTCGTGCGCGCCTTGGACGCGAGGCGCTTGCGTGCGCAACCGCCGGCCAGAACCGACATGTCAGGGGTCTGACCCCAGACATGTCCCGGGCATCCCTCGTTCGAGGGAGACCCGAGGCCCCACGCCTGCCGACAACCAGTGGTGTCGCCGATGGTTGGCCTTCGCCTTGCGGTCGTCTGTCTTGCTGCGCTCGCGTTCGCGCCGAGCTCCTTCGCGCACCCCTCGGCAGCCCCGAAGCCGCCGTACGACCTGCGCGCGTTCCTCCTGCGCCCGGGCGACCTGACCCAGCGCGACTTCCCGCGCACACCGGCATTCGCGTGGTACCCCGTCCGCGGCGCCACGCACTACGAGTTCCAGCTCTCGAGCGGCCCGCGCTTCCGCGACGGCGACATCGTCTGGAGCACCGACAGCATCAAGGGCCCGGCCGTCTCGATCCCGGTCGCGCTCCCGTGGAAGACGGGCTCGCCGTTCGCGTTCTATGCCCGCGTGCGAGCGATCACGCCGACCGTCGCCGGCCCGTGGAGCGCGTCGTACGGCTTCAACATGCGCTGGGGCGACGTCCCGCAGAACTGCGCTGCCGCCGAGGACGGGACGTGGGGCTGCCCGAAGAACGCCCCTGAGATCTCGGGCCTACTCCGCTGGTCGCTCGTCGAAGGAGCGACCGCGTACCACGTCTGGTTCCTCGACGCGGGCCAGGTAGCCGGCACCGGCAAGGTGATCGCGACGAGGACGAACGCCGCCGACGAGCGCGAGTTCTACGCCTTCCACCAGTTCAGCCCGTGGATGACGACTGTGCGGTGGCGTGTGCGCGCGGTCCGCGCGGTCTACGGCACGCTCCAGAACGGCCTGCCCGCAGTCTCGTACGGCCCGTGGAGCCCCGTCTACACGACGACGAACCCGGCGTTCACGGGCGGCCCGATGACGCTCAACTCGTCGATCTCGGACGTCTTCACCTCCGCCGCGAACAAGAAGCTGCCGCATTCGCTCACCCCCGGCTTCTCCTTCTCGGGCAACTCGGGCCTGAACGGCACGGCCGGCGAGCTCTACCGGGTCTACGTCGCCTCGGACAGCGACTGCGTCAACATCGTCTTCCGGGGTGCCGTCGTCGGCAGCCCTGCCTACGTGCCGCGCATGACCGGGCCGCTGGCCCTGCCGCCCGACCTCGAGAAGCTGAACAAGGCTCGCAACTCGTACCTCACCGACGGCGGTGAAGGCGCGACGTTCATGGCCGACCACGCGACCGTCACGACGACGGAGTCGGATCCCAAGCCCGTGCCGCCGGAGGAGCAGTCCACGCCGGCGCCGTCGGAAGGCTCGACCCCGGCACCGGCAGCACCGCCGGTCCCCGGCGTGCCGGCCGGAAGCGGGGCCCCGGTCGACCTCTGGGACAGCGGCTGGCCCGAGAGCCACTACTACTGGACGGTCGTCCCCGTCCGCTGGATCCATGTGATGGACGACACGGGCGACCGGATCGAGTACCACGACATCGACCAGCCGCAGGACGCGTGCGCGGCCGGGCGCGTGATGAAGTTCGGCAAGGAGTCAGAGCCGGTCGTGAGCGTCTCCGGCACGCCGTACGTCGCCGGGCTCTCGCCGCAGGGACGGCTGACGACCGCCCGTAGCGCGAAGCCGACGTTCTACGGCTCGCCGCTCGTCACCTGGCAGCCGGCGCTCGGCGCGGACGAGTACGAGCTCCAGTGGAGCAAGAAGCGCTACCCCTGGAAGACCGAGGGCAAGCTCAAGAGCTTCTCGACCTCGGCGCTGCTTCCGCTCGCGCCGGGCACGTGGCACTACCGGATCCGCGGGATCGACTACCTGCTGCCGGGCACGGCGCGCGCGATGTCCTGGTCGACCCCGGTCCGGGTCAAGATCGCGCGCCCGACCTTCACCGTCGTCGGTGGTAAGTTCCAACGGGTCGACCGGTCGTTTCAGACGGACGCACGGACGCGCGGATGAACCGCGCGTCCTGAGGTCGGCGCCGCAAGCGTCGCCTTAGCCGTCGTTCCGCGTTAGCCCTCGACGAGGAGGTCTGCGATCTCGGCCGGCGTCTCGCGAGACGCGACGACGGCCGCCGCGAGATCGTGTATGCGCATCCGGTTCGTCCGCGCCGCGCGCCGCAGCAGCTCGAACGACGACGGCATGTCCAGCCTGAGCCGCTCGGCGAGGACGCCCTTCGCCTGCTCGATCGTCACGCGCGAGCGCAGCGCCTCCTCGAGCTGAAGGGTTCGTTCCAAGAGACGGCTCGCCAGAGCGACCAGCCGCTCGACGTCGGCCGGCGACTCGACGCTGAAATCGAGCCGGTAGTCCTGCGGCAGCTTGCCGTTCTCGAGGCGGGGCGCGCGAACGCGCAAGCCGACGTCGCCGTCGATCCGCAGCTCGTACGTCACGCCGGCACTACCTCGCCCGCGACCGACTGCACCGCGCCCGGCAGGGAGTTTTCGATCCTGAAGGTCCGGTCGAGCCCGGTCACCTCGAACAGCCGCAGCATCCGCCGGTCATTCGTGACGAGGACGACGTCGCCGCCGGCCCGCTTCAGCGCATCGCGCGCTCGCAGCAGGACGCCCAGCGCGGTCGAGTCGATCAGCTCGATCCCGCCGAGGTGCACGACGATCTCGCGCGCGCCGTTCGCGGCGAGCGACTCGAGCTCGGCGGCGAGGCGAGGCGAGACGTGCGCGTCGATCTCGCCCGCAAGCCAGACAACCCAGGTATCGCGTCCGAGCGGTCGCGAGCTGACGTGAAACTCGAAGACGGGGCTCCTTTCGAACCCGGCTCGCTAGGTCAGCCGGTTACGGACGAACCTAGCGGCGGAACCCGGCCGTTGGGTCTGTGTTCTCGGGGACCTCTGTGAGGATTTCCTCACACGGCGTCGAGCCGGTAGCCCACGCCGCGGACCGTGACGATCCGCTGCGGCCGGGACGGGTCGTCCTCGACCTTCCGTCTCAGGTTGACGACGTGCGTGTCGGCGGCCCGCATGTCACCGACGTGCTCGCTTCCCCACAGGTGCGAGACGAGCTCCTCGCGCGAGAAGACGCGCCCCGGCGCGCCTGTGAGGAGCGACAGCAGCTTGTACTCGGACCCCGTCAACCGCACCGGCCGCCCGGCCACCGTCACCTCCCTGCTACGGGCGTCGACGACGAGGTCGCCAACGCGCATCACGGCGTCGCCTGCGGCTCGATCCAGCTCGCGGCGGCGGAGCAGCGCCCGGACCCGGCTCACGAGCTCGACGATCGAGAACGGCTTCGTGACGTAGTCGTCCGCGCCGAGCTCGAGCCCGACGACGCGGTCGACCTCGGCGTCGTTCGCGGTCAGCATGAGGATCGGCACGGCGCTCCGCGCGCGGACGCGACGAAGGACCTCCGTGCCGGAGAGCTCCGGCATCATGATGTCGAGGATCACGACGTCGTAGGCGTCGCGGTCCGCGGCCGCCAGCGCCTCGCGGCCGTCTGCGACGCTATCCACGTCCATCCCTTCGGTCTCGAGCGCGTACCTGACCGAGTCGACGATCGCCGGCTCGTCGTCCGCGAGCAGGATCCTGGCCCGGCTCACGTCGCCCGCCGAAGCCGGATCCGGACGGTCGTCCCGACGCCGACGCGCGACTCGAGCTCGAGCTCGCCGCCCAGCACGTGCACGGCCTGGCGGGCAATCGGCAGGCCGAGTCCGAAACCGTCGCGGCTCGTCCCAGACGCGCGGAAGAACCGCTCGAAGACCCGCTCCTGGTCCTCCGTGGGGATCCCGGGACCGGTGTCGGCCACCTGCAAGACGACCGAGCGCTCGTCGACGGCCGATGCCGACAGCACGACACGGCCCTCGCCGGTGTAGCGCACGGCGTTACCGACCACGTTCGCGACCGCCTGCTCGAGCAGTCCCCGGCTCGCGATCACCGCCAGATCGCCCGGATCTTCGACTCGCACCTCGACGCCCTCCGACGGGGTCACGCCGCCGGCGATCTCCGAGAGCAGAGCCTCCACATCGACGCGCTCGGCGACGAGAGCCTCCTGCCCGGTCTGCACCCGGGCCAGCACGAGCAGGGAGCGGACGAGCAGCTGAAGCCGCCCGGTCTCCCATTCGATGTGCCCGAGGAAGAGTTCGCGCTCCTCGGGATCGTGCTTGGCCCCCAGTTGCAGCACCTCGATCGCGCTCGTGATCGCGGCGATCGGGCTTTGAAGCTGGTGGGCAGCATTCGTGACGAACTCGCGCTCGGCGCGCTCGAGGCGTTCCTGCTCGGTGACGTCGCTGAAGACGAGCAGCGGGCCCTCGGACTCGCGGGCGCGGATCCCGGACAGGGCATACGTGCTCCCCTCGACGACGAGCCGCGTCTCCGCGACCGGCGGCCCGGGCTCGAGGAGCTTCTGCGCGAGCTGGTGCAGTGAAACCTTCGGCCACGGCTCCGGCAGCGGCTCGCCCTCACGCAATGGCCCCAGCATCTGCCGCGCCGCGGCGTTCGCAAACTCGACCTCCATGCGAGCGTTGAGGGCGACGACGCCCTCGCGCAGCCGCTCGAGCAACGGGTTTCGACTCTCGTGGGCGGCCTCCAACGCGGCCGTGCGCTCGGAGGCCCGCTCCTCGAGCTCGCGCTTCCGCAGCCGCTGGACGCCAGCGGTCAACTCTTCGACGATGCTCTCGAGCCCCTGCCGCGCGTCCGCCCCGTCGGCTGCGAGAGCGGCTAGCTGCTCCCGGAGTGCCCGGAGGCCATTCTCGATGCCGTCGAGCTCGGACCGCGCGGTAGACATGCCCTCAACGACGGGTAAGTAGAGCAGCGAGGTCCGCAGACGGCAAGGTAACCGCCCGCCGCACGCCGTCAATCCATAGAATCGACCGCCGGGGCGAAGGGGGGCCATGAGCGAGAGAGAGCGAAAGCTCGGCGAGAACGAGAACCTTTTCCGAGCGGTAAACGAACGTCTCAAGGAGCTCGGTGAGGCGTTCGAAGGCATAACCGAGAGGGCCGAGTTCGTCTGCGAGTGCGCCGACCGGTCATGCGCTCAGCGGATCGAGATGACGCTGGCCGAGTACGAGCGGGTGCGGCGAAAGCCGACGCGGTTCATGACGGCCCCAGGTCACGAAGATCGGTCCCTCGAGCAGATCGTCGACGTGAACGACCGCTACGTGATCGTCGAGAAGCGGTCCGGAGACCCGGCGCGGGCCGCGCTCGAAGGCGACCCTAGGTAGTCCCAGGCTCGCTGTCCTCAGCGTCGTCGACGAGGCGAAGCGCCGGCGCAACGTCTTCGAGCTCCTCGAGGTCGCCGAAGTCGAGGTAGCCCCACGCAATGAGCGCTTCGGCACACTGCCGGCGCTCTCTGATCAGTCGCCGGCGTAGCCATTCAGCCCGGGCGTGGATGATGTCGGCTCGCACGCGAGCAGACTGCGCCGACTCGTCCTCCAGAGACGGGGAAGCGGTCACGGGCACCCGGTACCCGTCGCCTCGTTCGATCAATCATGCGG
>JBKOXJ010000162.1:0-14945 GCA_046724905.1 Actinomycetota bacterium | reverse complement strand
CGCTGATGCCGCAGCTGATCGCGTGCAGGTTGTCGTGGGCGATGTTGTGCTCGATCAGGTTGCGATGAGCGTTCGAGAACAGCTCGATCCCGTCGTGGTCCGACGCGAACCTCGTCTCGTTGCCGCGGATGACGTTTTCATTCGCGTCGCTCAAGACGATGTCGTCGTGGTAGCGCTGGACGACGAAGCCCTCGATGAGCACGCCGGTCACACCGCCGGTCAGCTCGAAGCCTTGCATCATCGTGTCCTCGCCGTCGACCACAACCGCCCCAAGCGGTCCCTTCGCGACCACCGAGAGGTCGTTCTTGGGCGGCGTGATCACGACCTCCTCGTGGTAGGTGCCCGCACACACCGTGATCCTCGCTCCCGCCGGTGCGGCCGTCACCGCCGCCTGAATGGTCGTGAAGTCGGCGTTCGGGCAGTCGGCGCCGTCGTCGTCGACGACCAGGGTCGTGCCGCCGACCGCGTTCGGTGCGAACGCAAACAGGCCAACCGCCAGCGCGAGGAGGATCTTGGACAGGTAAGTCATCGTCCCTCCCCCTATTTGAAACCTGTACGGCAACTTTCGCGCGGTCTTCCGCCGGAGTCAACGGCCGGCGGCGAGCCAGCCGCGAGCGGGCCTGACGAGCCGGCCGCCTTCGACGAGCTCCTCGAAGAGCGGAGGCAGCACTAGCCACGAAAACCATCGCCGCGCCTCGGACTCCGGCGCGACGACAGCCGCACGAACGCCTGCTACGAGCAGGTCCGTGAGGCCGCCTTCTCCCCGGGGCTCGTAGAGCTGGTCGAAGCGCAGCAGCTCGCTCGAGTGGCGGTGGCCGCCGCGCGGTGTCTCGATCCGCAGGCCGCGGGACGCGATCGCGCCGACGCGCTCGAGCCGTGTGCGGACCCCGCGGAGGCGCTTCGGGTCGAGCCCGAGCTCCTCCTTCAGCTCGTCGAGGGCGGAGGGGCCGGCGTCGGCCAGGTGCGCGACGAGGCGTTCGGCGTCGGCGCCGTGCTCGCCGGCCTCCGCTCGCTCGAGCTCGGCGCGGCAGAGCGGGGCGGCGAGTGCGACGGTCCCTTCGGTGAGGTAGAGGTCCTTGCCGCGGTGAAGCTTCAGAACGTAGACGCCGCGCCGCTCACCGAGCGCGCCGCCCCACCACCACTTCGTCTTCGGCCACTGCGCAAAACCCGGCTTGCCGGGGGCGTAGGGCTCCTCGTGGATCGCGCCGAACAGGCTCGGGAGCGCCGAGTCAGGGGCCAGCGTGAGCATGCCGCGGACGCGCAGGAACTCGTGGGCATCGTCGACACTCTCGAGCGCGCGATCGGGACGGAGGCGAAGCTCGTACGCGCGCCGGTCCTCTAGCTCCGCGGGCGACAACCGCTAGACGCCCGTCTCGAGTGGCGCTGGCGGCGGGCCGTCGCGGAGGAGCTCGTGCAGGAGCTGGGCGAGACGGCGGGGTGAGAAACGGTCGCTGCTTGCGGCGATCTCCTCGAGCGTCCACCACCGGTGCTCCTCAACTACGTCCGGTCCCGCGAAGAGCGAGTCGTGCCGGGTCGGGCGGACGCCCGTCGGGTTGGGCACGCGCACGACGGCAAAGCGCTCGCGCGAGTCGTAGATCTCCCCGGCCGGCGGCCAGAACCAGACATGCCGCCGGGTCCAGACGCACGGCCCGATCTCGCTGGGATCGAGCTCGATTTCCTCGCGTAGCTCGCGGCGGAGACCTTGGGCCTCGTCCTCGCCCGGCTCGAGCGCGCCGCCCGGGGCGACCCACACCCCCGCGTCGGCCGGGGTGACGAAGCGGTGCAGGAAGATCCGGTCCCTGTCGTCGAGCAGGAGGGCGCGCACGCCCGGTCTCGGAGTCGGAGCGCTGCGCTCGGCCAGGTCGGCGAACCACCGGAGCCGCTCCGCGTAGGGGACAGCTGCGTTCGCAGGCGACGTCGACGGGAGGACGAAGAGCCGCGTCCGTCCGAGCGTCCGAGCCTGGAGTCCGAGCTCGGCGCGGTCGCGAAAGGCGCCACGGTACGCCTCCTTCCCGACGAAGGCGATCCATGCCGGCTCGAGCTCTCGCGCGAGGCGTTCCAGGCGCGCCGCCGAGCCGGCGAAGTCGCCGCGACGGAGATCGGCCGAGCCGCGCGTCGTCCGCTGGGCCGCGTTCGTGATCCCGATCCCGTGCTCGAGCGCGTCGAACTGTTCCTCCGGCCGCAGCGCACGCGGTGTGAAGCCCGCCACATCGAGGAGCCGCCAGAAGTCGTTCCGCGGATTCGCGAAGTGCGCCCCGGCCGCG
The DNA here is from genome assembly GCA_046724905.1 of Actinomycetota bacterium. Lineage (GTDB taxonomy): Bacteria > Actinomycetota > Thermoleophilia > Gaiellales > Gaiellaceae > JBKOXJ01. The sequence continues at coordinate 12,681 of JBKOXJ010000162.1, read as the reverse complement.
GCCGAGACGCGCCCCGGGTTGATGCCGCAGAACACGACGCGGAGGTGCGGGGCGAGAACGTCCGGCACGTCGCCGTGCGTCGCGCTCTCGGCACGAAGTGGATTCACAATTGCTGCAGTCTCACCCACCGCGGCCTGTGTCCACGGCCACAGGCGGCTGTGTACACAGATGTAGATGTAGGTGGATGTAGGCGGAGCGAAGCCGCTACGCCGCTTCAGCGTCCGGCGCGCGCGCGTCGATGCGGTCCTCAAAGAGCTGGCGCAACCGCTCGCCGGACACGTGCAACTCGTAGCGCGGGCGGCGCGGCTCGAACCGGACGATGCGCACCGAGTCGTCGCTCGACTGCCCGTAGCAGCGGGCGTAGCACTCGGCCTCGCTCAGCCTGCGCAGGCGGCGCACATATGGACGGTACTCGCGTTCCCGGACGTCAGCCGGCGAACTCGAGCAGCGGCGCCGAGCGCCCGACGAGTTCACGCGCGTCGAAGGCCTCTGCGGGCGCGAGAGCGCCTGCCCGGACCGCCTCCTGCCGCAGCCCGTCGGCCGCGAGGACGACGAGCAGCGCAGTCAGGCCGTAGATGTCCCGGCCGGCGAGCGTCACCCGGCGCAGCTCGCTCCCCTTCCGGGCCTCGGCGACGACCCAGAACCGCGCGCGGGATCGGCGCTCCTCGGACGGGCCACCGCCGATGCGCCCGCTCGCGCGCAGGAATGGCGCCGCGACGAAGCCGACTCGCCCAAGCGGCGCTGCGACGCGCGGAAGCCGGACGTACGTCCGCACGCGCCGCACGCGAGTGTGTCGCGGCACGGTCAACGGCTCCGTCCCTCCCCACTCCACCACCGTCCGCTCGCCGAATGGAAACCGCAGCCGCCGCGTCGTCGCGCCGAAGCGGGAGTCGACCAACCCGTCTTCCCAGGCGACATGAGGCTGACGCATCACGGCGGCCATCGTGCGTCGCGTCCCGGCGGAGGTGCCCAGCGTGAAACCCTCCACCGCGTACCCGACCGCGATCTCGTCGAGCGGCTCCTCCAACTGCTCGGCCGCAAGGCGTGCGGCGAGATCGCCGGGGACGTAATCGACGCCGAACGACGGCAGGAGGACGACCCCTCGCTCCTCGGCCGACTCGCCGAAACCCTCGTGGACGAGACGGGCGAAGGCCTGCTCGACGCTGGTATCGACGTAGTGGGCGCCTGCCGCGATCGCCGCCGCGACGGGCCGCGGGCCTGTGTCGAGGAACGGACCGGCGAGGTTGGCGACGGCGAGGCTCCCGTCGAACGCCTCGATCAACGCGGCCTCGTTGCCCGCGTCCGCGACGCGCACCTCGTCGCCCGGCTCGACCGCCGCCTCGAGCGCGTCGCGGCGCCGACCGACCAGCCGCAGGGGGATCTGGCGCTCGCGCGCCCGCGCGCACACGAGCCCGCCGACGTAGCCGGTCGCGCCGAGAACCGCGAGCGGCCCGGCCGGCACTACGTCTCTAAGGGTGCCATCGTCAGGCCGAGATCCTTCAGCTGCGTCCAGTACAGCTCCGCCGGCTCACGATGGCCCGACCAGACGATCGCCTGACCGGTGTTGTGGATCCGGTTTGCCAGCGCCATGCCCCCGTCGTAGCTGACGCCCGGAATCACGCTCGAGAGGGCGAAGGCGACGCCCTCGAACGTGTTGTGGTTGTCGTTCAGGACGATGACGCGCCACGCGTCCCCGCTGCTGGTGCCCGTGCCGCGGTCGATTCGCTCTTTCGGCGGAGTCAGCGTATCCGCGGGCATCGACCGCATCGTAGTCAGGTAGCGTCGGGCGCCTGAGCACGACGTCGTTCGACATCGCTGCCGTTCGGGCGCGGTTCTCGGCGCTCGACCGGCCGATCGCGTTCTTCGACGCGCCGGGTGGGACGCAGGTGCCCGACGAGGTGATCGAGGCCGTCGCGCGTTACTACCGTGAGTCGAACGCGAACCTCGGCGGATCGTTCGAGACCAGCCGCCGCAGCGACGCGCTCGTGACCGAGGCCCGCCTTGCAGCCGCCGGCTTCCTCGGCTGCTCGACCGATGAGATCTCGTTCGGCGCGAACATGACGACGCTCAACTTCGCCCTCACGCGGGCGCTCGCGCGGGAGCTCCGTCCCGGCGACGAGATCGTCGCCACGAAGCTCGATCACGACGCGAACATCTCGCCGTGGCTCGAAGCGGCGCGCGACCTCGGGCTCGAGGTGCGACTCGCCGACGTCCGTGAGGACACGACGGTCGACCTCGTCCATCTCGAGCAGCTCGTCACGGACCGCACGCGCGTCGTCGCCTTCCCGCTCGCCTCGAATGCTGTCGGAACGGTCGTCGACGCGCGCCGGGTGGTCGAGCTGGCCCACGACGCCGGCGCGCTCGCCTGGGCGGACGCCGTCCACTACGTGCCCCATGCGCCGATCGACGTGGACGCGCTCGGGGTCGACGTCCTCATCTGCTCGCCGTACAAGTTCTTCGGGCCGCATCTCGGGCTGGCATTCGTGCGGACGGAGGTGTTCGAGCGCCTACGGCCCTACAAGGTTCGGCCCGCGCCGGATCAGCCCATCGGTGCGCGCTTCGAAACCGGGACGCTTCCACACGAGCTGCTCGCAGGGCTCGTGGCGGCAATCGACTACGTCGACTCGATCGGCTACGACGCGATCCAAGCGCACGAACGGGCGCTCGGCGAGCGCTTCCTCGCGGGGCTGCCCGAGAGTTGTCGGCTGCACGGATTGCCGACGATGGAGGGCCGCGTGCCGACGTTCGCGTTCACACACGACACCCGCTCCCCGGCAGCGGTGGGCGAACGGCTCGGCGAGCGCGGAATTGCGGTCTGGCACGGCGACTACTACGCCGTGGAAGTCATGCGCCGGCTCGGGCTGGACAAGGGCGCCGTGCGCGTCGGAATCGTCCACTACAACACCGCGGACGAGGTCGACCGCCTGCTCGAGGAACTCGCCCGGCTCTAAGCGAAAGAGATGAACTCCAACGGGTCGGCCGGTCGTTTCAGACGGACGCACGAGCAGAGCCCGCGCGTCCTGATGGTCGGCGCCGCAAGCGCTGCCTTACGCCGCTGAGCGCTGCGGCCCAACGGGTCGGCCGGTCGTTTCGGACGGACGCACGGGCAGAGCCCGCGCGTCCTGATGGTCGGCGCCGCAAGCGTCGCCTTAGGCCGCTGAGCGCTGCGGCCAGCGCGTCGAGGCGGTGGCGCGCGCGAAGCTGCGCACCGCACGCTCGTCGACGGAGAGCGCGACTGGGCCGTGCACGATCAGCTCCGGCGAGGCGTGCTCGCGGAGCAGATCGAAGAAGAAGCCGTCGACCAGCCACTCGCGGCCGGGCGCGACCGTGGCGCGCAGCCGGAAGCGGACGAGGCCCGCCGACAGCGCTTCGACGACCTCGACCCAGGGCTTGCGGATGAACGTCGTCGGCCCCTCTGGCAGGAGCGCGGTCACGGCGGCGATCGCCTGCTCGGCCGCAATGCGTTCCGAGACGAAGATCTCGATCGCGAGCTCCTTGACGCCCCGCGGCAGGACGCGCACCGCCGGAATCTGCGAGTTGTGGACGTGGATCGCCTCGCCGTCGAGGGTGCGCAGCTTCGTCCGGCGCAGCGAGACGTCCTCGACGACGCCGCTGAGCTCGAGCCCCTGGATCGCGATCGTGTCGCCAACCGAGTACCAGCGCTCCGCGAACATCACAGCGCCGGCGATGATGTCCGTCAGAACGCGCTGGATCGCGAAGCCGGCGACGATCAGCGCGAACGAGGCGCCCGCAAGGGCGGTCAGGCGGTCGACGCCGCCGGCCAGCCGCCCGATCGACAGCACGAGCGCGGTGCCGAACGCGAGGTACGCAATCCCGGCGCGGATGACCGACACCGTGGTCTCGCGGCGCTTGACGTTCGCGATCTTCTCGGTCAGGCCCTCCGTCCGCGTCGAGTGCAGACGGTCGTGCCACGCGAGCAGCCGGCGGAAGACGAGCGCGCTCGCGCGCGCGACCAGCCACGCGAGCGCGAACAGTGCGACGATGATCCCGAGATCCGCGAGTGAGTGCAGCACCGTGTTACAAAGCCTCCGCAACGCAAGGTAGCGACAGGCTCCAGCCTGTCACAAACAACTGTCTGAAGATTTACGCGTCCTTAAAGCAATGAGGCTTCTCGCGCTCGGGGGCACCTCGTTCCTCGGCCGTCAGCTCGTCGGCCAGGCGCTTGAGCGCGGTCACGACGTGACGACCTTCACGCGGGGCCGGACGAACCCCGAGCTGTTCCCCGAGGCGACGCGTCTGCACGGAAACCGTGACGGCGACCTCGCGGCGCTAGAGGACGGCGAGTGGGATGCCGTGGTCGACACCTCCGGGTACCTGCCGCGGGTCGTTCGCGCGTCGGCCGAGCTCCTGCGCGACCGAGTGTCCCGTTACGCCTTCGTCTCCAGCATCTCCGCCTACGCCGACCTCAGCACCCCCGTCTCGGAGGAGAGCCCGCCGGCCGAGCTCGAGGACCCCGCGACGGAGGACGTGCAGGAGCACTACGGCGCGCTCAAGGCCGCGTGTGAGGGTGTCGTCGAGGAGGTCTTCGGATCCGGGGCGCTCGTGGTCAGGCCCGGGCTGATCGTCGGTCCGCACGACCCGACCGGCCGGTTCACGTACTGGCCGCACCGGGTCGCGCGCGGCGGGGAGGTGCTCGCGCCCGGCAAGCCCGAGCGGGAGCTCCAGGTGATCGACGTCCGCGACCTCGCGGCCTGGCTTCTCCATTCGGTCGAGCTCGGCACGACCGGCCGCTTCAACGCCACGGGCCCGGTGCCGTCGCTGACGATGCAAGGACTGCTCGAGTCCTGCCGGACGGTCACCGGCTCTGACGCGCGATTCGTCTGGGTAGGCGACGACTTCCTGCAGCAGCACGAGGTGGGCGAATGGATGGAGCTCCCGCTCTGGCTCGTCGATCCCGCGGTCGGCGGCATGCTCGCGGCGGACATTTCCCGGGCGGTTGCGGCCGGCCTGACGTTCCGTCCCCTTGCCGACACGATCGCGGCGACGCTCGAGCAGGCGAAGACCGTGGACGGCGTCGGCTTGAGCCCCGAGCGCGAGCGGGAGTTGCTCGCGGCCTGGAATGAGACCTGAGGCGCCGCCTGTCAGCGCCGACCAGAGAGGCCATGCCGGCTCTGCCGGCGTGGCCGTCCAAAACACCGCGTAGGATCGCCAGAGAATCGCCCCTCCCACCGAGAAAGCCTCTAAGGACTACTCCGCCACGCCGCTCTCGCGGAAGCTCGGCGCCAAGCCGGGTGTGGGCGTCGTCGTCTTCTTCACGACGAGCCGGACCGACCTCGAGCAGCGCTTCGGCGCGCTGAAGGAGACAATGGCGCCGGCCGACGGGCTATGGGTCGCGTGGCCGAAGAAGGTGTCGAAGCTCGAGACCGACCTCGACTTTGCGGCCGTGCAGGAGATCGGCCTCGCCGCGGGTCTCGTCGACAACAAGTCGGCCGCGATCGACGACGACTGGCAGGCGGTACGGTTCGTGTACCGCCTCGCGGACCGCACGTGAGCGTCGAGATCCGCGAGGCGCATCCGGACGACGCCGCGGCGATCGGCGCGCTGCTCGCCGAGCTCGGGTATCCGGCCGAAGCCGACTCGGTCCGCAGCCGGCTGGAGCGTCTCGCGGCCGAGCCGGCGGTGACCATCGTCCTCGCCTCCGTCGGCGGGGAGATCGCGGGCCTCGCGGGGCTGCGCGTCGAGAACCTCGTCGAGCACGAAGAGCCGGCGGGCAGGCTGATTGCGCTCGTCGTCTCGGAGCGACACCGGCGCCACGGCATCGGGAGCGAACTCGTCCGCAGCATCGCGGCCGAGGCACGACGGCGAGGCTGCTTCCGCGTCGTGCTCACGTCGGCCGATGCCCGCGCGGAAGCGCATGCGTTCTACCGCCGCGTCGGGTTCGTGCAAACGGGCCGACGGTTCGCTCTGGAGCTGGGTGAAGCGCCGCCGCCCGTGCTACGCCAGGCGTGGCCCGGCCTCCGCCGTCGCCTCGAAGGACGGCTCGTCGTGCTCGATCCACTCGGCCCCGAGCATGCGGAGGACCTCTACGAGGCTTCGCGCGACCCTCTGATCTGGCGCTGGCTGCCATACGACGGCGGCCGGAGCCGCGCGGCCTTCGAGACCTGGCTCGCGCACGCGCTCGGCGAGTCGGCGGCAGGCTCGGAGGTCGCCTTCGCGACGATCGATGCGCTGACCGGGCACGCGATCGGCAGCACGCGCTTCATGACGCTCCAGCCGGAGCACCGCGGACTCGAGATCGGCGCGACGTGGATCACGCCGTCGCACTGGTCGACCGGCGCCAACGTCGAGGCGAAGCTGCTCATGCTCGAGCACGCCTTCGAACGGCTCGGGTGCATCCGTGTCGAGTTCAAGACCGACGCGCGCAACGAGCGTTCGCGCGGAGCGCTCGAGGCGCTGCCGGCACAGTTCGAGGGGATCTTCCGCAAGCACCGTGTCCTCGCGGACGGCGGCCTACGCGACTCGGCGTACTACAGCATCGTCGACGACGACTGGCCCGAGGTGCGCGCGAACCTCGAACGTCGACTGGGTCGTAGTTCCTAACCCCGCGGCTAGGATTCCGCCGCCGTGGAGGGCTTCGCCTTCGTCCATCGGGAGCGCGTGCGCTTCCGCGATCTCGACGCGTTCGGACACGCCAACAACGCCGTCTTCCTCACGTATCTCGAGCAGGCGCGGATCGAGTTCCTGCGGCACCTCGGGCTGCTCGGTGACGTCCACGACATGACGATGATTCTCGCCCGGGCCGAGATCGACTTCCGTTCGCAGGCGACGCTGGGCGAGGAGATCGACATCGGCGTCCGGCCGTCGCGGTTCGGGACGAAGAGCTTCGATCTCGACTACGAGCTGCGTGCCGGCGACCGGCTGGTCGCGGAAGCGCGGACCGTGCTCGTAGCCTTCGACTACGCGAGCGGCGAGACGATCGAGCTTCCCGACTCGTGGCGAGAGCGGCTCGCGGCATGAGACGCCGCTGGCGGCGTCTCCCTCAGGCCGTACGGGCTATGCCCGTGCGGCCGTCTGAACCGACCGGTCGACCCATTGAAACGTCGACACTTCCGCTGTGAGCGTGTACGAGAGGCAGCTGCTCTCCAACGGTGTCCGCCTGCTCACGGCGCCGCTCGACCACGCGCAGTCGACGACCTGCTTCCTCATGCTTGCCGCGGGCTCGCGCTACGAGACCCGCGAGACGAACGGGATCGCGCACTTCGCCGAGCACATGTTCTTCAAGGGCACCGAGCGGCGGCCGAGCGCGAAGGACATCGCGACCGAGATCGACTCGATCGGCGGCGAGTTCAACGCCTTCACCGGCAAGGAGTACACCGGCTACTACGTCAAGTGCGCCGCGGAGCACCGCGATCTCGCCTTCGACGTGCTCGTCGACATGATCCGCCACTCGCGCTTCGAGCCGGACGAGATCGAACGCGAGAAGGGCGTGATCGTCGAGGAGATGAACATGTACTACGACACGCCGCGGGACTTCCTCGGCGGCGTCTACGACTCGCTCCTCTACGGCGACCAGCCGCTCGGCTGGGACATCATCGGCCGCAAGGAGACAGTGCGCGCGGCGACGCGCGAGACGTTCAGCGGGTACATCGACCGCTGGTACAAGCCGTCGCGGCTCGTCGTCGGGCTCGGCGGCAAGGTCGCGGACGGCGTCCCGGAGGTGATCGAGCGGCTGCTCGGCGACCTGCCGCCCGGCGAGACGCCCGGGCCGGAGCCCGTGCGCCTCTCGACCATCGGCGGGTCGCGCGTGAAGCTGCACACGAAGGCGTCCGACCAGGCCCATATCTCGCTCGGCGTCCGCAGCTACCCGCTCGTCCATCGGGACCGCTACGTGCTCCAGCTGCTCGCGACGGTGCTCGGCGGCGGCATGTCGTCCCGGCTCTTCACGGAGGTCCGCGAGAAGCGCGGGCTCGCCTACTACGTCTTCGGGCTGAACAACAGCTACACCGACGCGGGGTCGCTCTTCGCGCAGGCGGGCGTCGACATCAACCGGATCGACGACGCCGTGACGACGATCGCCGGCGAGCTGAAGCGGATCGCCGACGACCCGGTTCCGTCCGAGGAGTTCGAGAAGGCGCGCAGCTTCGCGAAGGGCCGGTTCGTCCTCCAGCTCGAGAGCCCGCAGGGACTGATCATGTTCGGGCTGCGGCGCGAGGTGCTCGAGGGGGCGGCGACCGAGCCGAGCGAGGTGGTCGAGGAGCTCGACGCCCTGACGGCCGACGACGTCCAGCGAGTCGCGCAGGAACTGCTTGGAGGCGACGGGCTCCACCTGGCTGTGATCGGGCCGTTCGAGGACGTGGAGCGGTTCGAGAGGCTGCTCGCTTGAAGGCGGTCGCGCCGGCTGTGGTCGGGCTGGCACTCACGGTGGCCGGCTGCGGCAGCAGCAACAAAGAGTCCTACCCGGCCAAGTCCGTCAACGCCTTCGTGCGCACCTGCCGCGCCCAGCCCCGCGCGACCGACCAGTACTGCCGCTGCGTGATCGACGAGCTCCAGGCGAAGCTCGCCTACGCGGACTTCAAGGCGCTCGACGAAGCGTTCAGCGCGAGGCGGACCCCGAACCGGCAGAAGGCGAAGGTCTTCTACGCCGTCGTCGAACGCTGCCGCACTCAGGCCGGCGGTTAGTCCGGCTCGACCACGTCGAGCACGCGGCGTGCGAGCGTGGCGGCCGCTTCGGGGCGAAGCTTCGGGCGGTAGGTGAGGACGACCACGATCGTCGGGCCGCGGGCGCCGTAGACGATCGCGGCGCTGTGGCGGAGCGACGTCGTCCAGCCGTGCTTCTGTGCCATCGGCGTGCGTGGGAGCCGTGGGCGGAAGAGGCCGCGGTTGGCGCCGCGCGGGTCTGACGAGCAGAGGAGCCCGATCGCGACTCTGGCTTCGTGCTTCGTGAGCCCGGTGCGTCTCAGCGCGAGGCCGTTACCGACCGCGGCCGCGTGGAGCTCGAACAGGATTCGCGCGAGGTCGTGCGCCGTCGTGCGCCGGTACGTGACGAGCGGGAGCGGCCGCGGCGAGTCTCCGGCCGGCACGGCGGCCGCGGTGCCGAGGCGGTAGAAGCCGGTGAAGGTGCTCGAGGTCGCGCCTATCCGGTGCAGCGTGCGTTCGGCGATGCGCGCGCCCGCCCGCTCGGAGCCGCCGAGGCGCAGGAGCAGCCGGTTCGAGGCGAGGTTCGACGACCAGACGGCGAGATCGCGGATCTCGGGCCACGCGCGCGACCACTCGGGCCGTGGCCCGAACCGGCGAAGCGCGGCGACGAGCACGCCCAGCTTGACGGTGGAGGCAGCTGGGAAGAGCGCGTCGGAGTTCCAGCCGGCGGTCCGGCCGGTGGTTAGATCCTGGACGAATAGCCCGGCCCAGCCGTCGAAGTTGCGGCCGAGGACGGCGAGCCGGCGCGAGCGGTCGGCGTCCCGGACCCGGTCCCGGACGGCTCCGGCGGCGCTCCGCGGCAGGAGCCAGACGCGGCGCGAGCCGTCACGGCGGACGAGGGTCGAGCCCGCTTCGTAGCGGACGCGGAGGTCGTACCGACCGGGCGGCAGGTCGAGCCGGAAAGCGACCCGCCCCCGATCGACGCGCCGCCGCGAGAGGCGCCGGTTGCCCACGTAGAGCTCGGCGTAGGTCGTGCCGGCCGGGGCGCGCACGCGGACCGCGCCGAAGAACGCTTCCCACGGCCGCGGCGAGCGCAGCTCTCGTCCGCCGGCGAGCGGCGCGCAGGCGAGTGCGACGACGAGCGCGACTGCGCCGAGAGCGGTCCGCATCGTCCGACTATGACGAGTCGGTCGTAACAACTCTGCGAAAACTCGTCGACAACCGGCCCTCCCGAGCCATGTCCGGGGACAGTCCCCGTTAGGAAAGCGTTAGCGTCGGGCGGGTGCGCGACTTCGCCGTCGACTCGGGCGGGATCTCCGTTGCGGCGCGCGACTACGGTGGCTCGGGGACGCCGCTCCTGCTGCTACACGGCGGCGGCCACAACCTCGCGACGTGGGACGATCTTGCGCCGCGGCTCGCCGCCGAGTTCCGGGTCGTCGCGTACGACGCTCCGGGCCACGGCCAATCGGGCAGCCTGCCGCCGGACTTCCACGCCGGCCACCTCCTCGACGCAGTCGACGCGGTCGCCGACGCCGTCGACTTCGACCGCCCCGTCCTCGTCGGCCACTCGATGGGCGGAGCAACCGCGCTCCGCCGGGCCGCGCGGGGCGAGGGCATCCGCGGCGTCATCACCGTCGACGGCGCGATCGTCGCGGCCGGTAAGCATCACTACTCGAGCGAGACTCCGGAGGCGTACCGCGAGACCCTCCGCGAGGCCGGTTGGGGCTGGGTCGGCACGGAGGAAGAGTTCGAGCGAACGCGGCGGGGAGGCGATCGCGAGGAACGCCTGATCTCACGCCGTGCGCTGGCCCGCCGACGCGAGGGCCTGCTCGAGCAGCGCCCGACGCTCGACGAGTGCGTCGCGCTCTGGCAAGCGGGGCAACGCGCAGGCGACACGGTTGCGATCTACGACCGCATCGACTGCCCGACGCTCCTGCTGTGCGCCGAGCGGTGGAAGCCGCTCCACGGCGGCACGGTCGGGGAGACCAAGGCGCTGCTCGCAGACGTCGCCCGCCGTCGCCCGAACGTTGAGGTCGAGTGGCTCGACGCCGGGCACTCGCTCCACTGGGAGCTGCCGCACGTCGTCGAGGCCCGGATCCGTCAGTTCGCGCGGCGCGTGGGCTGAGGCGCCGGCCGCTCGAACAGCCGATCGGCATCCGCCGACAGCTTGCCCTCGGCCCCGATCGGCCAGACGATCAGCGTGACGTAGTCGTTCGGGTCCAGCACTTCCTCCGGGTCGCTCTCGTAGATCTCGCGCGGATCGCCGGTCGGCTCGAGGCCGTTCTCCTCCATCAGCTCGGACATCAGCCGGTACGAGCGGCTCAGCTCCGTATAGGGCCCGACGTGCTTGAACACGAGCGCGCGGTTCGCGGGGTACGTCTTGATCTCGACCGGCGGACGCCCCTCGACGTGCCCCTCGACAGGCCAGCCGATCTCGCACCACGCCAGTCCTTCCTCGTCCGGAAACGGACAGACGCAGATCGGAGGCCCCACGAACCGGGCGCCGACCTCCTGGAGGTACGCATGCACCGCGTCGATCTGCCGCGGGATCAGCTCCGGCAGCTGCTCGTTCCGCAAGCGCTCTCGCACGACCGCGTAGCGCTGGGCGGGTACGTCCTCGATCTTGACCTCGAACCGGATGCGAACGTCCTTGGTGTCGGGCACGAGCTGCTCCTTTCCGTCGATCAACCGATCGAGCTCGGCGAGGATCCACTGCGTCTCGGCCACGCGCCCTTCAAGGCGGGCACGATGCACCGCAAGGCGCTCGCGAAACGCCGGCTCGTTCGCGGCCAGCAGCTCGCGGATTTCGTCGAGCGGCACGTCGAGTGAGCGCAGCCGGCGGATCGCCTCGGCGTCGCGCGCCTGCGCGAGCGCGTAGTAGCGATACCCCGTCGAGTCGTCGACCGACGCCGGACGCAGTAGGCCGATCTCGGCGTAGTGGCGGAGCGCTTTCACCGTCAGGCCGCTCAGCCGTGCGAAGCGGCCGATGGACAGCAGCTCTTCCACACCGGCCATCGTCGGGGCTCCCGTTACGGGAGAGTCAAGTAGTCCTCGTCGAAGTGCTCGCGGTCCTCCGGGTCGGCAATCAGATCCCCGGCCTCCCGCGCGAGCCCCTTGACCCGCGCCGCCTCGCGCGCGGCCCCCGCGACGCCGTGCGCGCGCGCGAGCGCCTCGTAGGCGTACGCGAGATCCCAGTCGCCGATCCCGTTCGCTTCGCAGTGGTCGAGGCAGCGCTGCGCATGCCAGACCGCAGGCTCGCCGCGGCCGAGAACGGCGTACACGCGCGAGACCTGCCACTCGCCGCACGCGAGGTTCTCCGGCCGGCACTCCGGCGCCTCGCCCCAGTGGTAGCGCGACGCGTGCGCCGCGTGGAGCATCCGGTCGTCGTCCTCGCGCGACTCCAGCAGCCGCCAGACCTCGTGCCTCGACGTGTCGGTCGACACAGTTGAAGCAGACGTTGAGCTTCCCGTCGCCGAACCACTTGGCATACGGGAGCTCCCACTCCAGGACCTGCGTGAAAGGCTCGAACCAGGTGACGCGCTCCCTGGCCTCGCTCTCCTAGAACTCCTGCCAGTCGCGCTGGTAGATGTCCGGCTGCGCGTTCGCCTGCGCGGTGAAGTCCTCGGGCGGCGGGTAGCGCCGCTCTTCGAGGAACATCGTCTCGATCGTCTGGCCGGTCTCCGTCGCCTCCGTCACGGCTCGAGATCGTAGGGATAGTCGGTCAGCTTCTCGGCGCCCTGCTCGGTCACGAGCACGAGGTCCTCCAGCCGGCAGCCGCCGTAGCCCTGGCGGTAGAGACCCGGCTCCACGGTCACGACGTCGCCCGCCACGAGCTCCCTGTGGCCGACGAGGCCCATGCCCGGCAACTCGTGCACCTCGAGCCCGACGCCGTGCCCGAGACCGTGGAAGAAGCCGTCCTCGATCGTTTCGCCCGGCTTCTTCGTCCGCTGGGTCGGGTAGCCGTGCTCCTCGAACAGGTCGCAGGTGCCGTCGAAGACTGCGCGTCCCTTTACGCCCGGACGGATGTCGTCGACCGCCTTCTCGAGCGCCTCCTTGCAGAGCCGGTGCCACTCGGCGATGTCG
>JBKOXJ010000064.1:0-35481 GCA_046724905.1 Actinomycetota bacterium | reverse complement strand
CTCCAGGAGCGGCTGCCGCCGTGCGCACGCGTGGCGTTCGTCTGCTCGATTTGCCCCAGCGACTCGAAGGAGGGCGAAAGATGAAGCGGTTCATGCGCCGGCCCCACAGCGGTTCGGGCGCTGCGGAGACGCCGCAGCAGCGGGTCTCGGCTGAGGATGCGGGCGAGCAGTCGCCCGTCGAGAAGCTGCAGCGCTACCTTGCGGAGCCGGACCCCAGCAGCGGCGACGAGGCGGCGGTGCCGGCCGGGGCGGAAGCGAGCGAGCCGCCGGCGTCGAGCGGCGAGGGCGAGCTCTCGCAGGTCGGCGAGCGCGTCGCCGCGGTGCTCAGGTCGGCAGAGGAAGCCGCGGACGACGTCCGCGCCGCCGCCGAGCGTGACGCCGAGCGGCTGCTGCGCGCTGCCGAGGAGGAGGCGAATACCACCCGCGCGACCGCACAAGGCTCGCTTGACGAGACGCGTGCCGAGATCGACGAGCTGCGCTCGGAGACGGAGCGTCGGTCTGCGGAGAGACTGCACGAGGCTGATGAGGAAGCCGCGCGACGGATCGCCGACGCGGACGCGCGCGGCCGGCAAGTGGTCAAGGAGGCAGAGCAGCGGGCACAGCAGCTCGAGGAGGATATGCGTAGCCGCCACGGCGCGCTCGCGCGGGAGGCGGCGCAGTTCGAGGAACGCCTCAGCAGCCTCGTGACCGTCTTTCGTGCGATGACGTCGCAGCTCGAAGAGCTCGTCGCCGGGCAGGAGGAGGCGGCTGAAGAGCCGCTGGACGAGACGCTGGTGTCCTCCGCACGGCAGGGCTCGCGCGTGCGGGCCGACTGAGCCCCGGAGCCGATCGGGCTTGCGCCGGCGGCCTAACTGACGAAGCGGAAGATCAGAAAGCCGAGCGCGGCCCCGGCCGCGGACGCGGCGATCCCGATTGCGGTATCGGGTGACGAGAGGAGATCGCGGGTTCGACGGGCCGCACGACGGAGGAATGCAGGCGGCGCTGCGGGGTGAGCGAGTCGGGGCCGACGTCGTCGGGGGGCCGGGGGGGGGGCGGGTTACGCAGCTGCCCCACCGTTCGCTAGCAGGAGCCGAAGGCGGCGGCTCGGCCGCACGCGCTCGCGTTGGAGCGTGGCCGCGCCCGAATTGAGACTGCCGAGCAGACCGGCGATCTCGTCGTCGATGGGATCCGACCGCGACGGAGGTTGACGCCCGTTCCGCAGCACCATGACGCCCACCGATGGAGTCTAGCCGTCGATGATCGCGTACGCTGGTTCGGCAACGCGCTCTCGGGGTAGAACGCGCGCCGTGGCCGAGGCGGCGACCATTCGCGGCGCGAACGTCAAGATCCGGCGGCCATGGGGCGTCTTCTTCCTGGTCCTCGTGACCCTCGGGATCTACTACCTCGTCTGGTACTACAAGACGAACCGCGAGCTGCGTGACTACGGGATCGAGGTCGAGCCGGTGATCTCACTGCTTGCGATCTCGATCGGCGGCCTGCTGATCATCCCGCCGTTCGTCTCCGAGTGGCGCTACTTCAAGCGCATCCAGGCGGCCCAGATGCGCGCGGGCCTCGACCGGCCGATCAGCCACGTCATCGGGTTCCTCCTCTACCTAATCGCGGTGATCTTCCTGCCGTTCGAAGCCGTCTACGCGCAGCACCACCTGAACCGCCTCTGGCGGTACGAGCTCGAGGAGCAGACGAAGGAGGAGCTCGGGATGCGCGGCGAGCCGGCGGTCCGGTAGCGCCACCGGCCGCCTCGGCCATGTCAGGGGTCTGACCCCCGCCAGGTCTGCCGCGGACATCGCGTTTCGTGCGGAGCCCCGGCGCGGCGGCGCTTGCTAGAGCGACGGCGAGCCCTGTTCGGCCATGTCAGGGGTCTGACCCCTGACATGGCCGAGCTGGACAGGCGGATACAGGGCGCGCACTTCGTCGACGAACGCCGCCAACCGCTCGGCGAGCTCCGCATCCTCGACCTCGAGCACGTTTTCCGCGTTCAGCTCGCCCGACCGCGACAGGTTGAAGCTACCGGTGAAGACGACGTCGTCGGCGACCGTAACCTTCGCGTGCATGAAGTCGTGGACGCTCCCCTCGGGCTGCCACGGCGTCGACGGCTTGCCCGAGAACGGCGCCTCGAGCACCCGCCCGAGCAGCGGCAGCTTCCAGGCCGCGTTGCCGTTCACGTGCCACTGGTAGACGACACCCTGCACCTGGGTCTGGTCGACGCAGCCGGCAACGTCCGCCCGCCCGTCCGAGATCGCCTGCGCGAGCGATCCTAGGACCGGCGCGGTCGTGATCACCGGCGAGCAGATGCGCACGCGCCGCCGCGCCTTCGCGATCGCCTTGGCAATCCGGTGCGACAGCCCTTCGCCGTGCCCGGGCGTGAACCAGGGCCGGACCTCGTAGCGCCCCACCGGGCGCGGCACCGTGTCGACGAAACCGCTCTTCTCGACCGCTCCGGTCCGCCAGAGCTGTTCGAAGTCCTCCGCGAATGCCCCCGCCAGCGCGGGGGACTGCGCGATCGCGATCACGTTCTCCTGCCGCGACCACGAGTCGTCCGTCCAGTTCGTGGAGCCCGTCCAGACCGTGTCGCCGTCGCGGACGACGAACTTGTGGTGCATCAGGTCGGGCACGCCGGCGATGGGTCGCGCCGGTACGCCGAGCGACTCGATCAGCAGCGCGTCCGGCTCCGGTGGCGGCGGTACGGGGATCGGGTTGCGGTGGTCGACGTTGTAGAGGAACCGGACGGCAACCCCCCGCGCGGCCGCGCCTTTGACCGCCTCCGAGACGACCGCCGCCGTCTCCGGAACGAGATGGAAGTCGTACTGTGCAACGTCCAGCGAGCGCTGCGCCGCCGCGATGAAGTCGGCCACCAACTCGGCGACCTCGGGCGCGGCTTGGCCGCCGTCGCGCAGCGTCCTGAGCTCGACCAACTCGGCCGAGCTACCCGCGCCGGCGCGGGTCGGCCTGGGCCGCCAACGCCTCACCCGGCCCGGTCTTCTCGACGACCACGTGCTGTTCGCCGTCCTCCACGACCTCCTCGTCTTCGGGCATCTCGTGGCCACGCAGAACGAGGAAGTGCGAAGCGTGAGAGCGGACTCGCTCGTACTCCTCCGCCGAGAGTTGGATCAGCTGCCGGCAGCTCTCGTCGCCGCACTCGCAGATGAAGGGGACGGGACCCGCGAGGGCGAGGTGGCGCGCGCTCTGACCGATGCGTTCGTTCGCGTCGCGAAAGACCGTCTCGGTGTGGGCCCGCCGCTCAGTCCGGGTCATGCGCAACCCCGTACCCCGAACTGGGGCAAACTAGGCGCCGTGGACCAGCGCGCGACGCGGAAGGCTCAGAACGAGGCGGTGTTTCGCGAGGTCAACGAGCAGATCGCCGCCGTCGACGAGCGCCTGGGCCGCCACGGGCCTGACCAGCCGATGGAGATCGTCTGCGAGTGCGGGAGCAGCGACTGTATGGAGAGATTCGTGGTCAGGCGAGCCGAGTACGAAGCCGTGCGCTCCGAGCCGACCCGGTTCTTCGTCGTATCGGGACACGCCGACACGGCCGTCGAGCGGGTGGTGGCCGCTGAAGGCGGCTACGAGATCGTCGAGAAGCTGCCGGGCGAGGCCGCTCAGATCGCCCTCGACACCGACCCACGGGCCTGAGCGAGCTCGTCCAGGAGCTCTCGGCCGCGACGATCGGCCCGACGTTCAACTTCTACCGCGATGGAGACGGGGCCGCCCGGCGTCGTTCGCGGCTCGACGCCTACCTCGAAAGCCGCGCGGCCGCGCCGCTCCTGCTCGTCGGCGAGGCCGCCGGCTGGCGCGGGACGCGCGTGAGCGGCGTCCCGTTCACCTCCGAGCGGCAGCTGACCGGGTCCGGCCCGGGCGAGGCCACGGCCACGATCGTCCACCGTGTCCTGGGCGAGCTCGGTCTCGAGGATGCGGTGCTCCTCTGGAACCTCGTCCCCACGCATCCGCACCGGCCCGGCGAGGCGTGCTCGAACCGCGCGCCCACGCGCGCTGAGATCGCAGGCGGTCGACCCTTCCTCGAGCCTCTCGCAGTGGGGCGGCGCGTCGTCGCAGTCGGGCGCCTCGCCCAGGCGGAGCTCGGCGGCCCGTACGTGCGCCATCCCTCGCACGGCGGCGCGACCGCCTTTCGTGAGAGTCTGATCGCGTGTCTGCGCTAGGACCGGCTCTGCCGATCCGCCGCAACACCGCGCTCCTCGCGGCGACCCTTGCCGTCTACTCGGCGGTGCTCCAGCTAGTCGCCGCCGTCTCATCGCTGACGTTCGTGCTCGTGACCGGGATCACGGGGCTGCTCGGGCTCGGCCCTGCGATCTTCCTGGCGTCTGCGGCACTGACTGCGCTCCCCGCCGGCCGGACGATGGACAGGATCGGGCGCATTCCCGTGCTGGCGGCAGGCTTCTTCGTCGGGATCGTCGGGTGCGCACTCACCGCCCTCGGGACGAGCACGAGCTCGAGCCTGGCCGTCGTCGCCGGGTTCACGCTCATCGGCGCCGCCTCGGGGATCGCCCTGCTCGTGCGGACCGCGGCCGGCGACATGTACCCGCCCGAGCGGCGGGCGCGGGGAATCGCCTGGGTCCTGTTCGGCTCGGTCTTCGGCGCGATCCTCGGGCCGGCGGTCTTCGGCCCGCTCTTCGCCGGGCGCGAGCTCGCCGCGGACGAGCTGACGGTGCCGTGGCTCGCGGCCGGCGGGATCATGGTCGTCGCTCTTGCGCTCGTCCTCTTCGTGCGACCCGACCCGAAGCGGATCGCGGAGGCGCTCGGCTCGCATGCCGCGGAGGAGCGTACCGAGGCCGCGCCGCTCGGCGAGCTGCTCCGGCGTCCCGGTGTGATTCCCGCCCTGCTCGCAGCGCTCGCCAGCTTCGGCGTGATGGTGAGCGTGATGAACCTGACCGGCTACGTCGTCGTCGAGCACCACCACCACGCACAGCACTCGGTCTTCCCGATCATCGGCGCCCACGTGCTCGGGATGTACGCGCTGATCCTCGTCGTGGGCGGACTGATCGACCGGATCGGGCGTGCTCCGGCACTCGCCGGCGGCTTGGCCGTGATGGCCGTGTCCTGCGCGGGTCTCGATTGGGGAACGAGCGTCGTGGCGACCGGCCTGCTGCTGTTCGGCCTCGGGCTCGGCTGGAACCTCTCGTTCGTCGCGGCGACGGCGCAGCTCGCCGACCGGACGACGCCCGCCGAGAGAGGCAAGCTGCTGGGCTTCAGCGACCTGCTGTCGGGCCTCACCGGGGCGAGCCTGGCACTGCTCGGCGGCTACGCGCTCGACACGCTCGGCGTCGCCGCGCTCGCACTCGGCTCGGCCGCCATCGCCATAGGGCCGGTGCTGTGGCTCCTTCGCCGCGGAGTCGGCAGCGAGCCGCTCGGCGAGACCCCGTAATCCGAACGAGGGATTGACGCTTCCACATGCGGCGCTGAGGGTGAGCGCGTGGGGTCGCCGCGCCGTCCGATCGTCCTTCTTGCCGTGCTCCTCGTCGGAGCGATGGCAGCTGTGCCCGCCGCGGCGGATCCGGCCGACGACGCTCGCGCTGTTGCGGGCCGTTTCCTGGATGCGCTTGCGCGAGGCGACGGCGCCACGTTCTGCGGCCTGCTGAGCCCGGCCAAGCTCGAGAAGTTCGGCGGCCAGGCGAAGTGTGTGCACGCCTTCGCGGACGACTCCTCGCCCGACGACGAGGCGATCACGACGCTCGTCAGGGCATACACGGCGGCCCGGAAGAGCTCCGCGAAGCGGCACGGCCACTGGGTCACGAAGTCGTTCGGCCCGAAGGCACTCGCGCGCGACATGGAGCGGATCGACCCGGAGCTGACCGTCAAGCTCGGCAAGTCCGCACGCGCGGCCTCGGGTCAGCTCGTGACGACCGCGGTGCTCGACGTCCGCTCGAGCTCGCGGCGCCTCGTGCTCTACGCCGAGTCGGACGACGGCTCGATCCTGCGCCTGACCGCTGCCCGCGGTCGCAGTCCCGACCTGGCCGAGGTGGGCCAGGGCGTTCCGGAGGCGTCGCCGCCGGCCGCGCCCGGCCCCGCGTTCAGCGTCAGCGTCGGCTCGGTCTCGTTCGTGGACGAGAAGGCGTACGTGCAGGCGCTGCTCCGCTCGACCGACCCGGACGAACAGGACGAGGCCTATGGAGTCGTCGTCGTGCTGGTGCCGACGGCCGGGGGAGGCTACGCGGTCGACGACCTGCTGATCTCGCTCTTCGGCGCCCCTCGGTAGCTGACCCCCAGAAGCGCTTTCGAGACAGGCTCGAACGGGTCGACCGGTCAGTTCAGACGGACGCGCGGACGGCGTCGCTCGCGACGCCGTTTCAGGACGCGCGGTTCATCCGCGCGTCCGTCTGCGCCGCTCGCCCGGGACGCCGAAGGAAGTCGCAGCCGCTCGGGCGCGCCGCGCGTCCTGATGTCCGGCGCCCCAAGCGTCCGGCGCCGCAAGCGTCGCCTCGGTGCTACCATGCGCGGCCGGCGGACGGGAGGTCCGCCGCTTCTATCTGTTGCCATGAAGACGTGGAACGCAAAGCCGGGCGAGGTCGAGCGCCGCTGGTACCTCGTCGATGCCGAGGGCAAGACGCTCGGGCGTCTCGCGACGCAGATCGCGAACACGTTGCGCGGCAAGAACAAGCCGCAGTACACGCCGCACGTGGACACGGGTGACTTCGTCGTCGTCGTCAACGCCGACAAGGTCGTTCTGACCGGCAAGAAGCTCGACGACAAGATCTACTACCGCCACTCCGGCTACCCCGGCGGGCTGCGCGAGCGCACTGCGCGTGAGCAGCTCCAGCGGCGTCCCACCGAGGTCCTGCGGATCGCCGTGAAGGGCATGCTCCCCCGCAACCGACTCGCCCGCAGGCAGATCACGAAGCTGAAGATCTACGCCGGCCCCGATCATCCGCACACGGCTCAGAACCCGCATCCACTCGATGTCTGAGATCGCGCAGTACCAGGGAACCGGCAAGCGCAAGACCTCCGTTGCGCGCGTGATCCTGCGGCCGGGCGACGGCACGACCTGGTTCAACGGCCGCACGCTCGAGGACTACTTCCCGCGCGCCACCCACCGCGAGACGGTGCTCGCGCCGCTGCGGGTGGCGGGGGTCGAGGGCAGCTACGACATCCGCGTACGCGTCCACGGCGGCGGCCCGACCGGCCAGGCGGGCGCAATCCGCCACGGCATCGCCCGCGCGCTCGTCGAGGCCGACCCGAATCTGCGCGTGCCGCTGAAGCGCGAGGGCTTCTTGACGCGCGACGCGCGGATCGTCGAGCGCAAGAAGGCCGGCCTCCACAAGGCCCGCAAGGCGCCGCAGTTCTCGAAGCGATAGTGGCGATCAACGTCGTCCGCCGGTACTTCGGTACCGACGGGGTCCGGGGGGTCTACGGCGAGGAGCTGACCGACGAGCTGGTCGAGCGGCTCGGGCGGGCCGCCACGCTCTGGTCCGGCCGCGGACGCGTCTTCGTCGGACGCGACACGCGCGGCTCCGGGCCGGCGCTCGAGGAAGCGTTTGCACGCGGCGTCGTCTCAGCCGGTGGGAACGCCGTCCTCGCCGGCGTGATTCCGACTCCGGCGGTCGCGCTGCTGGCGCTCGACCTCGGCGTCGTCATCTCGGCGTCGCACAACCCGCCCGAGTACAACGGCGTCAAGTTCTTTGACCGCGACGGACAGAAGCTGACAGACGCCGTCGAGGCCGAGATCGAGGCGCTGCTCGACGAGCCGCCGCGCGGAGAGGCCGGCCAGATCGACGAGGTCGCCGTGGCGACGGACAGCTACCTCGAGCACATCGAGGAGCGTTTCGGGTCGGACTTCACCGGCCTGAGAATCGGCGTCGACTGCGCCAACGGCGCCTACTCCGGGATCGCGCCGCAGGCCTTCGAGCATCTCGGTGCACAGGTGACCGCGATCGGGAATGACCCCGACGGGACGAACATCAACGTCGGCTGCGGCGCCACCGACCTCCGGAGCTTGCAACAAGTTGTTGCGGGCGGCGGGTTCGACCTGGGAGTTGCGTTCGACGGCGACGGCGACCGCATGCTGGCGGTGGACGGCAACGGCGAGGTGGTGGACGGCGACCAGATCGTCGCGATCCTCGCCCTCGACCTCGGGGTCGACCTCGTTGCCGTGACGACGATGGCGAACCTCGGCTTCCACCGACTGATGTCCGAACACGACATCCGCGTCGTCACCACCGACGTCGGCGACCGCTACGTGCTCGAGGCGCTGCGTCGCGAGGGCGGGCTGCTCGGCGGCGAGCAGTCGGGTCACATCATCTACCTCGAGGGCCACGTGACCGGCGACGGCCTCGCCGCCGCGATGCTGCTCTGCAGCGCGCTCAAGGGACGCACGCTCGCGGAGGCCGCAGCCGTGATGCCGCGCTTCCCACAGGTGAAGGAGAACATCCGCGTCGGCTCGAAGGAGCTGCCCGAGACCGTTCTCCGCGAGGCCGAGAGCCTCAACGCCGAGCTGGCAGGCGAAGGCCGTGTTCACGTTCGCCCGTCAGGAACGGAGCCGGTGATACGCGTGCTGGCCGAAGCCAAGAGCCTTGAAAAGGCGCGAGATCTGTGTGCTAGGATCTCCGCTCTCGTTTCACGAGAGCTCGGCTGAATGTTCCGCGAAGCTGGATCAACGTCGGCCGGGCTCTACGCGTTCCGGGGGGTGCTTCACCCGAAGTTTCAGTACGGCCAGAAAGGAGCTTCAGGGTGTGCGGGATCATCGGATATGTCGGGTCGAGGGAAGCGAAGCCTCTGCTCCTCCACGGGCTGGAGCGGCTCGAATACCGCGGCTATGACTCCGCCGGTATCGCGTTGCTCGAGGCCGACGGCATCGGCTGTGTCCGGGCGGTCGGCAACCTCGAGTTTCTGAAGGACGCCGCAGGACCCAACGGGTCCGAGGCGACGCACGGGCTCGGTCACACGCGCTGGGCCACGCACGGCGGCGTCTGCGAGGAGAACGCCCATCCGCTGACCGGCTGCGACGAAGGCGAGATCGCCATCGTCCTGAACGGGATCGTCGAGAACTACCGCGAGCTGAAGGCGGCGCTCCTCGCCGACGGCCACACGTTTCGGTCCGAGACCGACGCCGAGGTGGTCGCGCACCTCGTCGAGCGCCACTACGACGGCGACCTCGTCGAGGCAGTGCGCGCGGCCTACCGCGACCTCGACGGCCACTTCGCGTTCGTCGTCATCCACCGCGAGCACCCGAACATTCTGGTGGGCGCGCGCCTACAGTGCCCGCTCGTCGTCGGGCTCGGCGAGGACGAATCGTTCCTCGCGTCGTCGATCGCCGCGTTCCTGAGCCAGACGCGCAGGATCCAGCTGATCGAGGACGGCGAGGTCGTCGCGATCACGCCCGAGGGCGCCCGCTTCTACGACGTCCAGAACGGCGAGTCCGAGCGCGAAGTGATCGAGGTCGACTGGGACGACGAGGCCGCCGAGAAGGGCGGCTACGAGACGTTCATGTTGAAGGAGATCTACGAGCAGCCCGACGCGGTGCGCGAGACGATCGGCGACCGGGTCCGCCCCGGCGGCCGGCTCGAGCTCGAGGGCCTCGGGCTCAGCGACAAGGAGATCCGCAACCTCCGCCGGATCGTCATCCTCGCCTGCGGCACGGCCTACCACGCGGGCGTCGTCGGCCGCTACGTGATCGAGGAGTGGGCGCGGACCCCGGTCGAGCCCGACATCGCCAGCGAGTGGCGTTACCGCAACCCGGTGCTGTCGAAGGACACGCTCGTGATCGGCATCTCGCAGTCCGGAGAGACTGCCGACACGATCGCGGCGATGCGGCTCGCCCGCGAGTCAGGCGCCCACACCGTCGCGATCACGAACATGATGGGTTCGCAGATCACGCGCGAGGTCGACTCGGTTCTCTACACGCGCTGCGGCCTCGAGATCGGCGTCGCCGCTTCGAAGACGTTTACCGCGCAGGTCGCGCTGCTCTACCTGATCGGGCTCAAGCTGGCGCAGGTGCGGCGGACGTTGCCCGACGCCGAACTCCACTTCATCCTCGACCAGCTCTACGACCTGCCCGAGAAGATCGCGAAGTTCCTCGACGGCGATCACCCGATAGAGGAGATCGCGCAGCGCTACTACGACAAGCCGTTCTTCCTCTACCTCGGCCGCCACATCGGCCTGGCGGTCGCTCTCGAGGGCGCGCTCAAGCTGAAGGAGATCTCGTACATCCCGACCGAGGCGTACTCCGCCGGCGAGATGAAGCACGGCCCGATCGCGCTGCTCGACGACGACACGCCGGTCGTCTGCGTCGCGACCGACCTTCACGTCTACGACAAGATCGTCTCGAACATCCAGGAGACGCGGGCGCGTGGCGCGCACGTGATCGCGATCGCGACCGACGGCAACGAGGACATCCAGCACCACGCCGACGACGTGATCTTCGTGCCGAAGACGCCGAATTTCCTTCAGGCGGCGCTCGCGGTGCTGCCGTTGCAGCTGCTCGCCTACCGGATCGCGCGGCTGCGCGGCATGAACGTCGACCAGCCGCGCAACCTCGCGAAGACCGTCACGGTCGAGTGACCGGCGACTGGGCCGTCCTCTCGCGGCGGCTCTTCGCGCTCTACCAGGCCGGCGACTACGGGGCGGCGCTCGAGGAGGTGCGCGAGGCGGCACCGCGCTTTCCGGACCGCGTCGCGACGACGACGTTCTGGACTGCCTGCCTGCAGTCGCGTAGCGGGGATCCCGCGGCCGGCCTCGCGACGCTGCGTGACGGCGTCGACAGCGGGCTCTGGTGGGCCGAAGACACACTCCGCCGCGACGACGACCTCGAGCCGCTCTGGGGACTGCCCGAGTTCGAGGCGCTCGTCCAGGAGTGCGCCCGGCGCCGTGAGCGGGCGAAGGGGACGGTCGCGTCCGAGCTGCACGTGGTGGAGCCGGAGGGCGGCGACGGCTCGCGGCCGCTCGTGATCGCTCTGCACGGACGGATGGGGCGCTCGGAGGACGCACTCGCGTCGTGGCGTGCGGTCGTCTCGGCCGGCGCGGTGCTCGCGGTCGTGCGCTCGGTTCAGCCGCTCTCACCCGACACCTACGGGTGGGACGCCCAGGAGACGGGCGCGCGGCAGGTCGGCGACGAGTACGCACGGCTGGTGGCCGAGCAGCGCTTCGACCCGGCGAAGGTCGTGCTCGTCGGCTTCTCGCAGGGAGCGGCGCTTGCCGTCATCGAGGCCGTGCGCGGCGAGCGGGTTCCCGCCTGCGGCTTCGTTGCGGTCGCGCCGAGCTTCGGCGAGGCCCCGAGACTGCCGATGCCAAGCGACGACGAGCTCCGCGCCGCGGCCGCCCGCGGCCTTCGCGGCTACATCGTGACCGGCGAGAACGACGTCCTCCTGCAGCCGACGCTGGACTTCCAGGCAGCGGCACAGCGCGCCGGGCTCGAGCTGAACCTCGAGATCGAGCCCGGTCTCGGCCACGAGTTTCCACCCGATCTCGATGCGTGGATCCCGCGCGTGCTCGAAATCGTGCTGGCGGGAACGCCGCGCGCGTCCACGGTGTAGAACATCACGTCGTGCGCCGCCGACTGGCACTGGCCGTGTTTGCGGGTATCGCCGCGTTCCCCCTGCTCGCGTCGGCGCGCTCCGAGCCGGCCGCGCGTGGGGCGGAGCCGCAGGCCGTTGCGAAGGGGGCGCCGGTGCTCGCGCTGGTGCCGGTCGGGGAGGTCGAGCGTCTCGCCTGGCTCGATCCCGTCTCGCTGCGACAGCTCCGCGGTCGGCGGCCGCTGCTCGGCAGTGTCGGCGCCTGGGCCTTCTCGCCGGAGCGGCGCGCGTTGGCCGTTTCGGTCGTGCACGGAGGCACCGCGAGCGAGTCGTCCGGGCTCCGCCTCGTCGATCTCCGGACGATGCGCCCCGGGCGGGAGCGCGGCGTCGGCAAGGGCTTCGTGGCCGAGCTCGCGTGGCCGAGCAGCGATCGGATCGTGGCGGCGAAGATTCCGTGCTGTACAGCCGGCGTCGAGGTCCTGGCGCTCGCGCGGCCGGACCTGCGGATCCTGAAGCGCGCGTCGCTCGACGGCTCCCTCGTCGCCTCCGGACGCACGGCGGCCGAGCTCGTGCTCTTGACTTCGCCGCCGAACACGATCGGGCCGGCGACCCTGACCGTCGTCGAGGCCGACGGAACGATCCGCTCACTCGTTCTGGAGCGCGTCGGCGCCGGTTGGCGCACGCCGGACGAGGAGCATCCCGACCGGGTTCAGGCGCGTACGCCGGGGCTGGCAGTCGATCCCGCCGCCCGCCACGCCTACGTCGTCACGCCCGAGCGGCTCGTCGCGGACGTCGACCTGGCGGCGATGACGGTCACGTACCACGACCTCGCGCGACCGTCCCTGCTCACCCGCCTCCGAAACTGGCTCTTCCCGGCCGCAAGCGCGAAGGTGCTCGAAGGATCCTTCCGCTACGCCCACTGGCTCGGGGGCGGCTTGGTCGGAGTATCCGGGTACGACTCGATCGTGGACGGGACCGGGGAGTCGGCGCGAATGCGGACGGAGCCTGCGGGGTTGGAGCTGCTCGACGTGCGGCGCTGGACCGCGCGGAAGCTCGACGAGCGCTCGCTGCACTTCGTCGCCGCCGACGGGATGCTGCTCGCAACGGGCACGCGCCTCGACTATCTCGAGGAGAGCGCGGCCGTGGGCGTGACCGCCTACCGCTTCGACGGGACCCGGTTGTTCCGCCTCTTCGACGGCGAGCGGGTGCTGGTTCCGGCCGTCTCGGGAGGCCGCGCCTACGTGTCCTGGCAAGGACCGCCGTACGCCGTCGTCGATCTCGCGGGCGGGCGCGTCATCGGTGAGCGCATGGCGCCGCTTCCGCGGCTCTTGAGCGAGCGATAACACCAGGAGGGCTTGGCGAAACATCGGCTGTGCCGTTCGGGCGACGTTCCGCCAAACCGTCCTAGTCGCACGGCTCGTTCCAGAGCCTGATCACGGCCGTCTCGCGCTCGTAGCCGAGGACGCTGATCGTGGCCGTGTCGAGTGCGAACAGGCGCCCTTCGGCCGGGTCGAGTCCGAGCCAGCGCGCAGTGAGCACCCGCAGGACGTGCCCGTGCGCGAAGAGGACGACGTCGCCCTCGGTCGCCCGCACGCGCTCGATCACGCGGTCGACACGTGCGCCGACCTCGGCAGCGGACTCGCCCTCGCGGACGCCGTCCCTCCAGAGCGTCCAGCCCGGGCGCTCCTCGCGGATCTCCGGCGTCGTTCGTCCCTCGTACGCGCCGTAGTCCCACTCCATCAGGTCATCTTCCGCCACGGCGTCTCGGAAACCGGCGAGCCGGCAGGTCTCCGCGGCGCGCTGGAGCGGGCTCGTGAGTACGAGGGCGAACTGCCGGCCGCGCAGCGCCGCCCCTACCGCCTCGGCCTGCCGCCGCCCGGTCTCGCTCAGCGGCACGTCGGTTCTGCCGGTGTGCTTGCCGGTCCGGCTCCACTCGGTCTCGCCGTGACGCACGAGCACGACTTCCGGTTGCCGGTCCACGTGGCCTACCGGAGGGCGAGCCGCGCCGCCTCCTCTAGCCCGGGCTTGTGGGCCTCGACGTCTTCGACTGTCAGGGCCGCCTCGACGCGCGACAGGAGCCCGGCCGACTCGAGCAGGCCGCGCGTGTGCTCCTCGCCGCCGTTCGTGAGGGTGACGATGCGTGCGGCCCCCTGCTCGAGGACCTCGAACGCCGCCGCGGCGTCGGGGTAGGGCTCAAGCCGACCCAGCGTCTGCAGGATCTCGCCGCCGCCCTCCGCATCGAGGTCGAGCTGCGCCAGCGCCGTCCGAAGCGTGGACTCGGCAAGCTCGCGAAACGGCTTGAACTCGCCCGCGAGCGTGAGCGAGGCGGCGGAGTGCAGCAGGCGCCCGAACCAGGCTTCGAGCGCTGCGTCCGGGGCGCCGAGGGAACGCAGCTGCTCGCGCACGGCCCCGAGGGTCGAACAGCGTCCCCATCACGTCGAAGACGACGGCTCTCGCGGCCATCGTGGTCATCATCACTTAGCCTGGGGGCCTGCGAAGGCGCTTCAGTTCACTGCGCCTGCGCTTCTGCTCGAGCCGGCGCTCGCGGGCGGCCGTCGTCGGCTTCGTCGGGACGCGCGGACGCTGGACGCGCAGTGCTTCGCGGAGGGTGGCGACCAGCCGCTCGACGGCGAGCTCACGGTTCCGGAGCTGGCTGCGCTCGTCCTGCGCCACCGCCCGCAGCACCGGGCCCGCACGCGCGATCACGCGGCGTTTCTGAGCGTCCGTGAGCGCCTGCGAGCGCTCGACGTCGAGCGTCGCCTCGACGCGCGTCGCCGACGTGTTCGCATGCTGTCCTCCCGGGCCGCTCGAGCGGGAGAAGCGGAGCTCGACCTCGCTGAGCGGCAGTAGGACGCTGCGGGTGACCCGAATAGACTCGCGCTCGATGGCTGCCATTCTGCTGGACGTCGACGGGGTGCTCCACGTCTCCGGCGAGCCGATCCCGGGCGGCGCGGAGGCTGTCGAGCGCCTGCGGGCGGCCGGCCACCGGCTCCGCTTCGTCACGAACAACACCACGCGCTCGCGCGCGACCCTCGCCGCGGAGCTGCGCACGCTCGGCGTCGAGCTCGAAGAGGAGGAGCTCCAGACGACGCCGAGAGCCGCGGCACGGGCACTCGCGGGCAGGCGCGTGCTCGCCCTCACGATGGCCGCGATCGTCGACGACCTCGAGGGGGTCGAGCTCGTCGGTGAGGACGCGGACGCGGTGCTGCTCGGCGGCGCTGACGAGACCGACGAGACGGGCCGCGTCTTCTCGTACATGAACCTCGCGCGCGCCTTCGCCGAGCTCGTCTCCGGCGCCGACCTCTACTGCCTGCACAAGAACCGCTGGTGGCAGACGAGGTCCGGGCCGCTGCTCGACGCAGGCGTGTTCGTCGCCGGGCTCGAGTACGCCGCCGACGCCGAGGCCACCGTCCTCGGGAAGCCGAGCACGGCCTACTTCGAGGCGGCGCTGGAGGCGCTCGACGCGGATCCCGAGCGCACGTGGATGGTCGGTGACGACGTCGAGGCCGACGTTGCGGGCGCGCAGCGGCTCGGCATGAAGACCGTCCTCGTCCGCACCGGGAAGTTCCGGCCGGACGCCGTGGAGGCGTCGGGCGTGATGCCCGACGGGATCGTGAGCTCGATCGCCCAGCTGCCCGAGTGGCTGGAAGCGGCGCTGTGAGGGTCGGCATCGACCTGATCGAGATCGAGCGGATCCGGCGGGCGCTCGAGCGGTACCCGCGCTTCAAGGAGCGCGTGTTTACAGAGGCGGAGCGTGCCTACTGCGACTCGCGGGCGAATCCCGTCGAGAGCTACGCCGGCCGGTTCGCCGGCAAGGAGGCTGTCGGCAAGGCCCTCGGTTTCGGCGTCAGGTTCACGTGGCGAGAGATCGAGATCGCCGGCCGGCCGAAGCCGTCGGTGCGGCTCTCCGGCCGGACGAAGGCGTGGTCCGAGCGCGCGGGCGCGGGGGCAATCGACCTCTCGATGACGCACTCGCGCGAGCTCGCGGCTGCGATCGCCGTCGTGGTCGATGCCTGAGTTCGAGCCGCTCTACACGGCCGAGGAGATGCGCGCTGCAGAGGCGGGGCACGACGTCGAGGCGATGATGGAGCGGGCGGGGCGCGCGGTCGCCGAGCAGGCGCTCGCAACCGGGGCCGGTCGCATCACGGCCGTCTGCGGCTCCGGCTCGAACGGCGGCGATGGGCGGATCGCCGCGCGGATCCTCGAGCAGAGCGGGCGCGACGTGCGGGTCGTCGATGCGAAGCCCGAGGACGAGGAGAAGGGCCTCGGCGGGCCCGAGCTCGTGATCGATGCGCTCTTCGGCACCGGCTTCTCCGGCGAGCCGCGCGCGACCGCGGCGCGCCTGATCGAGCAGATGAACGCGACCGGCGCACTCGTGCTCGCGGTCGACGTTCCGTCGGGGGTGGACGCGTCGACGGGTGAGGTCGCAGGCGCGGCCGTCCGAGCGCACGAGACCGTCACCATGCATGGCCCCAAGGTCGGCCTGCACGTTGCGCCGGGCCGGTTCCACGCGGGCGCGATCACCGTCGCCGAGATCGGCCTCGAGCACCGCGAGACGCAGCACCGGCTCGTGACCAGGGAGATCCTCGGCCGCGTGCCGCGCAAGCGCGAGGAGGACAGCAAGTACACGGCGGGCTCAGTGCTCGTCGTGGGCGGACACCGCGGGATGACCGGGGCAGCCGCGCTCGCGGCCAGGGCCGCCTATCGAGCCGACGCCGGGTACGTGACCGTGGCCGCCCCCCCAGAGTCGCTGCCCGTGCTCGAGACGCTTGTTGTCGAGGCGGTCAAGCGCCCGCTCGACGACGTCTTCGAGGCGACCGAGCGCGCGTCGGCCCTTGCCGTCGGTCCTGGGCTCGGTCGCGAGGCGGAGTCCAAGGAGCTCGTCCGGCGGCTGCTCGAGGAGACCGACGTGCCCGCCGTAGTCGACGCCGATGCCCTCTTCGAGCTCGAGCCGTTCGAGCGGGACGCTCCCACGGTGCTGACGCCACACGCCGGCGAACTCGCGCGCCTACTCGGAGAGGAGTCGAGCTGGGTTTCGGCCCACCGCCTCGAGGCCCTCCGGCGCGCCGTCGAGCGGTTCGACTGCGTCGTGCTGCTGAAGGGCGCCGACACGCTGATCGGGGCGCCGGGCGAAGGGACGCTCGTCCACTCCGGGAACACGCCCGCGCTCGCTACGGCCGGAACGGGCGATGTCCTCACCGGCGTGATCGCTGCGTTCCTCGCGAAAGGCATGGACGCGCGGCTCGCGGCGGCGGCGGGTGCGACTGCTCACGGCGCCGCCGCCCGGCTCGGGCCGGCGCAGCGGGGGCTGGTCGCCGGCGACGTGGTCGAGGCGCTCCCGAAGGCGTTCGAGTGACGCGCTTCGTCCGCGGCTACTCGGAGATCGTCCTGATCGTCGGGGACGTGGAGGAGGCTGCGCGCTTCTACCGCGAGGTCGTCCGGCTCGAGCCGCAGACCGAGCCGAACAACGAGTGGGCCTGGTTCTGGGTCGACGAGCCGGACGGTCGCCAGCGCCTCGCGCTGCACCGAGGGTCGCTGCTCTTCGAGGAGCACTCGCCGCACCCGCCGGGTGCCCGTTTCGGCCACATTCACTTCGCCTTCGAGGTACCGCGCGAGGACTTCGAGGAGGCCGCGGAGCACGTCCGCTCGCACGGCGTCGAGGTCTACGGGCCGACGCGGTTCGAGTGGATGCGCGCCACCTCGTACTACTTCTACGACCCGGACGGGAACTTGCTCGAGCTCTGGTCGCCCGACCCGTCCTGAGCTTCGACGTCGTCACCGGCGCCTTCTCGTACACGGGGCGCGCGATCGCCGAGCGGCTCCTGGCCGGCGGTCGGGAGGTACGCACGCTCAGCCGCAGCCCGGCTCCGCCCGGCTCGGCGATCGCCTCGGCGCCGCTCCAGTTCGCCGACCCGGCCGCGCTCGCGGACTTTCTCCGTGGCGCCGACGTCCTCTACAACACCTACTGGATCCGCTTCCCGCACGGGGAGACGACCTACGAACGCGCCGTCGCCAACACGCGCGTCCTCCTGGCCGCCGCGGTCCGAGCGGGCGTGCGCCGGTTCGTGCACCTGAGCGTGACGAACCCCAGCGAGGATTCGCCCTTCCCGTACTTCCGCGGCAAGGCCGCGGTCGAGCGCGACGTGCGGGAGTCAGGTCTCTCAAACGCGATCGTCCGCCCGACGCTCGTGTTCGGGCCGGAGGACGTGCTCGTCAACAACATCGCCTGGCTGGTGCGGCGGCTGCCCGTCTTCCTCATCCCCGCGCGCGGCGGCTATCGCGTGCAGCCGATCTCGGTGACCGATGTGGCCAGGATCGCGGTCGAGCTCGGCGAAGGCACCGAGGACGTGACCGTCGATGCGGCCGGACTGGAGGAGTACGCGTTCGAGGAGCTCGTTCGGCTCGTCGCCGAGGCGACACGCGCTCGGGCGCGGATCGTGCACGCGCCGCCCGGCGTGGCGCTTGCGCTCGTGCGGGTGTTCGACCTCTTCGCTCGGGACGTCCTGCTCACGCGCGAGGAGCTCGACGCGCTGGCGGCCTCGACGCTCGTCTCGGACGAGCCGCCGCGCGGCGCCGACAGCTTCCGCGCGTGGCTCAGCGAGCACGGCGACGCCCTTGGGCGCCGCTACGTCTCCGAGCTCGCGCGAAACTTCCGCCCGTATGCACCGGTCTGAGCTGACGGTCGACCTCGGGGCGCTGCGCCGGAATGTCAGGCACCTGCTCGACGTGCTCGAGGGCGCGGAGCTTTGGGCGGTCGTGAAGGCGAACGGCTACGGGCACGGCGCTGCCGACGTCGCGGGCGCCGCGCTCGGCTCGGGAGCGACAGCGCTCTGCGTCGTGACCGTTGCCGAGGGACTCGTGCTCCGGCGGGAGTTCCCCGCTGCGCGGATCCTCGTGATGGGACCGGCGTCGGGACGGGACGTCGCGCACGCCCGCGACGCAGGCCTCGAGCTCGTCGTCTTCGACGGCGAGATCCCTGACGGCGTCCGCGTCCACCTCAAGCTCGACACGGGAATGGGCCGCTTCGGGCTCTCCGAGCTGCCGGCGGCTCCCGCCGAGGTCGTCGGTGTAATGAGCCACCTTGCGACCGCGGACACGGACGAGGCCTTCGCGCGCGAGCAGGTCGAGCGGTTCCGTTCGGCGACCGCCGAGCTCGCGCACCTGACGCGGCACGTGGCGGCCAGCGCGTCCGCCATACGCCTCCCGGAGTCGCGCTTCGATGCTGCGCGGTGCGGGATCGCGCTCTACGGGCTCTCACCGTTCGGCGGCGACCCGGCCGACGACGGGCTCGAGCCCGTCCTACGCTGGGAGTCGTACCTCGCGCAGGTCAAGCTGCTCCAGCCGGGCGAGAGCACCGGCTACGGGCGGCGCTTCGTGGCCGACCGGCCGACGTGGATCGGCCTCGTCCCGGTCGGCTACGCGGACGGGTTCCGGCGCGACATGACCGGCACGACCATCCGCGTCGGCGGCGAGCCGCGGCGCGTCGTAGGAACGGTTTCGATGGACTCCTTCGCCGTCGAGCTCGACCGGGAGCTGCCGGTCGGCACTCCCGTCGTCCTGGTCGGACACGGCGTGCTCGCGGAGGAGCACGCGCGCGTCGCGGACACGATCAACTACGAGATCGTGACCGGGATCGACTCGAGCCCAACGCGCGCCCGGCGGACGGTGCTCGATGGATGAGCTCGCGCGCAAGCTCCTCGCCGGCGAGGACGCGTGGTTCGTGGGCGGCGCCGTGCGCGACGAGGCGCTCGGGCGGGAGATCGTCGACCTGGACATCGCCTGCGCCGAGCCGGAGCGTACGGCACGCCGCTACGCGCGACGGTCGGGCGGCGCGCCGTTTCCGCTGTCCGAGCGCTTCGGCGCCTGGCGCGTGGCGCTCGACGGAGGGCGCACGGTCGACTTCACGCTCTTGCGCGGGCCGATCGAGGAGGATCTTGCGACCCGCGACTTCACGATCAACGCGATCGCCGTGCCGGTATCCGGTGGTGAGGCTGTCGATCCATACGGCGGTCGCGCTGACCTCGACTCGGGCGTGCTCAGGGCGGTCTCGCCCTCGGTCTTCGACGACGACCCGCTGAGGCTGCTGCGGGCGGTGCGCCTGGAGGACGAGCTCCGGCTCACGCTCGAGCCGGAGACAGAGCGGCTCGCACGGCAGCGGGCCGAGCTGGTGACGCGGCCGGCAGGCGAACGCACCCTCGGTGAGCTCGTGCGCCTGTCGCCTCGCGGCTGGCGCCGGCTGGACGAGCTCGGGCTCCTCGCACCGCTCGGAGGCACTCTCGCCCGGCTCGACCGCGCGACGACGCCGGAGCTCCGCCTGATCGCCGTCCTCGACGCTCGGCTCTTCGACCTGCCGATCTCGAACGAGCTGCGGCGGATGGCGAACGTCCTGCTGCGTGCCGAGCCGCCCGCGGACTCCTCGCCGCGGGCGATCCACCGCTTCAGGCGCTCGACCGAGCCGTGGTCGCTCGAGGCGCTGCAGCTGCTCGGAGCGGACGGGCTCGCGGACGCAGTCGCGGCCGCCCGCGCCGCCGATCCCGCCGAGCCGCTCGTCCGCGGCGACGAGCTCGGCCTGCCCCCGGGGCCCGAGATCGGGCGGATGCTCGAGCAGATCGAGGAGGAGCGGGCGGCCGGCACGATCTCGACACGCGAGGAGGCGTTGGAGCTCGTGCGCCGCGCCGGTGGAGAACCCGTCACAGACTCGTGACGGTCCCGTTTCACACGCGTATCGATTTCCTCGTTACGCTTGCAGTGGGGAGGAGGTTGGGGGTGCCTTCTAAGGCGACGCTTGCGGCGCCGACCATCAGGACGCGCGGTTCATCCGCGCGTCCGTCGGAACTGACCGGTCGACACAATCGAGCCCATTGCGCAACCTCTCCTGGGAAGAGCCGCCCGCCGAGCCCATGAGCAACGCCGACGCCGTCCGCAACCGCTTCGCCGCGACGGCCGAGCGCGTCGCCGAGCATGCGCAGCAGCAGATCGAGGCGCTCAGCGCTCGCGTCGGCGACTTCGCCGAGCTTCGCGGCGACGAGCGCGCGCTCGACGCTGGGACGGGCGCCGGCACGCTCGCCCTCGCACTCACGCGCCACGTCCGCGAGGTTGTCGGGCTCGACCTCGTGCCGGAGCTGCTTTCCCAGGCCCGCCGGCTCGCGGCCGAAGCGGGGGTCGAGAACGTCTCGTTCGTCGAGGGGGACGCCGCGCACATGCCGTTCGAGGCGGCGAGCTTCGACTTCGCGGGCACGCTCCGGACGCTCCACCACACCGCGCGGCCCGAGCTTGTCGTCGCGGAGCTCGCGCGCGTCACGCGGCTCGGCGGCCACATTCTCGTCGTCGACCAGATCGCGCCGGCCGACCCGCTCGTTGCGATCGAGCTGGATCGGTTCGAGCGCGCCCGCGACCCGTCGCACACCCGCGCGCTGCCGGACGGCGACGTGCGTGCGCTCTTCGAGGCGAACGGCCTCGTCCTCCGCCGGGCGCGGGTCGAGTCTGAGCGGCGCGAGCTCGACCGCTACCTCGACCTCGCGGGGTGCGAGGGCGAGGCGCGGGCGCAGGCGCGCGCGCTCTCGCCAGGCGGCCCCGCGGGTTACGTCGCCGAGGTCGGCTGGTACGTGTTCGTGAAGCCGTTGCCCCGCTGAGCGAGCCGAACTAGCTCTTCCACTTCAGGGTGCAGCCGACCGCCGGCGTGTCCGGCTCCGGCGGCTCCTTGCCGGCGAGCACGGCCTCGATCGCCTCCTGCAGGTAGTGCCTGCGCACGTCGTCCTCGTCGCGCGAGTCGTCGATCGCACCGTGGTAGACGAGTCGCCGGTCGCGGTCGAACAGGAACACCTCGGGCGTGCGCTCGGCCCCTAGTTGCCGCGCGATCGTCTGCTCCTCGTCGTAGAGGTAGTCGAAGTTGAAGCCCTGCTCCTGCGCGCGGTGCCTCATCGCGTCGAACGAGTCTTCGGGGTACCTGTCGGCGTCGTTCGAGCTGACAGCCACGAGCCTGAAGCCGCGATCCGCGTACTCCTCCTGGATCTTCTTCATCCGGCCTTCCCACGCCTGGACGTACGGGCAGTGGTTGCAGGACTGGACGAGCGCGAGCACCGGCGCGTCCTCGTAGTCCTCGAGCATGTGGTTGCGGCCGTCCACGCCGGGCAGGTCGAACGCCGGCGCTTCGGTTCCGAGTGCGAGCGTCACGTCAGGGCCTCCTCGAGTTGGTCGCGTGACGGGATCGGCGAGACGCGCCCGTCGGGCAGCTGGTAGATGCGACAGGTCAGGGCGGGCCGCTCATCGGCGCCGACGGGATCGACGTCGCGGCCGTCGACGAGGATCGTCGGCGACCCGGGAAAGCGAAGCTCCTCGGCCTCCTGCTGGGTCCGCACCTCGCGCACCTCGACGATAGCGTCGATCCCGCGTTCCTCGAGCACCTGCTCCAGGAGCTCCCGGGCCTCTGGATGCGAGGGGCAGCCCTCCCAGTACCGAAATTCGATCCTCACGTCTGGGGCCTACGGTAGCCCCGGCGAGCGCCGCCACGCGCCACCAGCCCGGGCACGACCGCTTGCGCCAGCGCGAACACGCGGTACCACCCGGGCACGAACGTCTCGCCGCGCCCGTGCTCGAGCGAGCTCGCGACGTGGTCCGCAACCCGTTCGGGGCGAATCACCAGCCGGCGGAAGAAGCGGCTGCGCAGAAACTCGCGCTGAGGAAACCCTTCTGTCTCGACGAAGCCCGGAAGCACGGTGTGTACTCGGACCCCGCGCGGGCCCAGCTCGGCCGCGGTCGCCCGCGAGAACGCGAGCTGGGCGTGCTTCGCGGCCGAGTACGGCCCCGACGGCGCGAAGGCGACGGCGCCCGCGACCGAGACGATGTTCACGACGTCCGCTTCGCCCGCGGCCTCGAGCGCGGGCAGGAAGGCGCGGAGGCACCAGACGCCGCCGAGGTAGTTGGTCGACAGGACGTCCTCGAGGCGCTCCGGCTCGATCGAGAGGAAGCTCCGGCGCCCGGGAATTCCGGCGGAGTTGACCAGCAGGTGGACGGCGGGGTGGCGCTTCTGCACCGCCGCGGCGACCTGCTCGACGGCGTCGCGATCGCGCACGTCGCAGATCTCGTACTCGCCTTCGAGCTCGGCCGCGAGGGCGCGGAGCGGCTCTGCGCGTCGCGCGAGCAGGACGCAGCGGTAGTCGCGCACGAGGCGTCGCGAGATCGCGGCCCCGATCCCGCTCGAGGCGCCGGTGATGACGGCTACCCGGCCCGCGCGCACAAGCGGACGGTACGCACGGCGCGCGCAGTC
The DNA here is from genome assembly GCA_046724905.1 of Actinomycetota bacterium. Lineage (GTDB taxonomy): Bacteria > Actinomycetota > Thermoleophilia > Gaiellales > Gaiellaceae > JBKOXJ01. The sequence goes on along the minus strand of JBKOXJ010000064.1, from coordinate 12,759 downwards.
CGTCCACTACACTCGCGCGCCGTGGCGGCCTTCGACGGCAAGCGTGGTCTCGTCCTCGGGGTCGCCAACAAGCGGTCGATCGCGTGGGCGATCGCGCGGCGTCTCGCCGAGCAGGGCGCGGAGCTCGCCTTCACCTACCAGGGCGAGCGGATCGAGTCCTCAGTGCGTGAGCTCGCGGAGAGCGTCTCGAGCCCGCTCGTGACCGAGTGCGACGTGCGTTCGGACGAGGACGTCGAGCGCGTCTTCCGCGAGGTCGGAGAGACCTTTGACGGCGGGCTCGACCTGCTCGTCCACTCGGTCGCGTTCGCGGCCGCGGAGGACCTCGAGGGGCGGTTCACGGACACGCCGCGCGACCGCTTCTGGCTGGCGCTCGACGTCAGCGCCTACTCGCTCGTCGCCTGCGCGCGCGCGGCCGAGCCGCTGATGGAGGCCCGCGGCGGCGGCTCGATCATGACCATGACGTACCTCGGCGGCGAGCGCGCCGTGCCGCACTACAACGTCATGGGCGTCGCCAAGGCAGCACTAGATGCGTCCCTCCGCTACCTCGCCTGGGACCTCGGCCAGAAGAACATCCGCGTCAACGCCGTCTCGGCCGGTCCCGTGCGCACACTCGCCGCGCGCTCGATCGCCGGCTTCCCGACGATGGAGGCGATCGTCGAGGAGCGCGCGCCGCTCCGCCGCCACATCTCCGCCGACGACGTCGGCGCCGCGGCTGCGTACCTGCTCTCCGACGACGCGCAGAACGTCACCGGCACGATCCTGTACGTCGATTCGGGCTATCACGCGATGGGTATGTAGGGACCGCTTCCGGGCGAGCTTGCTGAGCCCGCAAGCGGTTTGTTCAAGCCGTTCTCGGAGTCTGAGAAGCGTGTCGGATACTCATTCCACTTGCGTGGTGTCGATGACGACGATCCTGTCGGCGGAAGTCGCGGTCTCGTCTACACGCTCTCCGCGACGAGCGAGTCGACCTGCACGGCGTACACCTTGACCGGCTCGGTCTTTCCCTTCACCAGCAGCTCTCCCTGCGCCTCGACCGCGATCGCGTCGTCGAGGCCGCGCCGCGTGTGCTCGTCGATCAGGATCGGCCGGTTCACGACCTTCGTGTGTGCCTCGAGGCGAGCGGCGACATTGACGGTGTCGCCCACGCACGTGTACGTCGCGCGGTGCAGCGTGCCGGTATAGCCCGCGACTACGGGCCCGGACGCGACGCCGATGCCAATCTCGATCTGCAGCTTGTCGCGCGCCGCTTGCTCCTCGTTGAAGAGACGGATCAGCTCGACCATCTGGCGCGCCGCGATTACGGCGCCTTGGCGATGGTCGTCGCGCGGCAACGGCGCGCCGAAGATCGCCATCAGCCCGTCGCCGACCATCTGGTTCACGATCCCGCCCTCTCCGCTGATCGCGTCCATCATCAGCGTGTAGTAGTCGTTCAGGAGCTCGATCGTCTCGGCGGGCTCTTGCGCCTCGACGATCGTCGTGAACGAGCGGATGTCGCAGAAGAGCGCGGACGCGTCGACATGCTTGCCGCCGAGGGAGAAGCCCGACGTCAGCAAGTCATCAGCGACCTCCCTCGTTGCGAACTTGCTGATCAGCTCGCGCTGCTGATCGCGAAGGCGCTTCTTCTCGAGGCTCGCGGTGATCCGCGCGTTCATCAACACCGGGTTGATCGGCTTGGTCAGGTAGTCCTCTGCGCCCATCTCGACGCACTTGACCACGCTGTCGAGCTCGTCGAGGGACGACGTCATGATCACCGGGATCTCTCGGAGGTGCGGGTCACCCTTCAGCTCCGCCAGCACCTGGTAGCCGTCCAGCTCCGGCATCAGGACGTCGAGCAGCATCAGATCGAAGTCCTGCCGGCGCAGCAGCTCGAGCGCCTCGCGCCCATGCTCCGCGAAGACGACGGCGTGTCCCTGCTGCTCCAGCGTGCGGCTGAGCAGGAGGCTGTTCACCCGGTTGTCGTCGACGACCAGGATCGTTCCGGGGAGGGCGGTTGTAGCGCTCATGCCGCAGCGGTCGATCGCACGGCGACGAGAATCTCCTCGAGGGCGCGGTACTCGCGCTCGATTCGCACGACGAGCTCGGCGCTGCCGTTCAGCGCGCCGCTTCTGGCCCGTTCCTCGAGCTCGCGGCAGAGCTCCGAGAAGCGCCCCGCCCCGAAGGTCTGGCCGTTCGACTTCAGCGTATGCGCCGTCCTCCGCAGTTCCTCGGTGTCGCCGTGCTCGGACGACGTTCGGAGCGCTGCGAGGAGCACGGGCGCGTCGTTGAGGAACGTCTCGATCACCTCGGCCAGGAAGGCGTCCCCCCCGAGCTCTCGTAAGGTCGCGAGGGCGCTGTGGTCGAGGACGTCGTCCGGCGCCTCTTCGCTGGACGTACGCGTGTCCTCGTGCGGCCGCACGCCGCGCAGCGCTTTCACTAGCTCGTTCGGACGGATCGGCTTGGCGAGGTAGTCGTCCATCCCGGCGGCGAAACAGGCCGCGCGATCCTCAGGCATCGCGTTCGCCGTCATCGCGATGATCCGCGGGCGATCCTCGGCCGGCCAGCGCGCACAGATCCGGCGCGACGCCTCGAGGCCATCCAGCTCGGGCATCTGCACGTCCATGAGCACGACGTCGTAGCGTTCCCGCTCGAGCGCGTCCAGTGCCTCGAGGCCGTTGGCAGCGACGTCGGCGCGGTAGCCGAGCTGCTCGAGGAGCTTGAGCGCGACCTGCTGGTTTACCGCGTTGTCCTCGGCGAGAAGAATCCGCAGCCGCGACGTCGCCGGCTTGCTTTCGTCCGCGACTCGCTCGCCAGTCGACGGCTCGGGCACGTGCTCCGCGAGCGCTTTGACGAGAGCGTTGTAGAGCTGGGAGGCCCTGACCGGCTTCGACAGCTGCACCGCAAACTCGCTGGCCGACTGCGCCTGGGGCAGCCGGCCGAGCGAGGTCAGCAGGACGAGTGGAAGCTGCCGCTCGTCTCGATGTTGCCGGATCTCGCGAGCTAGGGCGAGCCCGTCCAGCTCCGGCATCATCATGTCGAGGACGGCGACGTCGAACTGCTCGCCTCCCTCGATTCTTGCGAGCGCCTCCGTGGGCGACGCGATCGCTATGGGCTCCATGCCCCACGATCGCGCGTGTCGCGTCACGATCTCGCGGTTCGTGGCGTTGTCGTCCACGATGAGGAGCCGCTTCTCGCCGAGCTGCGGTTGATCCTTCGTCTCAGCGCGGGCCGGCACCTGCGCAGCTTTCACGGGGAGGCTGAAGCGGAACGTCGAGCCCGTGCCCTTCTCGCTCTCGGCCCACATCGTCCCGCCCATCAGCTCCACGAGGCGCTTGGAGATCGCGAGCCCGAGCCCGCTCCCGCCGTAGCGCCGGGTGGTCGACGCGTCGACCTGACTGAAGGACGTGAACAGCCTGTCCATCCGCTCCTCGGCGATGCCGATCCCGGTATCTCGAACGGCGAATGCGAGACGGTACGACCTCGCCCCGGTCGGCTCTGCGTCGACCTGGACGACGACCTCGCCCTCCTCGGTGAACTTGACCGCGTTCGAGAGCAGGTTGAGCAGCACCTGCCGCAGGCGGGCCGCGTCAGCCACGATTCCCGCAGGCGCGTTCTCGTCTATGAGGCAGCCCAGCTCGATCTCTTTTTCCCACGCACGCGGCGCGGCAATCTCGAGGGCGCCCTCCACGCACTCCCGGAGATCGACCGGCTCCTTCTCGAGCTCGAGCTTGCCCGCCTCGATCTTGGAGTAGTCGAGGATGTCGTCGATCACGTGGAGGAGGGCGTCTCCGCTCGACCGCACGACCTCGGCGAACTCGCGCTGCTCGGGCGTGAGGTCGGTGCCGAGCAGGAGGCCGGTCATGCCGATGACGGCGTTCATCGGCGTCCTGATCTCGTGGCTCATGGTGGCGAGGAAGGCGCTCTTGGCCTGGGTCGCCGCCTCCGCCTCCTCGCGCGCCCGCTGGAGCTCGGTGATGTCGTGGTAGATGCCGTAGAAGCCGACGTGCTCGCCGGCTACGCCGAGCGGCACGAGCATCATCTCCACGTCCACCAGCGCGCCGTCCTTGCGTGCCCGGCGCGTGATGCGGTGCGCTCGGCCCTTCTCGAGCGCTTCCGACGTGACGTCCCGCCCCTCTCGCCGGAGTTCTTCAGTGAGAACCAGGTCGTCGATTGCGCGGCCGGTCGCCTCCTCCGAGGAGTAGCCGAAGAGCTCCGTCGCGGCGGGGTTCCAGCCCGTTACCCGCTCGTCCGCGTCCATGACGACGACGGCCGCCGGGCTGACCTCGACGAGCGATTCGAAGTACTGCTTCTGTCGGCCGATCTCCCCGAAGAGGCGCGCCTTTTGGATCGCCACCCCGACGTTGGCCGCGATCGTGGCAAGCAGGCGAGTATCGTCGTCGCCGAACCGCCCCTCCTCGCGAGTGCTCTGGACGCTGATCACGCCGATCGCTTTCTCGCCGACCAAGATCGGGACTCCGAGGTAGGACCGCGAAGGCGTACCGACGTGTGCGAGCCCCTCGTAGTGCTCCTGCCGGTTGAGTAGGAGCGGCTCGCGGGAGTCGAGAATCTGGGAAGTGAGCCCCTCGCCGTACGCCAGAGGCTCGGGGTTGTCCTCACCCGGCTCGTAGTAGTAGACGAAGTCGATCTGCCCGGCAGCCTCGTCGTGCAGTGCGACGTAGGCGATGTCCGCCTCGAACGTCTCGCGCACGCGCTCGCCGACGAGCTCGATCAGCGCGTCGAGGTCAAGCTGCGACGAAAGCGCCTGCCCGACGCTGTTCACCGTGGCGAGCTCGGCCACCCGCTGCCGCGTCTCGTCCACGAGCCGCGCGTTCTCGAGCGCTACGCTGAGGCTTCCCGACAGGGTGACGAGGAGCCGTTCGTCGGCCTCCGAGAAGGCGTGCTCGCGGTCGACGTTCTGGAGCGAGACGACGCCGGTCGCGCGACCACCCGTGACGAGCGGGACGAAGAGGACCGACTTCGGCGGCTCGCCAGCCAGAGTCACGCTGCCGTACCGCTCCGACTCGGCCTCGAGGTTCTCAGCGAGCAGCAGCGGCTCGCGCGTCTCGAGCACGTGCTTGGCGAATCCGCCCATCGGCCTCGGGTCGACCGCGAACCGCTCGCCGCTCTCGATGAAGTACGGGTAATGCAGGAGAGTGGTCGCCTCGTCGAGGGTCGAGATCGTCACGGTTTGCGCGTCGAAGACGTCTCGGATCTTGTCGCCCACGACGTCGTAAATCGCCTGCGGATCGAGCTCGCCGGCGATCGCCTCCTGCACGCTGTTGATCAGCGCCAGCTCCGCGTTCCGCTGCTTGGTCTCGTGCACGAGCCGCGCGTTCTCGAGCGCGACGCTGAGGCTGCCGGCGAGCGTCTCCAGGAGCTGCTGGTCGGACTCGCCGAACGCGCGCTCGCGGTCGACGTTCTGGAGCGAGACGACCCCGGTCGCGCGGCCACCCGTGACGAGCGGGACGAACAGAACCGACTTCGACCTTTCCCCGCCGCCGACGACAGCGCTGCCGTATCGCTCGCCCGCATTGGCCGCGTCCTCGTTGATCATGAGGGGCTCGCGGGTTTCGAGCACGTGCTTGGTGAAGCCGCTCAGCGGGATCGGATCCTGCTGCAGCCGCTCGCCGCGCTCGATGATGTACGGGAAGTGCTGGAGCCCCGTCGCCTCGTCGAGCGTCGCGATGATCACGGTCTGGGCGTCGAAGACGTCGCGGATCTTGTCGCCCACGACGTCGTAGATCGCCTGCGGATCGAGCTCGCCGGCGATTGCCTCCTGGACGCTGTTGATCAGCGCGAGCTCGGCGTTCCGCTGCCTGGTCTCGTGCACGAGCCGCGCGTTGTCGAGGGCGACGCTCAGGCTTCCGGCGAGCGTCGTCAGGAGCTGCCGGTCGGACTCGCCGAAAGCGTGCTCGCGGTCGATGTTCTGGAGTGAGATCGTGCCCGTCGCATTGCCGCCGGTGACGAGCGGGACGAAGAGGACCGACTTCGGCGGCTCGCCAGCCAGAGTCACGCTGCCGTACCGCTCCGACTCGGCCTCGAGGTTCTCGACGAGCAGTAGCGGCTCGCGCGTCTCGAGCACGTGCTTCGAGAAGCCGGCCGGCAAGAGCGGCTCCGCCTGCAGCCGCTCACCCCGTTCGATGATGTACGGGTAATGCATGAGCCCCGTCACCTCATCCAGGATCGAGATGCCCACGGTCTGCGCGTCGAAGATCTCCTGGATCCGGTCGCCGACCGCGTCGTAGATCGCCTGCGGATCGAGCTCGCCGGCGATCGCCTCCTGGACGCTGTTGATGAGCGCCAGCTCCGCGTTCCGCTGCCTGGTCTCGTGCACGAGCCGCGCGTTCTCGAGCGCGACGCTGAGGCTACCGGCGAGCGTCTCCAGGAGCTGCTGGTCGGAGGCGCTGAAGGCGTGCTCACGGTCGACGTTCTGGAGCGAGATCGTGCCCGTCGCCTTGCCGCCGGGGAGGAGCGGGACAAACAGAACCGACTTCGGCGGCTCGCCGACGATCCGCACATCGAGGCCCCTCCGTGCGCGCTCGCCGGCGACGTCCTCGTTGATCATCAGTGACTCGCGCGTCTCGAGCACGTACCCGCTGAACCCGCCCGGCGTCATCGGCTCCCACTGCTGCCGCTCGCCGCGCTCGATCGAATATGGAACAACGGCTTGCCCGGTCGTCTCGTCGAGCATGATGATCATCACTGCCTGCGCGTCGAAGATCTCCTGGATCCTGTCGCCGACCGCGTCGTAGATCGCCTGCTGGTCGAACTCGCCCGCGATCGCCTCCTGCACGCTGTTGATCAGCGCCAGCTCCGCGTTCCGCTGCCGCGTCTCCTCGATCGCCCGGGCCCGGGAGAGGGCGGCGCCGACGTGCTGCCCGACGAACGCGAGCAGGTCGAGGTCCTGCTCGGTGTACTGGAGGTCCTTCGTGTACGACTGCACGACGAGGACGCCGATGGTCAGCCCCTCCGCCTTCAGGGGAACTCCGAGCCACGTCTGCTCCTCGCTGGTGGCGCCGATCACCTCGATCTCACCGCGCTCGATCAGTTCGAGGTACCGCCCGTAGTCGACGAGTTGCGGGGCATTGGTTCGGAGGACATATGCGGTGAGCCCCCGCGCGCTGCCCTCGCCAAACGCTTCCCATGTGCTCGACTCCGGCAGGTCGTATTCGGCCGCACGCTCGTCGACGAAGTAGGGCCAGCTGACGCGCTGCCGCTCCTCGTCGTAGAGAGCGACGAAGAGATTCCTCGCGGGCATCAACTCGCCGACGACGCCGTGGATGGCCTGGTAGAAGCCCTGCATGTCCTGCGCCGCGCTCGCCAGCTCGGCGATCCGGTAGAGAGCGTCCTGGACCTTCGCGGCGTGCGCTCGCTCTGCTTCGACGGCTTCGAGCTCCGTCAGTCGGCGGCGCGCCGCGGCCAGCTCGGAGGAGACGTCCACGGAGGGATTTATCCCGCGTCGATTCCGGGGCTACGCATGACGAAAGTATCCCGTGCGGTCGAGAGGTCGTCCAGGCGAGCTTGGGGGGCGAGGTTCAGCCGCCGCTTGCCCTCGCGCATTCGCGGGCGGGTGCTGTCGAAACCCGGGACTGTGAAGCGGTTCGCGGGCTTCGACGTTTCGCCTGCGTTCGCGCCGCTCGCCTATGTCGTATCGGCCTGTCCTGGTGAGGACTCGGTGATCACACGACCCGGTTCTCGTCGTGAAAGTGCCTGCAAATCCCGCACTGTTCACCAGGCGATGGGCATGTAGTGCCCGAAACGCCGGAGGAGCTGTACCAACGCATCGAGCGGCAGGGTCTCCGGCGGCCGCCGGTCGAGGAGTGGGAGACGTTCCCGTTCGCGGGCGAGATCACCGTGCGCGAGCTGGGGCCGCCGGTCGAGCGGGAGAAGCCGCGGATTGGCGAGGCGCCGTACGACTGCTGGCGCTGCCAGGAGGGCGAGGCGAATGCGATCTGGAGCAACGAGCGCTGGATCGTCACGCCGTTCCCGGAGCCGAGCGGGCTCCCCGTGGTCGTGCTCCTCTTCCCGCGGGAGCACGTCGATATCGACAGCCTTTCGGACGAGCTCGCGCGCGAGCTCGGCCCGATGCTGCTGCGCGTCGAGCGCGCGGTGCGGAGCGTGGGCGAAATCGGACGCGTCCACGTCTGCCGCTGGGGCGACGGGAGCTACCACCTGCACTGGTGGTTCCTCGCGCGCCCGGCGCGGATGCCGCAACTGATCGGCAGCTTCGCCGCGATCTGGGACGACGTGCTGCCGCCGACGCCGGAGGACGTCTGGCGCGAGAACCTCGCCACCGTTGCACACGCCCTGGCGGAGAACGGCGGGCGCTCGCACGTCTAGCGCGCCCTGACGATCACGATTCGTCTTGACGAGCCGATCTGGCTGCCGAGCCCGGCCGCCGCGAACGGGCAGCCGGAGACGCCGAAGTGGAGGGCGACGTACCGAACGCCGAGCCGCGCGAGCTCGGCGCGGAAGGCGCCCGGTCGCGCAGTTCGCCCGCACGTCAGTCGGCGCAGCACCCGCATCTCGAGATCGGCCTCGGGCGGCGCCGTCGTGGAGTAGCCGGCAGGCCGTTCGCGCGGAGCCTGCGTCGCGTAGTAGAGGTAGACGCTGCCGCGTTGGTCGTCCGGGAGGTATGCGGGCAGCTCCAGCAACCGGCCCGAGGGCTGGTCCTGCAGGGCGGCGTAGGCCGCATTGCCCGGATCCGCGGGCGTCGGCTCGTAGAGGTCGACCCGCAGGTCGAGGAAGAGCAGGGCGACGGCGACCGCGACGACGAGCGGCCGGCGCAGCCAGGCGACGACAACGGCGACGAGGCCCGCGATCGACAGGCATGCGATCGGCATCAGTCGCTCCGGCACCCGCGTGTGCCGCAGGCCGGGCGCGTGCCGCCACACCTCCTCGTAGCCGGGCAGGTGCGCGCCGAGCGCGACGAGCAGCGGCACGACGGCGCCGATTCCGAGGACGAATGCCAGCCGCGGCCGCCGCGTCCGCAGGAGCACGACGAGTCCCGCGAGCGCCACGAGCGGCGTCACCCAGCCGAGGAAGACCGCGCTCTCGAGCCCGTGTCTCGGGTCGCGCGCGACGAAGTCCGCCCAGTCCGCCGAGTACCGCTCGACCTGCGCGAACGAGCGGCCGCCGGCGCCGACGGTGCCGCGGATCGAGACCGCGTACACCAGCAGGCCCGTGAGAGCCGCCACTCCGGACACGGCGAGGGCCGCAGCCGCCCGTCCGCGCCGGACGAGCGCGTAGAGCAAGAAGAACGGGATCGCCCCGAGCGCGAGGTGTACCTGGCCCGAGAGCGGAATCGACGCGAGCGCTGCGCCGGCGAGCAGCGCCGAGTTCCACTCCCAGGCGAACAGCGTGAGCGGCAGCAGCATCGAGACCGGCGCGAGCAGGTGCCCGGCCGCGCTCTGAGCAACGAGGTATGGCGCGAGCGCGAAGGCGAGCCCACCGGCCAGCGCCGCGCCGGGCGGGAGCTGGAGTGCTCGGAGCCAGAGGGCCGCGAAAACACCCGCGCCGACGTAACCGAGCAGGACGAACAGGTTCCACGCGCCGACGAGGCCGAACAGGCGCTCGAGCGGCCAGAAGACGAGCCCAAACGGCCAGCCCGCGAAGTTGACACGCGCGCTCGATTCGGGCCGGAAGCTGTACGGATCGAGCCAGGGCGCGCCTCCGCGTTCGAGCTCGTGGCCCGGCAGCCAGAGCCGGTAGGCGGCCTGGAGATGGTCGCCCCGCGCCGCCTCGCCGCGGCTAGGCAGGCCCTCGGCGAGGAAGTCCGAGCGCACGTGCTTCAGCGCCGGCCAGGTCGCCCAGGCGCCGGCGCCGAGGTAGAGCGCGGCGGCGAGAGCTAGGAGGCCCGCGCGGCCGCGAGCAGAGCGTCCAGGTCCGGCACCTCGCCGTCCTCGTATCGCCATACGCCGCGGACGGTACCGCCGGCATCGGCGAGGAACGCCGAGCGCACGGCGATGTCCGCGAACCCGCGGAACTCGCGCGCGATGCCGAATGCGTGGACGGCGTCCGCATTCCAGTCCGAGAGCAACGGGAAGGTCAGGTCGAGCGCCTGGGCCCAGGCGATGTGGCACCACGCCGAATCGCGGGAGACGCCGAAGACCCGCACCCCCGCCTGGTCGAAATCGTCGCTCCTGTCACGCAGGAGCTCCACCTCGCTCGTTCAGGTCGAGGACCAATCGAAGACGTAGAAGAGGAACAGCACCGGCCCGGCCGCCGTCAGCTCGCGCAACGAGACCTGTTCGCGCGGTGCGGTCCAGACCCGCACGTCCGGGATGCGGTCGCCCACCTCGAGCACGGCCGGACCCTACCGAGGTGCGATTCGGACGTGGAGGTGGTTGTCGTGGTGCGCGAGCGCCTGGACGATCTGGGCCGGGCCGCTGAGGCCGGTGTGAGGGCCGACGAAGATCCGGACGGCGCCGGCTGCGAGGAACCGGTCGACGAGGTCTTGCGAGAGCCGGCGGTCGATCTGCGCCGCTCGCAGCGGCGGCAGCTCCCGCCGGTCGAGCCGCGGGTAGTAGACGTCGACGTCGAGCCCATTCTGGTGCGAGACGTGGCCGGGCAAGCCGTAGCGCGGGCCGAAGTCGCCGCCGTGGGCGCGCGAGAGGTCGCCGATCACGAGCGACGGCGCCTCGGGATGGGCCGCGGCGTACTCATCGACAACCCGGACGAGCGTGCGCACGAGGCGATCGGAGCCCCAGCGCCGCCAGCCCCGGTTGGGATAGCGGCGCAGGACCGGATCCCAGGTGAAGAAGTGCGCTCCCTGAAGCGGGAGCTGCACGCCCTGCTCGAGTCGGCCGCGGTCCGGGCGTCCGAGTGACCGCGAGCGCCTCCAGAGGATCGGCGGGCCTGGGGGAGTCTCGCCGGCGAGGCGCAGGACCGCGTCGACGTGGCGCTGCACGGCTCGGACCAACAGCCGTCCCGGCGGCAACTCGACGACGAACGAGCTCGTGCCTCGGAAGCGGTGGTTCTGCCAGTTCGATGCCGTCCCATCCGGCCAGCGGATGGCGCGAAACGGCATCCGCGCAAGTCGCGCGTACCGGCGCGCCGCCGGGACGCTCGGGCCCCAGGCCCGGACGAGCGCCTGCGGCTGGTGGTACCAGATCGTCAGCTGCGGCCGGACACGCGCGATCAGCCGCGCCGCCATCCGCGTCTCAGGCTCGGAGAACGGTCTCGGCCCCGGGTACTCCGGATCCCAGCGCCGCCCCTGCGCCCGCCATTCCGAGGGGAAGTTGCGATTGAGGTCGACGCCGCGGCCGTTCTGCCGCGCCCCGAGCGCGAACCCGTCGGGATTGAGGTTCGGAACGACCCAGATCGCGGTTCGACGTCGCGGCCGTGCCCGGCGCAGCCGGTCGGCGATCGCCGTTCCGGCGCACTCCGTGCCGTGGATACACCCGACGACGAGCACACGCACCGTCGGGTGCGGCGCGGAGTGGCGGAAGACGGGAACTGAGCGCCCGAGGGCCGAGCGTCCCACCGCTGCGACACGGCGCGGTGGTGACGCTACCTGGATGCTCCCGAGCACCCCGAGAACGCGCTCTAGCGTTCCCCTCGCGGCGACTGGGCCGAGCTTGACGAACGCCTGGACGACGTGGCCGCCGGTCCTGAACACGGCCATCCGGCCGTGTCCGAAACCGCAGGTGTGGTCGGCGGGCGGGTCGAGGCGCATCTTCGACGGGATTCGTTCCGCACTTCGAGGCGGTCGCCCGTAGTCGAAGATCCAGATGAAGACGCCGCCGCGCGGAACCCGGACTCGAGCCGGTGTGTCGAATGCGTTCCGAACGCCGGGCGAGCGAATGATCGCCGAGTGTCTCGTCCGAACGGCTGCCCGCCAGCCTCTCGGGTACGAGAAAGTGAAGCTGCTCGACCGGTCCTTGATCCTCGGCCAGCCGACGGTGCTCGCCGGGGCCGGGGGACCGCCGTGCATCCAAACGGCCAGGAGCGCGACCGTTCCGGCCGCGAGTAGCGCCGAGCGCATCGGCTAGACCACGAGCTGGACGACGCCTTCCAGGCCGTGCCCGACAGGAAGGCTGTACCGGCTGCCCTGGCCGGTCGGGAACACTACGACGAGCCGGCCGGAATCGTGGACGGCGACGACGCCGCGGTCCGTGAAGGCCGACACATGACGGGGACGCGGGCCGACCGGATACCGACGCAGCACCCCGCCCGTCTTGGCCGACAGGATCAGCAAGCGCCCGTTCGCCTGGTTGGTGACCCACACCTGCGTCGACGTGACGGCGAGGTGATCGATCCGCTCGCCCAGGTGCCGGCGGAAGAGCCGCCGTCCCGAGATGTCGTCGAAAGCCGCGATCGCGCCCGAGCCCCAGTAGGTGACCCAGAAGCGACCTGGTTGCGCGGCGATGTCGTGCGGTGCGCCGACTGTTCGGATCCGCCGGACAACGCGGGGCCGAGAGGGATTGGACGCGTCCAGGACGGTCACCTCGTGCTTGCGCGGTCCGTGAGTCACCCAGATCGTCCCGCCACTCGAGCTGACCGCGAGCTCGTGTGCGCGCCGGCCGACGTCGACTCGCTTCACTACCCGCCGCCGAGTGAGGCTGATCACGGCCAGCTGTCCGCGCCGCTCGTCGGTCGCGTACGCATAGAGCCCGCTCGGCGCGAGCTCGATGTCGTACGGGTACCCGAAGCCGCCGAGGACCTTGACGACGCGCAGGCTGCGCGGGTCGACGAGCGTGACCCGACCTGCAACGGGACTGGTCACGAGCACGGCCGTCCGCGGCTGCAGCACCGTCGGCTGGACGCCGGCGACGTTGAGCG